>NC_018748.1:3838526-4158403 GCF_000263195.1 Emticicia oligotrophica DSM 17448
AATTCAGAAGCAGCAGCATCCATCGCGATGAATACATCTTCGCCTGGTTTGAAACCTGCTTTCTCAATTGATTGCAATACGATTTCGATAGCTTCTTCGTTTGATTTGATGTTTGGTGCAAAACCACCTTCATCACCAACGTTTGTTGAATAACCTTTTGATTTTAATACTTTCTTTAAGTTATGGAAAATATCAGTGCCCATTTGTAAAGCATGTGAGAATGACTCAGCTTTAGCAGGCATAACCATAAACTCTTGGAAATCAATTGAATTATCAGCGTGAGAACCACCATTTAAGATGTTCATCATTGGTACTGGTAATGTATTTGCATTTACACCACCTAAATAGCGGAATAATGATAAGCCAGCTTCGTAAGCAGCTGCTTTTGCTACTGCCAATGAAACACCTAAGATAGCATTTGCTCCTAAGTTACCTTTATTTGGAGTGCCATCAAGGTCAATCATGATTTGGTCAATTAAGTTTTGCTCAAAAACGTTTGCTCCTAAGATTTCAGAAGCGATGCTTTCGTTTACATTCTTAACTGCTTTCAAAACACCTTTGCCTTGATAGATTTTTGAATCATCATCACGTAATTCAACGGCTTCGTGTACGCCTGTTGATGCACCCGAAGGAACAGCAGCACGTCCTAAATATCCGTTATCTGTTAAAACATCTACCTCAACAGTAGGGTTACCTCTTGAATCGAGAATTTGTCTTGCGTGTACTCTAACAATTTGGCTCATTGTAAGTATTAGGTATTTTGATTATAAAAAATATTGGAATCGTACAAGAAAACGATATTTTCTTTGGTGATTGGGGGTAAAATTAGCTAAATTTTCAGAACTGGGCAAATCAAAGTATGAATTGTATATGAATTTGCTGGTTGACCAATATTTAATCAGTGTAAACAACATTATACAATATTCATGGTTTGTTCTTTGATTTTCTCTAGTTCGTCTTTCATCTGCACAACTAACCTTTGAATCACCGAGTCGTTTGCTTTCGAGCCGATGGTATTGATTTCTCTGCCAATTTCTTGAGCAATGAAATTTAGTTTTTTGCCGTTTGAAGCAACTTTTAATTCAGCAATGAAATATTCTAAGTGATTTTTCAAGCGAACTTTTTCTTCCGAAATATCAAATTTCTCAACGTAATAGATAAGTTCTTGCTCGAAACGATTTTTATCAAAGCTTTCGCTTGAAGACCATTCTGCAACTGCTTTTGCAATTCTCTCACGTACAACTGGAATACGTTTAGGGTCTTGTGCTTCAACTTCAGACAATAATTGACTAATGTTTTGAATGTATTCTTCAAATTTAAAAGCAGTATTTTTTCCTTCTTGTGCTCTAAATTCTTTACACTTTGTTAAGGCCTGATTGATGGCTGTTTTCATTAAATCCCATTCTGCTTTTGCGTCGGCTTCGTTTAGCGAATCATTGTTATATGCATTGGGCATCATAGAAGCCATTCTTAAAAGTTCCGTTGGGCCTGGCTCGAAGCCTAGTTCGTTGGCAGTTGCTTGTAAATCACGGAAATAAGCCTTTATTAATGGGCGATTAACGACTGTTGCTGCACCTGATTCATCTTTCGGTACAACGTTCATCATGAATTCTACTTTTCCTCGCTCAAGTTCTTGGGTAAGAATATTTCTGATTTCTATTTCGCGTTCTGAATACGTACGTGGAATACGGCAATAGATATCAAAGAATTTTGAATTTAAAGATTTGATTTCGACAGTTACAGAAATTTTGGTGTTCTCGACAGTGGCCGAACCAAAACCAGTCATTGATTGGAGCATGAATTAGAATTTCTGAATGTATGAGATTTTTATTTTGAGTTGGAAAGAGTAACCAGCTCATAAATTTAAGCTCATAGAGTTTGAACAATAAATTTTAAGCAAATAACGCAAAAATATACTACATTTTCTCTACTATTTTCATTTTTCTCATATAAAGCGAAGGTCGAGCAAGTAGATTTCTACGTTCGCGGCCCCAAACCAAGAAATTATCATCGAACCATGGCAAAAATCCAGTTATTTGTTCGTTTCCAGCCTCTTCATACATACCTTTGGCAACTACTTCGCCAGTATCACTATCAAGCAAATTTGTATAAATGACATTCCCAAACTGACATCCGCCCAAGATTCGATTTTTATTTATCAAAAACTGCATGGCAGGTTTAACATTTGATTCTAAAATGTCAAGCTTACTCCCTGTCTGCGTACGAGAACGCATGGTATATATGTATGATGTGAGGCCATCTAGGGCGATAACAGAATTCCAGAGAATTTGGGCCTCGTTATTAAATTTACATATCATACTGTATTGATACTTAACCTTTCCGGTGTATTCTTGATTAGAGATATTTGCATCGAAAAAATCAAACACACACATAACTGATTTTCCATTATCAAGAAGTTTAAGTTGATGAACTATGGCATAAGGCGGTGCTTTTTGCTTCTGATTTAGTAAGTTGGAGAATTCTGAAAATTCTGTGTATTTTACTTTGTCAGGTGAGAAGTTTTCGTCTAAACAAGCTGTATATAAGCCTCGTACCCTAAAACTTAAACCCTTTGTGTAGGTGCCAATAACAAATAATTTCCCTCCAATTCTTATTGTTTTTGCTTCGTTGAACTGTTTTTTATCATTCGGAATTGTAAAACTACTTAGTTGAAACCCTTCTTTTGAATATTTTTTTATGAGTAATGTTCCTTTAGCTTGTTGTTTTAAAATAACTGTAAAACTCTCGTTATCGGCATATAGTGATAAGAATTGAGCATTTTTGTTCAATAAATTTGGTAAAACCTTAAATGTTCCATCATCATGGAATATCATCACAACTGGTCTTTCCTTGTATTTGCAAGCAACGAAACAATCTTCTCCTACAACTCTGAATGTAAACATTTTGATGCCGTCGGGTAGTGACCCTTCAATTTTTTGTTGAATCCCAGTTTTGATGGATGTTTTAAGGAGTGTTATTTTATTCTTGTTTAAAAAGTTATTAAACATAGCATAATGAAAAAGAGAATCGCTTTGTTCTCCGATAAAATCATATTTAGAGTCTATTTTAAAATCATTTTGCCAGATATTTTTAATACTACGGTCGTATCCTTCGGTATGAACAAAAGTAAATTTCTCATCAGAATTGATATCTGACATGATTGTTCCGTTTTGCCCCATTGGAATGATATTATTGTGTTTGATTGGTTTAAATCCAAATTCTTCAATATTGGGTTGGCCTCCTTGTTTGATGTGGCTTTTGGGCATTACGCTTGTTTTGGGAGCAAGCCGTGCCGCCGTTTCTATAGATTCTTGTGAAGGAGAGATTCTTTGAGCAAAAATATTACTGTAAATAGTGGTAATGCACAGCCAAAATAAAGTTTTTTTCATAATTAATGCAGGTTAGTAGTAGTAAAGTTAGCTAGTAGAATTGCTAAAATACAAATAACTTGACACTTTTCTTCTAAAAAAACTGTACTTTTGCAGCCCAGTAGGGCAGTTTTTTAAACTTGTCCATAATAAAAAAGGAAATCAGTTTTATGAATATCGAGCAATCATTAAAAAAAGCCATTCAAGAAGCACTTTTGGCACTGTATCAAGTAGAAGAGGAAGTGATTTTACAACCCACAAAAAAAGATTTTGAAGGAAACTATACCTTTGTTGTTTTTCCTTTAGTGAAATCTTTGCGAAAAAATCCAGTGGAGTTGGGTAATGCCATTGGCCAATATTTGAAAGATAAAAACAGCTTTGTGAGTGGATTTAATGTAGTGCAAGGGTTTTTAAATATTGTACTTGATAATGGCGTATGGATTGATACACTTAATGCAATTTTAGCTGATGATTCATTTGGGCAATTACCTTCAAATGGACAGTCGGTAATGGTCGAGTTTTCTTCGCCAAATACCAATAAACCACTACACTTAGGACACCTCCGTAATAATTTTTTGGGCGAATCTGTTTCGAGTATTTTGAAAGCAGGCGGTTTTGAAGTAATCAAAACAAGTTTGGTCAATGACCGTGGTATTCATATTTGTAAGTCGATGTTGGCTTACCAAAAATTTGGCAACAATGAAACACCTGAATCATTAGGAATGAAAGGCGACCATTTGGTTGGCAAATATTATGTAGAGTTTGATAAGGCTTATAAAGCAGAAATTAATCAGTTAGTTGCCGAAGGAAAAACAGAAGATGAGGCAAAAAAAATCGCTCCTTTAATGCTTGAAGCACAAGCAATGCTTCAGAAATGGGAGCAAGGTGATGCCGAAGTGATGGCTTTGTGGCGTAAAATGAATGATTGGGTTTTTGCGGGCTTCAATGAAACTTATCAAAAAATTGGAGTTTCTTTTGATAAAGTTTACTATGAATCGAATACTTACTTATTGGGTAAAGATTTAGTAGAAGAAGGTCTTGCAAGTGGCGTGTTTTTCAAAAAAGAAAATGGTAGTACTTGGATTGATTTGAAAGAAGAAGGGCTTGATGAAAAACTTGTTTTGCGTGCGGATGGAACTTCGGTATATATCACGCAAGATTTAGGTACAACCGATATGAAATTCAATGATTTTCATAATGATAAATCAATTTGGGTGGTAGGAAATGAGCAAGATTACCATTTTCAAGTATTGTTTGCCATTATGAAGCGTTTAGGTCGCTCGTATGCTGATGGTTGTTATCATTTAAGTTACGGAATGGTTGATTTACCTTCAGGTAAAATGAAGTCTCGCGAGGGGACAGTGGTTGATGCTGATGACCTTGTGGCAGAAATGATTGAAACTGCCGCTGAAACAACCCGTGAGCGTGGTAAAATTGATGATTTTACTAAAGATGAGGCCGAAAATTTATTCCAAATGCTGGCTTTAGGTGCTTTAAAATACTTCTTACTTAAGGTTGAACCAAAGAAGAGAATGTTGTTTAATCCAGCAGAATCTATTGATTTTCAAGGAAATACGGGTCCATTTATTCAATATACACACGCACGTATTTGCTCTATCTTGCGTAAAGCAGAGGCGATGAATGTGCCAGTGAATAATCAAGTGAAAAATATTGACATCTTAAAACAAGAGTCAGAATTGATTTATTTATTGAATGAATATCCGACTGTTATCCAAAAAGCATGTAATGAATATTCGCCAGCAGTAATTGCAAATTATGTTTATGAATTGGCAAAGACTTTTAACCAATTCTATGCCGAAGTTTCAATCATGAATGAAACAGATGCCGATAAGCAGCAATTCAGACTTTCGCTAATTAAAACTGTCGCTCAAACAATTTCAAAATCAATGAGTTTATTAGGTGTACAAGTACCTACACGTATGTAACCTTTAATAAAATATGAAAAAGAAATTAATTATCGTAACAGTATCAGTTTTAGCAGTTGGAAGTCTTATGAGTTTCAGAATTATCAAACATTTATTTTCAAATAAGCAATTAGCAGTTGCAAAACCCTCGAATATTATGGCTAAAGGCTCATTTTATGATTTCAAGTTGAAGTCACTTGATGGAAAAGAAACCATTGATTTTGCTAAATACAAAGGGAAAAAGATTGTTGTACTTAATACAGCTTCTGAATGTGGATATACCCCACAATATGCTGATTGGCAAAAGTTTCACGAAAAATACGGTGATAAAATTGTAGTTTTAGGAGTTCCAGCCAATAATTTTGGAGGACAAGAACCAGGTTCAAACAAGGAAATTGCTACTTTTTGTCAGAAAAACTACGGTGTAACTTTTCAAATGCTTGAAAAAATTAGTGTAGTTGGCAATGACCAGCACCCCTTGTATCAGTGGTTAAGCAAAAAAGACATGAATGGCTGGAATGATAAGGCACCAACTTGGAATTTCTGCAAATATGTAATAAATGAAAAAGGGGAGGTTGCAAATTTCTTTGCTTCTGGTGTAAAACCCGATTCCCCTGAATTTAAAAAAGCAGTAGGACTTTAATTTAAAATTAAAAGAGTGCGTGTTTACATTCACTCTTTTTTTCTCTTTAATAACTATATAATCATGAAGCATTGGCTTTCAGCAGCTCGCCCACGCACACTTCCTTTGGCATTGGCGAGTATTTTTATGGGTGGTTTTTTGGCAGCATCAGTTGGTAAGTTCGATTGGTTAATCTTTACCTTATGTTGCCTTACAACTATTGCCCTACAAGTTTTATCAAACTTTGCCAATGATTACGGTGATACACAAAATGGTGCTGATTTAGCGGGTAGGGTGGGGCCTGAACGTGCTGTTCAGTCGGGTGCAATTACACCGAAACAAATGCTCAATGGTATAATTTTTATGGTCGTATTATGTTTGGTTTTGGGTATTTCTTTATTGTATTTTGCATTTAAGGATGCTTCAAAAAACGACTTTTTGGGCTTTTTGGGGCTCGGTTTAATTTCAATGCTGGCAGCATATACATATACAGCAGGTAAAAAACCTTATGGCTATGCGGGGTTAGGAGATGTTTCAGTGTTTATTTTCTTTGGTTTAGTAGGTGTATTAGGTAGTAATTATCTTTTCACGAAGTCATTTTCTTGGCTAAATGTTTTGCCTGCCTTCTCTTGTGGTTTGTTTGCTACGGGTGTTTTAAATATCAATAACATTCGTGATATTGAATCTGATACTCGTGCGGGGAAAAAGACAATACCGGCTCGATTAGGTAAGCCTAAAGCGATTATTTATCATTGGTTTTTATTGAGCTTTGGTATGATTAGTATGCTGATTTTTAGCTATTTGCAAGCAGCTAGTAACTATTATTATATCATTTGTTTTCCTTTATTTTTTATCAATGGTATAAAGGTTTCTCGTTTGCCAAATCCCGACCCAATGCTTAAACAAATGGCTCTTTCTACCTTAGTTTTTGTGCTTTCATTTGGGCTTTCGCAAATTTTATTTTAATCACTAATAAATTTTAGTTTCTTACTACAATAAAAAAGTTTCTGTGATTGGTTTCACAGAAACTTTTCGTACAGTCTAGCTTTTTATTTTACAACTGTTCCTTTAGCAGCTTCTTGTGAAGCTAAAAACTTTTTCTCATTAGCATTTATTTTCACCACGACTCTTCTATTTCTACGTCTGCCTTCTGGGGTGCTATTACTTTCAACGGGTCTTGTAGCTCCATAACCCGCAATCGCAATTCGGTCTGCATTTACATTATGTGCTTTAAAATACAAAGCAACCGTTTTGGCTCTTAATTCTGAAAGCTTCTTATTATTCAACTGATTTCCACTACTATCGGCATGCCCTTCTATAAAAATTTCTGTGTATGGATATTGGCTCAACACACTTGAAATATCGTCGAGGACACCTTTGGCATCGACAGTTAATTTTTCGGAACTAGATTCAAAATAAAAATCTGGCTGGAATGTAATATTAATGCCATCCGCAGTTCTGACAATCTCTGCCTTTTGATTCGATGCACCAATTAAATCGGTAGCTAACAAATCCAGCATTTTGCCAATCTTTGCTGCCGCTTCAGCGGCTGCGGGGTCTTTTTTACTTTTATTATTGGTAGTTTTTTTTGAAGAGTTACAAGCAACAAGTAGAGATAAAATAATGACCGTACTTGCGATTAAACGCATGATTTTCATAGAATTTGGATTTATTGTGCAACGTAAGTCTAATTATTTTTACTCAAAAATAATTGATTATGTAAAAATCTAAAAAAATGTAAAAACAACAAGCTATTTAAGTGTAAAATTATTAAACGGTATTGTTTGTCATATTTTTAAAATCTTTTGATAAAAACTATTGAGTAAATAGGCATAAAATTTATCTTTGCTAAATTAAAACTGTTGTAATAAATCACAAATAAGATATTCACGTTAAATAATGTTTATACTTAATTGAAACTTACCTAAAAATTTATATGAAAAGACTACTGTTCCCATTATTAACCATTTGTTTTGCTGTTTGTATTACAAAAGTTAATGCTCAGCAAACGGCATCAGAATATTTTGAAATTGGAGTAAATAAAAGTAAAGCAGGTGATTATATTGGTGCATCACAAGCCTATAGTACGGCGATTGCAATGAATCCTGAAAATGCGGCTAGTTATTACAACCGTGGTTTGGCGAAGCAGCAATTAAAAGACCATCGTGGAGCAATCTTAGATTTTGACCGTACGATTGACCTTGACCCTAAAAATGCTTTAGCATATCTTTATAGAGGAAAAAGCAAAAGTGAACAAGATGACCACCGTTCGGCACTTCAAGATTATAACCGTACCATTGAACTAAATCCTGAAGATGCAATGGCTTATCTTTACCGTGGAATGACAAGGGCCAAGTTATTGGATTATCGTCGTGCCATCCAAGACTTTACGAAGGTTGTTGAATTGAATCCTGAAGATGATAAGATGTATCAGGCCTTTTTCTCTAGAGGGGCATGTAAATCTCGATTAGAAGATTATCAAGGAAGTATCACCGACTTCACAAAGGCGATTGATATGAATCCGAAGCGTTCTCAATCTTTTGCAAGCAGAGGTTTTAGCCGTTTAAAAATCAATGACTTTGCTGGTTCAATTAAAGATTTTGATGAAGCAGTTAAATTGAACCCAGAAGACAGTGAATCTTATTTTAATCGTGGATTTGCCAAAACTAAAATTGAAGATTTCCGAGGAGCAATGAATGATTATGATAAAGCCATTCAGCTTGACCCTAAAAATGTACGTGCATTTTACGGAAGAGGCTTCTGTAATAGTAAACTTGGAAATCAAAAAGATGCTACTTCCGATTTAACGAAAGCGATTGAAGTAGATAACATGAGCATTGACTCAAAAGTATACTATACAGGAAGAATTACTAAAAAAACTTTAGACGAACTTCGAAGTGTAGTACAAGAAAAAAGTAGAATTAATGAATTTTCAGAAGACCGCTCAGAGGCTTATTATAGCAGAGGTATTTCTAAATTCAAATCAGGTGATGGTAAAGGAGCGATTTTAGACTTAAATAAGTCTATCGAATTAAACCCTACTTACGCTGAAGCGTATTTTTCACGTGGTTTGGTGCGGTCATCTATGGGACTTCAAAAAGAAGCTTTACAGGATTGTTCAAATGCCATAAAATTGAACCCTAAATACGCCGAGGCATATTATGTAAGAGGTATAATCAAACATGCTTTGGGCGATGAAAACGCTGGTTGTTATGACCTTAGCCGTGCGGGTGAGTTGGGATATTCTGCCGCTTATAATGTTATTCGTGAATATTGTAACTAATCATAGAAAATTAAAAGCATAAAAAAACTCCATCTCTGAAGATGGAGTTTTTTTATGCTTGATAGTAATTATAATTCAACTAATGTATCTGAATCACACTGGAAAATAAATTGTACACTTTCAGCAAGTTCAGTTTCAGAAAGCTTTTTTACTTGTGTATCAAAGCTACCTGCATATTTATTAGTAATTTTTTCGGCTTTTCTTATTATTTCTGCAATAAATGGGTGTTTAGATTTACCAATATTTTGTCCAAAATCTTGAATATCAGCCTTAAACATTAAGTTTACAGGAATTTTATACATTTGGCCATTTCGAGCCGCACATACACATACTGGTTCATAAGCTACTGAAGAAGCGTATTCTCCTAATTTTCTTTGAGCAGTTTTGTATTCTTCGTCAGTTTCACCAAAAATAATAGCTACTTTCTTTCTATGAGCACTTACTCTTCCTTCAATCAGACTATCAATTTTTTCTAAAAGATTTCTCAGAGCAACTGTATTTTTACCACTTCTGATACGCTCACGGATAGACTGTCTTACGAAATAAGTAATTGATTGTGTCACGGTAAGACCGATTTCTGCCATTTGCTTGAAAATAAGCGAGGCTGGCGACATACCGGGTAAGGTATTTGGGTCGTGTAGTAATACACGGCTATCGGGAGTTAAGAAACCATCAATACGAGTTACCACGCTAAATCCTAAATTATTGAAAGCTTTAAGCAAATTATCGTGAATTTTGTTTAGGTTTTCTATACTCGTTTCTACTGGAATACGCTTTTTTGTGACGTTTGACTTATATTTAGATTTGAAATCAAAAGTTTGAATTTCACCGTAAATCTCGGTAGGAGGTAAGGCTAAAGCTGTTCCGTCGTCATGTTGAATTACACCGCACGAAAACTCTTGTCCTACCACAAATTCTTCAATCATTACGTGGTCTTCAGCATTTGCTGAAATGGCAGTTACTGAATCTAAAGTAAATAGAAGTGCATCTAATTCTTCCATCAATTCAGCGGGGTGATGTAGAATTTTTCCGTTGACATAAAGTGGAAAGCCAATACCTTCGTCTAGGTTCGAGGTTTTTTCCATTAAATGCCTTTTCTGGCGGTCAGTCATTTTTTCCCATTCTCGTTTCAAGAAAGTTGTTTCGAAGAAACATTGTTGAATGGCTTTCGTAAATTCTTCTAAACTTCTCTTTCTAACAATTGCCACCCCAATAGATGAACCCTGGTGAGGAGCTTTGACCACGAATGGAAAACCTATATTATTAATTAAATCTGTAAACAATTTCGAGCGGTCTGCCACTTGCCATTCATCACGAGTAAAAGTAACCATTTTCTTTTTTTGGCCTGTTACAAGTGAAAGTAGCTTATTTTGCATGGGTTTGTCAATACCCACCGCAGAACCCATTAAACCAGGGCCCATGTATGGAATTCCATACCATTCTAATAATCCTTGTATAGCACCATCTTCTGCTTGAGGACCATGCATAATGACAAATGCAAAATCCATTAAATTAGAGAAATCTGTCGGCTGAACTTGCTTACCAACTTTATAAATGAGTTTATATAGTTGTGTTTCGTTGAGTTCTCCTAATGACTCTATATATACTCTAAAGCCTCGGTTCAGATTTTTAGATGGAAAGAAATCTCTTATTGAATCTTCATATAGTAGCTCAGGATTAATTTGGATGAAATGCCCCAAGCTATCAACAAAAATAGGAACAGGTTCGAAAATAGCTTTGTCAATATGTTCAAAAGCTGTCTTTCCCCCTAAATAAGAAATTTCTCTTTCTCGTGCTTGTCCGCCGAAAAAAACACCGACTCTGATTTTGTTTGTCATTATTAAGTTTTGTTCACAGTTTGGCTCTGCCAGTAGAGTTCCATTCAGGAAATAACATGGCATAAATGAAAAATACTTTCGTAATTAGTTCTGTTTGCAAGTTAATAAAAAAGCCACTTGTAAAAACAAGTGGCTTAGATTTTTAAACGTAATTTCTATAAAAAATCCAATTTATTTCAAAAAGCTGGAGTTAGATTAAGAGCTTCAACTTTCTTTATTTCAGGTACTGCTTTCAAAATAGCTTCTTCTAAGCCTGCTTTAAAAGTCATAGAAGACATTGGACATGTGCCACAAGCACCTAATAATTCGATTTTAGCTGTTAAATCTTCGGTTACTTCTACAACTCTCACATTGCCTCCATCAGTTTGTAGATATGGTCTTACGCTATTCAGTGCGTTCTCTACTTTTTCTAATAAATTTTCCATCTAAGCTTATTTTCAGCAAATATATCCTTGTAAAAGTAATAAAAAATAGCAGGAATTAAAAGAAAGAAATAATTTGGTTAAAAACTTTCTTTAACTACAAGCATTCAAATAAAATAAGTTCAAAAATAATAAAGGTTTATCTTACCTCAACTCGGGCTGTTTTTTGACCAGAAGCATTTCGAATTGCCACTTGACGAGCTAATTCTTCAGCAGCATCTCTGAAGGCCTGACTAACAATTGGTTCGTCATCCATCATCACTGGGCGGCCATTATCACCACCCTCTCTAATACTTTGTACAATCGGGATTTGCCCTAATAGTGGCACTTGGAGTTTTTCCGCCATATTTTTTCCCCCATCTTTACCAAAAAGATAATATTTGTTATTGGGTAATTCAGCAGGAGTAAAGTAAGCCATATTTTCAACGATACCTAAAATCGGCACATTGATTTGCTGCTGACGAAACATTGAAACACCTTTGGTAACGTCGGCTAAAGCTACTTTTTGTGGGGTTGTGACAACGACAGCTCCTGTAAGTGGAACCGTTTGAACAAGGGTAAGATGAATATCACCAGTGCCCGGAGGAAGGTCAATTAACAAATAGTCCAAATCGCCCCAATCAACATCACCAAAAAATTGTCGTAGTGCCTGACTAGCCATTGGCCCACGCCAAACAACTGCACTTTCGGGCGGTGTTAGGAAACCAATAGAAATCATTTTAATGCCATATTGTAAGATTGGGTTAATCATGTTTTTACCATCTTTTTGTGTAATCAATGGTTGTACATCTTCAGCACCAAACATAATCGGAATTGAAGGCCCAGAAATATCAGCATCAATAATACCAACTTTAGCACCCGATTTTTTTAACGCCATTGCCAAATTTACTGTAACAGTAGATTTTCCTACTCCACCTTTACCTGAGGATACAGCAATGATATTTTTTACACTTGATAATACAGGTGCATTATTTCTGATAGAGGTTACGTCGGCTGTCATATTAACTGTAACCTGAACATCAGGGTTTAGGTGTTTATGTATAGCATCAACGCAATTTTTCTTGATAAGTTCTTTGAGCGGACATGCTGGGGTTGTTAGAACAACCGTGAATGTTACTTGATTTACTCCTACCTCAATATCTTTAATCATATTGAGCGTAACTAGGTCTTTCTTTAAATCAGGCTCCTCAACTGTACTGAGGGCTTGTAGCACTTTTTCTTTAGTGATGGTTAGTTCTCCCATTTTTGTATTGTTGTACGGGGTAATGTACGGGTCTAAGTAATTATTTTTCCTTTCAGGACTGCCACTTCTGAGCCTTGAGCATGAAGTACTGAAATTGGCTGCTTATCTTTTAAAAAAGCGAATTCTTTACCATAAAGTTCCTCAAAATTACACAAGATTTGGTACTTATTCACTCTATGTACCAACCAACGTGGGTGTTGTACTTGATATTCATTGGTTTTTTGTGTAGAATAAGCCGCATAACCCCAATAATGTTCTGTGATAAATTCTTCTTCGCTTCCTAAACTTATGGTTTGTGGAGTTAAATCTGACCAAACTTGTAAACTATTCCAACCAGAACGCGACTTCCACTCGTATTGTGCAGATATTTCATGATTATCTGTTATAATCTTATGATTGCAAGGGTGGGTTGCGTAATTCTCCCTGTAAAGTGAATTGGCAATCAAAGTAATCATAGCTTTTGGTACGATTTCTTTCACAAAAACAACTCCTCTTTTCCATTCACCGTTATCGTTGTAGCGTACATAAAAGCGTAGGTTCACTTCTTCAAAGTTAGTATGAAAGGGGAATTTAATACCTAGCACCTGCGTATCGAAAAACTGAAAGCCCACTAAACTTACATAGCACCGACCATTCCAAAAATCGAGTTCGGTTTTGTAGGGGAGGTGTTTCTTTAGAATTTCTGGCGAAACTTCATAATTGGCCATTACTAAGTTTTGCCACTTTGCTTTTAAAAAGGTGTTACCAAACATTTTGAATAGGCTTTTAAACAAAAAAACTATAAAACGATGCAATTGTTACATCGTTTTACAGTTTTTTGTTGAGTTTTTTATGCCGCCACTAATTGCGAACGTACTAACTCAATTTCGCTGGTAACATCAATTTTATTACTCAAAATTGTTAGTTTTTCTAGCAAATCGTTGAGAAACCTTTGATGAGCAGGCGTATCAACTTGAATAGGACGATGATTAAGCGACATTTTTACTTTATTCCACTCTTTTAGGAAAATATTTAAGTCTTCGGTAAAGTAAGTATTTGCAAATTTCTCAAAAATATATTGCTCTGCTTGCTCATTCGGATGAATCATATCTGCCTTGTAGAAACGATAATCACGAAGGTCATCCATCATGATTTCATAACTAGGAAAATAATGTACATCGCTAAAATCTTGCTCCAAATGATAGCACGCAGTACGGAGAATACTCTTACTTACGGAGTTGAGTTGGAGTGTTTCACGCGTATGGCGTACTGGGCTCACGGTCAACAAGATTTTTATCTTATTGTTTTGCATTTTCAAAGTTTCATACATCGGACGGAATTTCATGATAATGTCCTTTACATTGAGTAGTTCTTTTTTGAAGTGCGAAGCAGGTGTTTTATGGCAATTTGATACAATTTGACTGTTTTCCTTGAGCTGATAAACAATTGATGTGCCAAGCGTAATGACTAAAAAGTTTGCTTTACGAAGAAACTGATTTACGTTTCTGTGCGTAAGGTTTAACTCTTTTTCAAGCTCTTCTTTCGAATGGGCATAAAACTTCGAATGAAAATCATAATGTTGCCATATTCCATTATTTTCAAGCATAAGATGCTTAAAAATGGGTTGATTTTGCAAACTATGACTAATTAGCTTGAATATCGAAGCGGGGTTAAATACAGTGCCATAAGGATTACAAAGGCATTGTAGTTTATTGTCAGTTAACTGACTACCTATGACCTCGGAAAAACACGAACCAACGGTCATGATTTTTGAGTCAGTGCTGATTTTGAAGCGAGCGGGTGCCACTTCAATTTCAGTACGAAAATCCATTTTATTTATTTTAGGGGTTAGTTATAGTAAATTGACTGATAATCAATTACTTGCGAAGGTAAATTTATATTAGAACACTTGCAAATTATTTCGTAAAAAAATGCAAAATTTAATATGAAGCTACTTAGAGCTGATTCTGAGCATTCGGAATAGATAAGCAAATTAGAATGTTTAACTAGGATTTATTGCGTACTTGAAAGACTATGTAGAGTCATCATTTTGTTATTCTCGCTTTAAGTAAGATTCGACTTTTTAGAAAACTGGAATTTTATTTTATTCAAAGGAAAAATTCCTATTAGTAAAACTGAACAGAAATTTTTAAACCATAATATCACCAACAAAGGTGTCATAAGGAGACATAAAAGATTAAAGTTTCTCTACTTTTTTTAATTTATGCATCGGCTAAACAAATGCTTTCGTCTATGTTTTTGAACCAAACCAATAGACGTTGATAATGAAAAGATTTCTTCTTTATTTTCTATTACTACTTATTTTTTTACCAAAAGAATCAGCCGCACAAGTGCCTAAAATGGCGGAAGTAAACACAAAGGTCATCAAAGATGAGTTTTACAATAATATTCCGTTAACTACCATTTTAGCTGATTTAGAAGAAAAGTATGGCTTAAAACTACTTTATGATAAAGATTTGTTGAAGTCATATAATGTTACTCACTGGTTTTCGAATGAAACGATTGAATCGGGTTTGAGGTCAATATTGAAAAAACTACCACTCAAGCAATTTATTGATGAAAATGGATTTATAAGCATTGTCCCAAAATCTGCAAAGATTGAAACCATTGTAGATAAACAGTATAATGGAAAGGCTGATAAGACCAATTTTACACTTACAGGAAGAATCATAGACATCACTAATGGCGAGAATCTTCCTTTTGCATCGGTTAAAGTAAAAGGCGAACAAATAGGTAGTCAGTCGAATGTTGATGGATATTTTACCCTTCTCAAAGTGCCATCAGATACCGTTACATTAGAGATTTCGTATGTGGGTTACCGGACACGAGATTATCATCTAAATCCTAAGCTTGATGTAAATGATTTAAAAATTGAAATTGAGCCTGCAGTTGATATGCTCGATGAGGTGATAGTTGAGGGTGAAAAGACCGAGGTTTTGAAAGCAAATGAAATTGTGGGTATGATAAAAATGACCCCAAGAAACATTGCTAAATTGCCAAATGTTGGTGAGCGTGACCCTTTCAGAGCTTTTCAATTAATGCCAGGTGTAAGTGCTTCAAATGAATCTTCCTCGGGGCTTTATGTACGTGGAGGTACGCCAGACCAAACATTGGTGCTTTATGATGGATTTACAGTTTATCATGTTGACCACCTTTTTGGTTTTTTTTCTGCCTTTAACTATAATGCAATAAAAGATATTCAGCTTTATAAAGGTGGTTTTGATGCGAAATTCGGTGGTCGTATTTCAGCCGTTGCTGAAATTACAGGTAAAGATGGAAATAAAAAAGAGTTTAATTCTGGTGTGGATTTAAGCTTATTAAGTACGAATGCTTACATTGAAACCCCAATTGGTAAAAACTTTACTTTTTTGGTAGCTGCTCGTAGATCATATAAAGGACCATTATATAATAAGTTATTTAAGCGGTTTACAAGTGAAAATCAGACACAAACGCAGCAACAACAAGGTCCTGGTTTTCCTGGTGGTGGACGTTTCGGTAGTTTTAGTGCGAACCAGGTGGCAAGTTCTTATTTCTACGACTTGAATTCAAAACTTACTTTTACTCCCAATAAAAAAGACATTATTTCACTCAGTTTGTATAATGGAACTGATAATATGGATAATTCTTCTAGTTCGAATTTGGGAGGATTAGGAGGCTTTGGTGGAAGAAACATCGGACTTAATACTTCAAATACCGATGTATCCAACTGGGGAAATTTAGGTGGTAGTTTGAAATGGTCAAGACGTTGGAGTGATAAATTTTATAGTAATTCATTGATATGTTACTCCAATTATTATAGTACGCGTGATAATAGTCGAACTATTTCAACTACTCGAGATGGCACAAGTCGAGATGTGAAAATCGGACAGTTAGAAGATAATAATCTAAATGATTTTACCGCGAAAACCGATTTCGAGTGGCAAGCTTTCAGAGGGAATAAGTTAGATTTTGGCTTACAATATACTAAAAACATTATTAAATATACTTACAGTCAAAATGATACAATTACGGTTTTGAATCGAAATGATAAAGGAGCTACCGCCACATTTTATGTTCAAGATAATATAAAACTCTTCGACGGACGCCTGCATTTAATTCCGGGGGTACGCATTACTAATTTTGATGTAACAAAGAAAAATTACGTTGAGCCTCGTTTCTCAGCGAACCTAAATATCACAAAACAATTTAAATTGAAAGCTGCGGCGGGTGTTTATTATCAGTTTGTTAAGCAAATAAACAGAGAAGATATTTCACAAGGAAATCGTAATTTTTGGATTCTTTCAAATGCCGAGTCTTTGCCCGTTACGAAGTCAAATCATTTAATTTTAGGAGGAAGCTATGAGTTAGCAAATTACTTGTTCGATGTAGAATTCTACCAGAAAAATAGTACAAATATCACAGAATATACATTGCGTTTTGTGCCTAAAATTGGTCGAGGTTTAAGTGTATCAGAAACGTTTTTTAATGGTTCAGAGATTGTACGCGGAGTTGATGTGTTGATTCAGCGAAAGTTTGGAGATTTCAATGGTTGGATTGGATATACTTTGGCAGAAGCCAAAAGAAATATCTCTGCTTTTTCTGATAAACCTTATTATTCAGACCAAGATGTTCGCCATCAATTTAAGGCAATTGGCTCTTATAAATATAAAAGGTGGGATTTTGCTGCTACTTGGATTTACTCTTCGGGCCGCCCATATACTTCTATTTTGGGAGCATATCAGTTAGTGCTTTTGGATGGTTCAGTGAAAAACTTTACAAATCCTTCAGATAAAAATGCAAACCGTTTTCCTGCTTATCATCGAATGGATGTTTCGGCAACATATAATTTTAGCTCTCATTTCAATGTAACTTTTTCAATATTTAATCTTTATAACCGTAGTAATGTATGGTATAAGCGTTTCCAAGTAATTAAAGAAGATGATATTACTGCATTGCAGATTACTAATGTGAAGTATTTAGGTATTACACCAAACGTTACATTAAGTTGGAAATTGAAGTAATTGATAAAGAACAAGAAAAATTAAAGTGTTTTCTAAAATGAAAAATATAAATATCAGCTTTTTCCTGTTGAGTTTCCTAATATTTTTGGGGAGTTGCACAGAAACAAATACCGTGATTAACCCAGGCGATAAGCCTGTTGTTGAGGCATATTTAGCCCCTAATCACCCAGTAAGTCTAAAACTTTATTCAGAAATCCCTTATTCAGATACTTCTGAGGGTGTTTCTCAGCCAATTGATGGAGTTTCTATCAAAATTATTGGTAGTAATGGAAAAACGTTTACACTTTCTTCTCAGGGAAGTGGCTTGTACACATCAGCTAATAATGAACTAATTGGCCCAGCAGGCACCACGTATTCGTTAGAATTTGATTTCAAAGGTAGAAAAGTTAGAGCAACTACTGAAATTCCAAGTAAACCCATAAATTTCAAAAGTGATAAAACCGAAATTTCACGCACTCAAATTGATTTATCAAATTTCACTCCAGGGAGTGGAGGAGGGATTCGTCCGGGTGGAGGATTTAACCAAGAAAATACTTCGGTCAATTTAACGTGGAGTAATCCAAATAATTACTATCATTTTGTAGCTGTTGAAAATGTAGAGGAAAACCGTGTGCAAATTATTATCCCGCCATCTGGGTCAAGTTTTCCAAGTTTTAGATTTTTCAATGAACCACTTATTGGTAGCTCGAATGTTGTTCGTTCGCAAAGTTTCCAATTTTTCGGAAAGCACGATATTATTTTATACCGTGTAAATGGCGAATATGCTGCTTTGTATCAAGCCACAGGTACTACCTCTCAGAATCTTAGTACACCTCCAACAAGCATTATCAATGGATTAGGGATTTTTACGGGTATTAATGCCGATACTGTGAAGTTTGTAGTGAACAAGAATTAAATTTATATCTATTTTTTAAGGTTAGTAAACAGATAAAGGGTTGGCCTTCGCCAACCCATTTATTTTTTACTTCTTCAACAATTATTCTTCCTCAGCGAATTGTCCTCCCATGCTTATATTACTTCCAAAGAAAAGGGCGTTTAGGAAAAGTTTATTCGTGCCAAACCAAGTTCCTCTGAAATTTGGGTCGTCAGAAAATAAAATTACCCGACCATTTCCTTCATAATTTATATTTATTGCCGCCGAATTGGCAATTCTTTTCAAAGATTCTGGATGTACATAGCCCGTAATTCGTGGGTTGGCAGTATAGACTAAAACAGAGTTTGCAGCTCCCGTACTTCTCTCTAAAACTGTATTGTTATTTCTGTAAATAGCCATTTTTTTGTTAGTATAACCGAAACCAATTGGACTAGTAATATCAAGTTCAGCTTCAAAAATAGCTCCACCTGTTTGTTTGGCTCCTTCAGCAGCTTGAAAATCTTCAAATGCGATTCGAGTTTTATTTCTACTACTATCTGCTTTTACCTCTCTTAACTTTTCTTTCGCAATATCTTGTTTAATTACCCATTCAGTTCCTGTTTTTAAGGTGATAAGCGTACCACCGTTTGCTACCCAAGCTTTTAGTTTTTGAGCAGATGCTTTATCTAACGCTGAATAGTTTCCACCAACTAAAACTATCGTATTGTAGCGATTGATATTCAAACGTGCAAAATTATAAACTTCTACCTTCGTTATAGGCATACCAATTTTTGTATCGAGTAAATGCCAAACTTCTCCCGCTTCAGAAGCAGTTACTCCTCCACCAACAAGCATCATGGCTTGTGGTTTTTTTACGGATTGAAAACTATTACTGCCCAAATCAATTCCAGTACTGCTAAAGCCTGTTGATACAGGCTCTATATTAACACCTGTATTTTGTGAAATTTGCTTGAGTTTTTGAAATAATTCTTCAGAGCTTATCTTTTGTTTTTGCACCGAAATAAGTAATGTTCCGTGTCCGTATTCTTTTCCTCCAATACTAAATTTTTTGAATGCTGCTTTAGTGAGAATTTGATTTTCTAGTAATTGATTTAAAGCTTTTGGTGCATAGTAATCTGTCCAATCAATAAGATAAGCATACTCACTTTTATTGAATGAATTTGGATTTGGCTTTAAGTCAGCTTTCGTAATTCGTTCACCTTTTGAAAATGCTCCTTTTATTTCGGCGTGTGGTAAACCATAGGCTAAAGCTAAATTCCAAGCCGATGCATCATAAAATAAGCTATCTGCGAAGGTAGTTGGGCGGTCGAAAATAGAGCGAACCATTAGATATTGAGGCTGTGCCGAAGGAATAAGGATTGCTTTACCTTTTTTGAAAGTCTGGCCTGATTCACTCATATCATTATTCAAATGATAAAACTCAATATTGTGTTGAAGTAATAAATCCCAAAAAGCTCTATTGCGGCTTTGGTCGTAAGAATCACCGATGATATATGCTTTTGTTGGAAATTTTTGTCCTTGAGCAATAGTTTCATTGAAGAAGTTTCGCTGATGCTTTAGTAAAGTTTCTTTTTCGACCAAAGATGCTCTAATGGTAGCTAAAGCATTCACTAATTGATTTCTAACAGTAAATCCAAAGCTTAAATCTCCGTTTTGACTTTCTTGTAAATGTCCGCGTGAACTTGCTTGTTCAAATAAAAGTCCCAAACCACCTTCCATATCAGGGTAACTTGAACCATAGCCGGGATAGAAATTATCGAAAGATTCTTTAGTATAATATAATGATCCTATTTCATTCATAGCTTGCTCAAAATATTTGGCAAATTTGCTATTTAGGTCTTTATAAACAGTTTTGGGCACAAGCGGATTTTCGGCATTTTCTTTAGTTGGTTCAAAAAAATGAGAGGCATTGGTACCCATTTCGTGAAAATCTGTTACAACATTTGGCAGCCATTGATGATAATACGCCAAGCGATTTCTACTTTCTACATTTACTGCCAAATACCAGTCACGGTTCAAGTCAAACCAGTAATGATTCGTTCGTCCACCCGGCCAGACCTCATTGTGTTCACGGTCGTTGGCATCAGCAACCATTGGGTCGCCTTTGTGCATATTTGCCCAATGGGTGTGTCGGTCACGGCCATCGGGATTAATTACGGGTTCCATTAAAATTACCGCATTTTTCAGCCAATTGAGTGCTTCTGGGTCTTGGGTTGCCGTCAAATAGTAGGCAGTAAGAATAGAAGCTTCTCCACCAGAAGGTTCATTGCCATGCACATTGTATCCCAACCAGATTATCGCTGGAGCTTTTTGTGTATCAGGCATTGGTTTTGAAGGGTCAGTAAGGGCTAAGTGTTCTTTTCTAATTTCTTCTAAGCGATTGATATTTTCAGGAGCTGAAAATGTTACAATTATTTGTTCTCGATGCTCATTAGTTTCTCCTATTTTTTGTACCGTTACTCGGTCAGATACTCGGTCGAGTTCACGCATATACTCCACTAATTTATCATGTCGAGTATGATGCAAACCGATACCATAGCCAAGAAATTGCTCGGGTGTTGGAATTGCAGGGTTTAGCTGTTTTTTAGGAAAAAAATAATCTTTTTGGGCATTAGATTGATATAAATAGCCCAATAAGAAGAGCAACGTTAGTAGTTTCTTCACGTTTTTTTAGGGTTTAGTTTGTGATAATTTATTTAAAAAAATGGGAGGATACTTTCAGAATCCCCCCATTTTTTTTCTGAGCGAAAGAGGACTCATATCAGTCCAAGCTTGCTCAATATACTCAAGACACTCTTTTTTTGTTCCAGTTTTACCTATATCTTTCCAGCCTAAAGGGTTTTCTCTAACAACAGGCCAAATACTATATTGTTCTTCGTGGTTTACTAAAACCTTATAAAGAATTTCGTCTTCGTAGTCCATAGTTGTAATGGGATAGAGATTAGATTTTTCAACTTTAAACTAATCGCTTTTTCGAAGAAAAACAAGCATTTTTAGATAATTATTTTCATTTTATCATTACCGAATAGACAAATGTAATTTATTGAATTCCAGCCTTTTGAATATAATTTATTTAAAAAGTATTATGATTCTTTGAGTACGTATATTGTATCGGTATTTCTGCCATAACCATCATAGTCTAGTCCATAACCTAATACAAATTTATTTGGAATTTCAAAACCCACATAGTCTAGTTTCAGTGGTACTTTTAAAGCTTCTGGCTTAAAAAGCATGGTCATGATTTTGATAGAGGCTGGTTGGTTTGAAGCTAACTGACCTAAAATTTCTTGCATTGTCATTCCAGTATCAACAATATCCTCAACAATTATTATATGACGGTCTTTAATGTCTTCTTTTAAACCTAATACTTGTTTTACTTTTCCAGTAGATTCGGTGCTTTGGTAGGAAGACACTCGGATGAATGTCACCTCACATTCAATGTCAATTGATTTGAACAAATCGGCAACAAACATAAAGGAACCATTCAGCACGCCAATTAAAAGAGGATTTTTTCCAGCATAATCTTTGTTAACTTCTTGAGCTAACTCTTTGATTCTGTTTTGAAGTGATTCGGATTCGATGAAAGGAACGAACGTTTTGTCTCTAATTTGCTTCATTTGATTGCAATTTTAAATCAAAATGCAAGTTAGTAAATTGATTTGAAATTACCTTTGTGTATTGAATACTTCAAAGTGGTGAATATTTTATGTAAAATAATTTTAAGAAAATTTTAAGGTTTGCATAATTTGATGCAAAATCAAGCGTTAAAGATGCATAAATCCAAAAGTATGAATATCGTGAATCCAATATTTTTTAAACGAGTTATTAATTTAAGTGCTATATTATTATTGGTGCTATTGAGCCAGCTTGCTCAAGCACAGTTTTCTTGGTTTGGTGGTACTACTAAGAAAAAACAACATGAGGTTCTTTTAGCTAATAGGGCCATTCAGATTGAAGCCACACAAGCAATCAATAATATGTATAATTTCAAGTTCGATGCCGCAGAACGTGATTTTAGGTGGTTGACCGTTAAATATCCTGAGCACCCCATTGGTTTTTTCTTGATTGGTTTGAATGAATGGTGGAAAATTGTTCCTGATACCAAAGATGAATCGCACGATGATGCCTTTTTTGCTAATATGGATAGAGCAATTGATTTAGCCGATGAAATGCTTGATGATGACGATGGAGATAAGGAAGCGGCATTTTTCGAAGCGGCAGCTTATGCATTCAAAGGGCGTTTACACACCGAACGTGGAAATTGGGTAAAAGCAGCTTGGGCAGGAAAACAGGCATTGAAATATTTGGATAAGTGTCGTGGTTTCGGTGATTTTAATCCTGAATTAGCCATTGGTGACGGACTTTATAACTATTATTCTAAGTGGATTCCGGAAAATTATCCTTCATTGAAACCCATGCTTATTTTCTTTCATAAAGGTGTAAAAGCCGAAGGAATCAAGCAATTAGAATATGTTGCTTCCAATGCTTTTTATACTCGAATGGAGGCTAAATACTTTTTGATGCAAATTTATTCGATGGAAAATCAGCATCAGAAAGCTTATTATGAAGCTGCTCAAATGCATGCTATTTATCCTGATAATTCATTTTTTCATCGTTACGCAGCCCGTACCGCCTTTATGCTCGGAAAAGCAGATGAAGCTGAAAAATTAGCAGAAGAACTATTAGCTAATGTGAACGTTGCAAAATATGGTTATGAAAGTACCGCAGGACGTTATGCTGCTTATATTTTAGGATATATCAATTTTAATTACCGTCGAAATTATCCAAAAGCTAAGGAATATTATCAAAAAACAATTGATTTTGCTCTACAGAATGATTCAAAAGATTCTGGCTATTTTTGGGGAGCGAACTTAGGCTTAGGAAAAATTGCCAGTGCAGAGAAAGATTATCAAAGTGCCCTACAATATTTTAATGTGGTACTCAGTAACGCCGATAAAAAATTAGAAATTCATAAAGAAGCTAAAAAATTAATAGAAGATACAAAAAAGCTTCTGAAAGCCGAAAAGAAAAAGAAATAAGCTCTTTTGTACAATTTTAAGCCTTTTAGAAGTATTTTTGGATAAATTTACCAAATGAAATGCTTCATCTAAAAAAAATAAAGGTTGCATTCTTTTCCATTCTGATAATACAATGCTGTTGTTTTCAGAATGGAAAACTCTATGCTCAAAATCTTACCCGTGGGCCATATCTTCAGCAATTAAGTTCAAATGGGGTAATTATTCGCTGGCGTACCGATATTCAAAGCAATAGTATTATAAACTTCTCAACTGCTGAAAGTTCAAGTACTTTCTCTCAAAAAATTGAAGAATCTACCCAAGAACACATTGTTCAATTAACGAATCTTCAACCCAATACAAAATATTTTTATTCAGTTGTTTCAGGTGCAAAGACTTTAGCTTCTGGTAAAGATTTCTACTTTATTACTGCACCAACTGCAGGAAATACTCGTCCTATCAATATTTGGGCGATGGGTGACTTTGGAGATGACTCGAAAGAAGTATATGTCAAGAATCAAAATGCAGTTCGAGAACAGTATTTAAAGAATAAATCAAATTATACAGATTTGTGGCTTTGGTTGGGTGATAACGCCTATTGTTGTGGAACTGATATAGAATACCAAAGACAAATTTTTGATTTCTATGGAAGTAGTATTTTGGGAAATACAGTTTTTTTTCCGTCTCCCGGAAATCATGAATATTATGAAACTTCGACTGGACAAGTAGATAAAAAGATAAATTACTTTAACGTAATTAGTGTACCAACTAAGGCTGAAATGGGCGGAGTTGCTTCAAATACGAAAGAATATTATTCATTCAATTACAGTAATATCCATTTTATATCGCTTGATTCCTATGGTTTAGATGAAGGAAAATATCGACTTTCTGATGCGAGAAGTAAACAATATCAATGGCTTATTTCTGATTTAGAGGCCAATAAAGGTAAATCTTTATGGACGATTGTATTCTTCCATCATCCACCATATACTAAACGCTCACATGATTCAAATGCCGAGCCCGATTTAGTGGCTATTCGAGAAAGTTTAGTGCCTATTTTTGATAAATATAAGGTAGATTTAGTCCTAAATGGTCATAGTCATTCGTACGAACGTTCGTATTTAATGAAAGGCCATACTGGCCACTCAATGACTTTTGATGTCAATACCCATGCTGTGCAAAATGTTAATGGGAAATATGAAAATGTTGTAGGTTCAAAACCAATCATTAATAAAGATGAAGGGACAATCTATTGTGTTGTTGGTTCGGCGGGTCGTTTAGATTGGAATGGAGACCCCAATCCTCATCCAAGTTCGGTTTATTCTAATGTTACAATTGGCGGGTCATTATTATTTACTATTAATGAAAATCGACTTTATGCTAAATGGGTAGCAGCTGATGGAGTCATTAGAGATAATTTTACGGTTTTTAAAAATGTTAATAGAAATGTAAAATTAGCAGTAGATTATGGAGAGAAAGTTAGATTAAATACTTCTTGGAAAGGTTCGGGTAATTGGTCGAATAAAATACTTAATCAACCCTTTATAGAATTTGTACCAAAAAAAGATACAATAATTTCGGTTGTAGATTCATTAGGTTTCATGAAAGATGTGTTCCAAATTAATGTTTCTCCACAACCAATCATTAGCGTAGAATTAGCTGAAAACACTAAGGTTTGTATAAAAAATACCTTAACAGTTCCCTTTTCGGTAAAAAATACCAGTTTAGACAAATGGACTTATCAACTTGAGTTATCAGACTTGAATGGTAATTTTAACAAGCCATCAGTTTTGGCAAAAAGTTCGACAAGTCCATTTCAGATTACATTATCTGATACTTTGAAGGAAGGAAGTAACTATCTTTTTAGGGTAAGGCCTAATGTCGATTTTTTCGAAGTAGTATCAAGTAAAAGTTTTAGTGTGTCAACTCCTGCTTCAATCAGTTTTACTGGTAATAAAACTTTAGCTTTTGATACCCTTGTAAATCTTAATTTACGCTTTACAGGCACGCCTCCATTTACCTATAAAATTAGTTCTTTACCCGAAAATACTACTCAATTAAAAGAAGTTAGTATCAAAGTTAAACCTAAGGCAGGAGGAATCTATACAATTGAGCAAATTGGGAATATTTGTGGGGCAGGTATGATATTGGCTGATAATTCACTGACAATCTTGTCTCCACTTGCAACAGAAGATGAAAATCAACCGATTTCAGTTTTTCCAAATCCGACTTTAGGTGAAATTTTTATTAAAAATCACACAGTTAAACCAATTAAGGGCAATCTTTATATTCAAAATATTGAAGGAAAATCTGTTTTTATGAAGCAAGTTCTTTTCAATGAATCAGAAAAAATAGATATTCATGAGCTACCAGCAGGATTCTATATACTGAAGATAAAAGCCCAGGGCTTAACTATTACCAAAAAAATAATCAAACACTAATTTACATTTCTTTATATTTTACCACAGACTATTTTATGGATAAACTTATCAAAAAAACGATTTTATCATTATTGACTCTTTTCTCATTTGGAGCATTAGTAAGCTGTGCTTCAATTATACACGGAAAAATTCAAGATATTGTAGTTTCGAGTCAACCAAGTGGAGCTAAAATTTTTATTGATGGAAAAGAATTCGGACAAACACCCAAGGTTTTAGGATTACCAAGAAATGGACGATTTGAAGGTGAACCTTCTACAAAGCAAGGATATAAAATATCTATTACAATGGAAGGCTACCAACCTTATGAAACAATCCTACAAAGGAAAGTAGATGGCTGGTTTTTTGGTAATATCATTTTAGGTGGAGTGATTGGAATTGTGATAGATGCGGTCACGGGAAGCATGTATAAACTTACGCCCAATCAAGTTTCTGCACAAATGAAGCTTAGTGGAGCAAATGTATTCAATTATAATAAGAAAGAAGTATATATCGCAACTACACTTCAACCTGACTAGAATTGGATAAAAATTGGGCAGTTAAATAAAAATCGATAAAAATATTTCATAAAAAATCCCCGAAATAAGAATTTCGGGGATTTTTATTGGAGTTAGTTTCTATCAAGGAACGGGTAATACCTGTGTGTCTTTGAAGGTTGATAGAATTACCATCGTTTGTGTACTTGCTACCTCTTCAATCTCATTTATTGTTTCCATAATGAGTTTTTGATAAGAATTAATATCTTTTGCGATAACCTTTAGTAAAAAATCGCAAGAGCCAGTTACGTGATGACATTCAATGATTTCTGGTACTTTAGCAATTTTTTCAACAAATGCTTCTGTAACTGCTTTTCTGTGGCCAGAAAGCGAAACCTGTACAAATGTCATTACGCCAAGACCCACCTTTTCTCTATCTATTTGAGCATGGTAACTTTTAATGATACCTGATGTTTCTAATTTTTTTACTCTTTCTAAAGTAGGGGCAGGCGAGAGACCTATCTCTTTTGAAAGTTGAGCGTTTGTTATCTTACCGTTACTTTGTAGAATCTCCAGCAGGGTATGGTCTATTTGATCTAGTTTGTTAATACTCATTGGGAGTAGTTGTTTTAAGAAGTGCAAAATATTCTTTGGTGCAAAGATACGGTTTTTCTTTAATTAAGCAATTGTAAATTTTGAAAAAATAAGAAAAAAGAAAACTTATTTTGGAAAATTCAAAGAAAACAAAAATCAATGATTATCAGCAACTTATCTTTTTGATATTTTATTGTGTGTAATATTTCTTTGAAGGTTACATTTATGTCTAAAATCACTCACTAAAGATTTGGCCAAATGTTTAGTGCTGCGTCCTTGAACTCGCTCTCTCCACATTCGCCATGATGAAGGTTTCATTTCTCTTCGCATGAGTTCTATTACTTCTTGTTCTTTTAATCCAAATTGTATTTCAATGGCATCAAATGGAGTTCTGTCTTCCCAAGCCATTTCAATAATTCGGTCTTTTTCTTGGTCAGTAAGTGTTTTGTACTTTTGTCTCGAATTCATAAAATAAAGATGAATAATATCATTTTTACAACAATCATCGGTCAAGATTGTTTTATAATATGTATTTTTAAAGAAGATGAGAGGAGTAAAAAAAGAAAACTTACCAAGTAAAGAATGTATTGTGTGTGGCAGACCCTTCACATGGAGAAAGAAATGGGAAAAAGATTGGGAGGAAGTGAAATATTGCAGTGATGCTTGTAGAAAAAATAAAAGTGCTTCAAAGTAATTCTTCGGAGGGGTTCCAAAATATGGCTTTGAAATTTACTACTTGGTCTTTTTCCACTTTCACCCCTTCGCTTTCAAGTAATTCTTGCATTCGATTACCGCCAAAATGATGTTTGCCCGTCAATAAACCAATTCGGTTGACTACTCTATGAGCGGGAACATCAGGCAAACCATGACTTGCATTCATTGCCCAGCCGACCATTCGAGCAGCTCCTAAGCCTAAATATTTGGCAATGGCACCATAACTAGTTACTCGGCCGGCTGGTACAAGTTTGACTATTTCGTAAATGTCATCAAAAATATTTTCTTGTGATTTCTTCACTATTTTTGATTCATACTTTCAATTTCACTTTCTAATTCTGCATACCATTCTTTTCCATAAGCTCTAATTAGAGGTTCTTTGAGGAATTTATATACTGGTACACCTAGTTTTTCGCCCAACGAACAAGCATCGCTGCAAATAGACCAACGATCATAATTTATTGCATGATAGCTCTCATATTTTGTTATTCGTATTGGGTATAAGTGACAAGAAATTGGTTTTTGCCACGAAATTTTACCATCAAGATAGGCTTGCTCAATGCCACATTTTAAGGTTTTATTTTCATCGTAAATGGCGTATGCACACTCTTTATCACCAATGGTGGGAGTTGAATAATCATCTTCCCAATCTTTGATATATTTTCCTTGTTCTTCAATCGCTTTTATGCCCTCTGGCGAAAGATAAGGTTTTACATGTTCATAAATTTCCTCTAAAATTGGAAGTTCAGATTCTTCCAAAGGAGCACCTAAATCGCCTTCTACACAACATGCACCTTTGCATTTTTCTAAATCGCAGACAAACATTTTGTCGGCAACATCCTCACTTATACAAGTATTATCAATTAAAATCATTTTATTGTTTTTTTACATTGGATATTATCTCTAACAGAATAGAGTCGTGTCAACAAGCAATGTAATTTAAAATTCTTGGCAATAATTATTTCTTGATAATAATTTTTTGTCCAATCTTAACATTTTCACTTTTCATGTCATTCCATTCTTTAATTTGCTTCATAGTTACCCCATATTGTTTCGAAATGCTATATAATGTTTCATTTCTTTGTACTTTATGTATTTTGCTTGAAGTACTATTTTTTTCTGATGAGTTATTAGTAGTCTTTGATGTCTCTGAACTAACAACTTTGTTGCCAGTTTTAGGGGGTGTAACAATAAGCACTTGTCCGATCTTTACACGTTCGGTGGTAGAAAAATCATTCCATTCCGCTAATTCCTTTATTGTAATATTGTATTGTCGGGCAATACTATAAAGGGTCTGACCAACTTCAACCTTGTGTGTTCCCGAATTTTGTACATTGTTAGTAATAGGAGTCGAGTTTTTTCCTGTATTAGGTTTTACTGGACTCTGGATTGGGTTTACTGGCGTGTTTTTTACTGTAGCAGGAGGAGTTTGATTAATTGGTGTTCTATTTGTATTTTCTTCAGTTTCATCACTATCTGAAATAACAATTATATCATCCTCTTCTCTTAGGCGTGGATTTTGTTTGTTTGTTTCTACTACCGAAGTATTCTCAGGAATATTAGTGTTTTTGGAATTATTTTTAGGCGTCTTGTTCTCTTTTTTGCGGTCATTTTTTGTATTTTCCTTTGTAATAGCCTTCTCATCAGTATTTTCGTACTGTTCTTTGAGCGGAACATTTTCAGACTCTTCTATTTCTTTTGTATTAATGGCATCAATAGGCTCATTTTTTGGACGCTTCTTTTGTAAATAGATTACTCTTCCTTTTTGGATAGGTTTAACAGTACGTAGTCGGTTCAATCTCAATAAATTTTTAAGACGTATTCCGTAGATTTGCGATATTTGCCACAAATTTTGCTCTTGAAGTACAATATGTTGAGGAACTGGACCTTTTTTATTCTTTTTTTGTAAATAATAAATCCTACCTTCTTCTGCTAAATCCATAGCTGTCATATCATTATAACGTAAAAAGTCAGGTATTTTCATTTTCCCATTTCTTGCTAAAGCAGCAATATCATCACCCGCTTGAGCTAAGATACCTTTTTTGCCATTAATTTCGTAGAAAACAGGCTCTTCCGGAGAAGCACTTGATGGCGTTATTCTTTTTAAGATAGGAAATTTAGCATTACTTGAAGTCAGTTCAACTGGTTTACTTAGCTTCGATTGAATATTTTCTAAATTTTCAATGGGTACTAAAATAGCAACAGAATAATCTTTATCTCTTGGGATATTATCTGCTATTAGCCAAGAGTTGAGCTTTTTTAATTCGATGGCATCAACATCGAAAATTGTTGCAATATCATCTAGGCTTTTGCCTTTTGAATTTCTATACTCTACAAAAGAAAAACGAGATTCTTTCATACGATTGATTCTATATTCAAAAGCAATTCTGTGTGCAATGGTTTTTAATAAATAACGGTCGGTTTGGCCATCAAAATTAATTTCATTACCATTTGCCCAATGAGGAGGTATTAATTTACTTACGCCAGCTACACCCAGTGTGTAGGAATATAATGTTGAAACCCAATTTTTATAAATCAGATTATTGCGTTTCAGATAGAGTGCTGCTGCTTTGGTTGAGGCATAGATATTTTTTCTTTCATCAATCTCCGAGTCTATTCTAAGGCCTAATTCTTGGGCAGTAGCTTGCTTCATTTGCCAAAATCCAACTGCATTTGAGCTTGAGATAGCATCAGGGAGTAAAGAGCTTTCAGCAACTGCAACATACTTGAAATCTTCGGGAATTTCTTCTTCTTCTAAAATTGATTCAATGACTGGAAAATACCATTGAATTCGCTCTAATTTATCAATTAAGTATTTGTTCTCAGGGGTTAAAAGGGTATTTACTTCTTTTTGTATGAGTTTTTGAGCATCATCATCAAGCTTTATTGTAATACCCGCAAACTCAACTTTCTTAGGTACATCTGGTACGTTGACTCGCTGCCCCAATGTGGTTTGAGTAAACGAAATAGAAAGTAATACAAGAGCAATTATTTTTTTCATTGTTATACAGGAAATAGGGGTTCTTTTACAGGTAACTAGCTTTTACAATTTTCGAACAATTATTAGTCCATCTCTAATGGGTAATAATATATTTTCGGTTCTTGAGTCTTCTTGTAACTTCTGATTATAAGCTCTTATTGAAAGCGTATCTTTATCTTTTTTACTTGGGTCTGCCACTTTTCCACTCCACAAAACATTATCCGAAATAATAAACCCGCCCTTACGTACTTTATCAAATACCAGGTCATAATATTTATCATAGTTGAGTTTATCAGCATCAATAAATACAAGGTCGAAAGTTTCTTTAAGGGTTGGGATTATTTCAAGGGCGTTACCGATTCGAAATTCAATTTTGTCTTTTTGAGGAGACTCATTGATATAACTTCTTACGAACTCTTCTAATTCTTCATTGACATCAATCGTTAAAAGATGCCCATCTTCTTGTAAGCCTTCGGCAAGGCATAGGGCAGAATATCCAGTATATGTACCAATTTCAAGTATATTTTTGGGGCGTATCATGTGCGAAATCATCGATAAATACCTGCCTTGAAAGTGCCCTGACAACATTCTTGGCTGTAAAACTTTTGCATGAGTTTCTCTATTTAAACGTCTGAGAAGTTCGCTTTCACCAGTCGTATGAGCAACGCAATAGTCATCAAGTTCTTCGCTTATAAACTCCATTTAGATACTATGCTATAATTTTATTGAAAATGTTTCTAAATATTCGCGTAGCTACAGATACCCCACTATCAGTTTCCCAATAATGAATTTGGAAGTATGTAAGCACGCAAGTTTTTTTTTTTAAAACAAAATTAGAAATTTTTTTAAATATCCTAACAATTTTGGTTATTTTTTTTGAAATAATCAGAATTATTGTAAATATAGAATTTTCAGTAAATAATGAAAATTTGTATCTTTAAATTAAAAAGGCGAAGAATTAATTTCTTCGCCCATTTTAATGTCTTACACTTTGTTTGTTTTGGCTCTTAAGCTGAAATCGGCAAGAACTAAAGCGGCCATTGCTTCAACAATTGGAACTGCTCTAGGCAAAACGCAAGGGTCGTGTCGGCCTTTGCCCGAAACGATTACTTTTTCGCCTGCCTCATTAATACTTTCTTGGTCTTGCATAATTGTAGCAACAGGTTTAAAAGCTACTTTAAAATAAATATCTTCTCCATTCGAAATTCCTCCTTGAATACCACCAGAAAGATTGGTTTTAGTATGAACTTTGCCATCTTCTCCAATAAAAAACTCATCATTATGTTCTGAGCCCAATAACTCAATTCCTTCAAAACCACTACCATATTCAAAACCTTTCACTGCATTGATACCTAGCATTGCCTTACCAAGTTCTGCATGAAGTTTATCAAAAACAGGCTCGCCCCAACCAGCAGGAACACCTTTGATAACACAAGTGATGATGCCTCCAATTGAATCTCCCTTTTTACGAATTTCATCAATGTAATCGAACATCTTCTGGGCCATCTGTTCATCTGGACATCGAACGGCATTGTTGTCTGTTTTAGATAAATCTAATTCCCAATATTGTTTATCGAGTTTTAATTTACCAACCTGAGAAACATAAGCAGTAATAGAAATAGCATCATTATTTAATAATAATTTTGCTAATGCTCCAGCAGCTACTCGTGCAGCCGTCTCTCGTGCAGAGCTTCTTCCACCACCTCTATAATCTCGATTGCCATATTTTACGGTATAAGTATAGTCGGCATGCGATGGGCGAAATTGCGTAGCAATATGGCTATAATCTTTAGAGCGTTGATCTTCATTCGGTATGACCATCGCAATTGGTGTACCAGTAGTTTTGCCTTCGAATATCCCAGAAAGAACTTGAAACTCATCAGACTCTTTGCGTTGAGTTGTTATTCTCGACTGACCAGGTTTACGTCTATCTAACTCATTTTGAATAAATTCTTCATTAAATTCTACTCCAGCAGGACAGCCATCAACTATAACACCAATCGCTTTTCCGTGTGATTCTCCGAAAGTTGATATTTTAAAGATTTTTCCGTAAGTACTACTCATTTCTAATAATTTGATTTAAAATGAATGAATTGCAAACTTTCAATTCATGAGACTAAATATTAATCAACTTAGTCATTGGTTGTTTTCTTTTTTTTACCCCAGTTAAATAAATACAAACTTCCTAAAAGCATGCTAATAATTAAGAAGTTTGAAATATTCTTAAGCACTTCTTGATAATTGCTTTCAGTTTTGGAGGTATCAAGTTTATCAATACCTGCAAAAATATCATCGGAGGTATCCGTATCTTTACTGGTAATTGTTTTGCCTAATACTCTTATTTTGAGGTTTGATTTTAGGGTATCATAATTGCCTTTTTGAGTATTGAAAAATACCCAAAAGAAATATTTATCGAGTTGGTATTGTCCCGAATCTTTTGGTAAGACTCTATATCTAAATATTTTCTCACGAGTTTTTGTGCTACTAGAATTTACTTGTTTGATTTCAGGGGGATAAAAATCAAAAAAACTATCATTTACAGGCGAATTTACATTGACTGTCGAGAAATTTCCGTCTCCGATAATTTTAAATTCATAACCAAAACTTTTACCAGTATTTAGTTTTCGTGTTTCAATTTCTTCAACTAAACTAAAATTTCCTGAAGCAACTTTGTCTTTTAGAGGGTGGTCTGGTAAGTCAATAACATTAATTTTTTGTGGAGTATCTTTGAATGTAATTTTCTCCTTGATGCCATTTTTCTTGAGTGTTTGAAGCATGTTTAGCTCAACCGCAGGCACAAAGACAGGTTTGTTATTAAGAGGGTAGTAGGTTGCTTCAAAAAACTTAAAAGCAAGGTATTGTCGACCATTAATCAAACTTGAAACGCCTCTAATATCGGTTATTATGCTGCGTTCTTCTAAACAATCAGCCGATTTTATTTTTTTTGCAATGGCATCTACTTGTGCATTCAAATCATCAGGAAAATCCATTTGAATGGTATTGTTTTCTGCAACATAGAATGCTAAAGAAACTTTAAAACCTTCACCCACATATACCTTGGGTTTATCAATACTCATTGCCAAAAAGGCATTATTTTTTGTTTTTTCCAGAGAAATATTTTCGTTGAGGTCTTCCTCTTCGCTTTCTGGTGAGTTTACGGTTATTGTAAAAGATTCGGTGATATAATCTCTATTGTTAATCGTGAGCGTAAATGCTGGAATTTTAAACGTGCCTTCTCTAGTAGGTGTATAATTTTGAGTTATTGTATAACCCAAAGGATTTTTTGAAAATACCTTTTGTTTAGCTCCTTTATTGAAGCTTGGAAGGTCAGGAAAAGTATTGATTACAGATTTATCAGTGTTACGGATGAGTACTTTTATTGTAAAGTTTTCATCAATAGAAATATTTCTTTTGCCCAATTCAATTTTGGTATCATCTTGTGCAAAAAGAAAATTGCTCACCCAAAAAAGCAATAAAATTGAGAAAATATGTAACTTTCGACCGTTCATTTTACAAAAATAACCACTATTCCGATTGTTTACTATGTTTCGTTCGATTTTTAAGAAAAGTACTATTCTAGTTTTAGTAATTCTATTTACAAATTCATTATACGCCCAGTGGGTAAAACAAGTTTCAGGAACTGATGCCTCATTTCGTTCGATTCATGCCATTAGTAAAAAAGTAGTATGGGCAGGTGGGACTAACGGAACAGTTTTAAAAACTACTAATGCAGGTGCTCATTGGGAAGTTATAAAGGTATCAGGAGCTGAAAAACTTGATTTTAGGGATATTTATGGGGTAAATGAAAAGATTGCCTACATAATGAGTGCTGGAAATGCTGAAGATGGAGCGGCTAAGATTTATAAAACTATCAATGGTGGTATTAGTTGGGAAGTAGTTTTAGAGTATAAACAGAAGGGTGTATTTTTTGATTCGATGGATTTTTGGAATGAAAAAGAAGGTATTTTAATTGGCGACCCAATTGATGATAAACCATTTATATTAAGAACATTAGATGGCGGAAAATCTTGGTTAAGAATTGCAAAAGAGAACCTTCCTTTAATAAAAGAAGGTGAAGCCTCTTTTGCAGCAAGTGGGAATTGTGTTGTTACAAGGCCTAATGGAAAGGCATGGGTGAATACACAAAATAGAATTTTCTTTACGTCTGATAAAGGAGAAACTTGGCAAGTATCTGAAACACCATTTAAGAAAGGACAAACTGCAGGAATTTTTGGGTTACATTTCTGGAGTGACGTTCAGGGAATTGCGGTTGGGGGTGATTATAAAAACGATAAAGCTGAGTATGAAAATGTGGCCTTGACAAATGATGGTGGGCAAACATGGAAGTTTCTACCATCGGCTCAACCTTATGGTTTGAAAGAGGCTGCATCAAGATTACCTAATGGAAATATTATCTTGGTTGGCACTTCAGGAACAAGTCTTCTAGAAAAAGATGAAGAAAATTGGAAAGCATTAGATGACTATTCATTTCACACAATTTCTTGTTTTAAAGACGCTTGTTGGGCAATTGGTGCAAAGGGCAATTTAGCAAAGTTTACAACAAAGAAATAACCATTTAATAGTAAACAAAAAAAGGTCTTCAATGAAGACCTTTTGATTTTTTGTGACCGCGTAGGGATTCAAACCCCAAACCTTCTCATCCGTAGTGAGACGCTCTATTCAGTTGAGCTACGCAGCCTTTTTACTAAAATCTGATACTAGTTTTGTACTACAGGTAAGTAATACTTAATCTATTTTGTGACCGCGTAGGGATTCAAACCCCAAACCTTCTCATCCGTAGTGAGACGCTCTATTCAGTTGAGCTACGCAGCCTTTTTATTTACTTTAACTCTTTCCCTTATTTTGGGACTGCAAAGGTAGTGCTATTTAATAGTATTGTCAAGCCTTTCTTTTACTTTTTTAGAAAATTGATTTCATTCAAATCTAGATTCTTGAAATAATCATATAATTTCAGAATTATGGCCAATGCAATTGTGATTTCTGAAGCTGCAACCACCATTACAAAAATAACAAACATTTGTCCTTGTAACCGATTAGGGTCATATTGACTAAAGGCTACAAAGTTTAAATTGACCGCATTAAGCATCAATTCAATACCCATTAGCATTAAAATCGCATTTCGCTTGGTAACTGCAACTGCGAGGCCAATTGAAAATAGTAAAGCACTAATAATTAGGTAGTTTTGTATATGAATCATTTTAATTTTTTTCCTTTTTTGCTATATATACTGACCCAATTAAGGCAGCCAAAAGTAATATTCCAATTACTTCAAAGGCAAAAATATAATCGGTCATTAGGTTTACTCCAATTTGTTTAACAGTACTGCTTTCTTGCATTTCTTTTCCAATAATGTGGAAATTAGCTTCAAAAATGATTTTAATAAATCCCAAAAAAAGTAAAACAGCCACAATAACTGCCCAAAATCTATTATGGTGTTGTACTTCAATCTTATTAGGTTGGAGATTTTGGCGTTGCATTTTTTTGTTATTCGTAAGCATGATACCAAAAATCATCAGTATTAGAATTCCGCCAACATAAATCATAATTTGACTAACGGCTAAGAAATCGGCAGCTGCAAAAACAAAGAGTCCAGCTACACCCAAAAGGGTAAGTAATAGACTAAATGCAGCATAAAGAACATTTTTAGTAAAAAGCAAAAACAAAGCTCCACCTACAGTAATGGTCGCAAAAACAAAAAAAGAAATTTGTTTGACCAAAGCATAATCAATATTTTTTAAATAATCTTCTAACAATTTAGTCAATTTTTTTAGGGGTTATTTTCATTGTAGGCTTAAAAGCAGGTTTGGGCTTAGGTGTTTCATCATTGTTTCCCGAAGCGTTATTTTCTGTTTTTTGCTCTACTTGCTCGCTAGTTTTAGCAACTGGTTTGAAAGTAGGCTTAAAAGCAGGTTTAGGCTTAGGTGTTTCATCGATATTTTCCGAAGTTTTATTTTCTGTTTTTTGCTCTACTTGCTCAGTAGATTTAGTAACCGGTTTGAATGAAGGTTTAAAAGCAGGTTTAGGCTTAGGGGTTTCCTGATTATTTTCCTGCGTCTTATCTTCTGTGTTTTGTATTGCATTCGGAATAACTTTATCAAATTCCTGCTTTGCTTTTCTTGAATTCTCAGTTTCTTTATCTTCTACGGTAGGCTTTGGAGTAGTTTTGAATGCTGGTTTAAAGCTAACTTTTGCTTTTGGAGCTTCTCCTTCGGTACTTTCTTTAGTTTCTTGCTTCGCTTGTGGTGCTTTTTTTAGTGCTTCTTTTTCTTCCAAATATTGCTCATAAAGTTTGCGTTTGGCATCTGCTTGCTCTTCTGTGAGATTAGAAAATTGAAAATTCATTTGAGAAATATCAAATACACTGAAATCATACTCATTTGTCATCGTAAGACATTCAGTCGGGCAAACACTTGTACAAAGGCCACAAAAACAGCATTTGGCCATATCTATGTCAAACTTAGCTGCATAAAGTCTAATCGGAGAGCCATCAGATGCGTAATTGATAATTTCTGCTGATTTGATAGGTTCAATTTCAATGCAATCAACTGGGCATATTTTGGCACATTTGTCGCAAACAATACAATCATCAACTTCACAATCAAGTTGATAGCGGCCATTGTCAGGCACAGGTAATGTTTGATGAGGGTATTGGAGAGTTACGATACCAGTTTTCAAATCGAAGTAATTTGAGTTTTCTACAGCAAATGGCTGGCGACTGTTGCGAGCTTGCCATAAATGGCGAAGTGTAAGGCTCATACCTTTAACAGTTGTTCGAATTCCTCGACTAATATTTTTAAAATAAGCGGACATTCAGTGATTGATACGCGTGTTTTTATGAATCTTGCAAAGATAAATCAATAGTCTATCTTATTGGTATGTTAAACAATTAATTTTTAATCAAAGTTTAAGCCAATATCTAATTTTAGGTATTTTGAATAATACTTTAAATCAAATTAAAGTATAATGTTTAACTTTGCAAAGAATTTTAGAGGATAAAAACCTTTCTACAATGCAACAAACACTGAATCTTATCTTAGAGCCGGAAGTCGCTCTTGTCGATGTAGTTTTACATCACTATCTTCAATCAAATCAACTCAAAAACGTTGAAAACTTTACTTTTCGAAAAGTTCGTCAATCAATAGATGCACGGAAAGGACAAGTAAAAATCAATCTTGATATAGAAGTTTATCTCGGAGAAGCACCTCCTCCGCTGATGAATTTTAAAAAGGAATACCCCGATGTCACTAATAAGCCACAAGCAGTGATAGTGGGTGCGGGGCCAGCTGGTTTATTTGCTGCTTTGAGATTAATAGAATTAGGCATAAAGCCCATCGTAATAGAAAGAGGAAAAGATGTACGAGCTCGCCGTCGTGATTTAGCTGCAATTAATAAAGACCACAAAGTAAATCCTGAGTCAAATTATTGTTTTGGAGAAGGAGGGGCTGGAACTTACTCTGATGGGAAACTTTATACGCGTTCTAAAAAGCGAGGTGATGTTCGAAGAATATTAGAAATATTAGTCGCTCATGGTTCAACTCCTGAAATTTTGTTTGATTCACATCCTCACATTGGTACAAATAAACTCCCTTATGTGGTTGCTGATTTACGTGAAAGTATTTTGAAAGCCGGCGGTGAAGTTCTTTTTGATACAAAAGTAATTGACTTTATACTCGCTAATGGCGAAATGAAAGGAGTAGTTACTTCTGATGGCAAAGAAATTCACGGAATAGGAGTTATTTTAGCAACAGGTCATTCTGCCCGTGATATTTTTGAATTACTTCATAAAAAAAGTATTTTAATTGAAGCAAAACCCTTTGCGATGGGTGTGAGGATTGAACATCAGCAAAGTTTGATAGACCAACATCAGTATCATCGTCAAGAGCGTGGCCTCTTACCTGCGGCTTCATATAGCTTGGTTGCACAGACTTACTACAAAAATATCCAACGTGGTGTTTTTAGTTTTTGTATGTGTCCGGGTGGATTCATTGTTCCAGCCGCAACCGCTGAGGGAGAACTGGTAGTAAACGGAATGTCTCCATCGCGTCGAGACTCTAAATATGCAAATTCAGGTGTAGTAGTAGCAATAAATGAAGTAGATTGGCAAAAATACAAACATTTAGGGCCATTAGCAGGTTTAGAACTACAGAAAGAGGTCGAGCGAAAAGCTTGGCAATTAGCAGCTAGTGCACACAAGGTTGCGGTTTCACAATTTGCTCCAGCACAACGACTGAATGATTTTTTGAATAATAAAGTTTCTCGAGAATTACTTCCTACCTCTTATCAACCGGGATTAGTTTCGATGGATATGACTGAAGTTTTACCAGATATTCTTGCTCGTCCATTACAAGATGGAGTTCGAGAATTTGGTAAAAAAATGAAAGGATATGTAACCAATAATGCTCAGTTGATAGGTATAGAAAGCCGAACATCATCACCAGTTAGAATACCTCGTGAAAAGGAATCATTAGAGCATTTACAATTAAAACGTTTGTTTCCTTGTGGTGAAGGTGCGGGATACGCGGGTGGAATAGTATCGGCTGCCATGGATGGTGAACGCTGTGCCGAACAACTTGTGAGAATATATGGTTAAAACAAAATAAATTTTTATATTGCAAAGACAATTGTTTCCATCAAACTGAGTAATTATAAGTTTAATTTCTGAAATATTAACTTACTTTATTGCTCAATATAGACTTAGCTTAGAGAATTATCGTGAATTTTGTTGAATTTATAAATACACTTAGTAAACGATTAGCCGAGAATAAGCTTCCCGGGCATGAGGAGATAATGAAAAGAATGTCTCCTTATCGTCTGCGAGTAAAAGTCGAGCCAAACGGAAGTACACGTAGAAGTGCGGTATTAATGATGTTTTACCCAAAGGGTGAAGAGATATTTCTTCCTTTAATTTTACGTCCCCAGTACGATGGTGTTCATGGTGGCCAAATGGCTTTTCCGGGAGGTAGAGTGGAGGCGAATGATAGAGATATTCAAGCAACTGCTCTACGTGAAGCTCAAGAAGAAATTGGAATTAAGGCTACGGATGTAAAAGTTGTTAGGAATCTGACAGAATTATTCATTCCCCCTTCAAATATGTTTTGCCAGCCCGTGGTTGGTTATATGCCTTATCGCCCAGACTTTTATCCTGATGAAAGAGAAGTGGCTGATATTTTTGAAGTTTCAATTTCTGAATTACTCGACCCTTCAATTGTTCAGATTAGAACAGTCGAAACTCGTGGAAATACACTTGAAACGCCTTGTTTTGTTATTCAAGACCAAATTGTTTGGGGAGCCACCGCTTTAATGATTGCTGAGTTAATCGAAATTCTGAAAGACTAAAATACTTCATTGATATTGAATACAAAACCCTTCGAACCTCCAATACCAATACCATAGTCAAAGGCAATTGTCGTGTTGCTGATTTTGTTCCATTTTACTCTAATTCCACCACCTCCACCCGGAATGATTTTACTCATACCCCCGTCAGGATAATTTTGAACACTTTGTGTATTTCCAAAAACAACTCCTCTCAAAAGCCCATTTTTTGTAATAGAAAAACGGTACTCTGTTTCAAAATATAGCAGAGTTTTTCCTCTAAATCTTCCAATTGGATAACCACGTCCTGTATTATAATAAGCATCCCAACCGATACTTGGTAAATCGAAGTAAGGGGCATCTCCACCAAACGAAATCCAATCGTAACTCCAAAGTGCTAAAATATTCTCAGAGTTTTGTGGAAAACGAATGTATTTTCGAAAATCAAGGATAACAGATTGCCAGTTTTGGTTACTACCCAAAAGCGTACTATTGTAGCGATATTGGAAATTGGCATAATTACCATTGGTAGAATTTGTACTATTATCTCTGCTATCATGCTGTAAGTTAAATGATAAGCCAGAAGAAGTTGATTTTGGGCCAAAACCGTATGTTTTCAAATCAGTTCTAAGACCTTCGTTTTCATTAGTTTCTTTGATTTTCCAGTGGAAATCGAGGTGATACCCTATACCAATATCAAACTTTGGAGATATTTTCTTCAATGCAACCTGATATATTCTAAAATGCTTATAATCAACCATGTTGGCATCGTCGAGAGTGGTATTCCCTCCTAAACCAAAAGTTGTAGATGGGAATTTATAAAACCTAATATCACCAAGTAGATTCAACTTATTCCCCTTAGTCCAGATATTGGTATTCAAAATTGAAATTAGCTGTTTGTATTGAGAGTAATTAGTGAATGTCCGAATACTCGATGGTTTAGTTTCTGCTTTTGGGCTAACTCTGAAAATGTTAACAGTGTTAGCTCCACCCATAAATCCTGTTACGATTGAGTAATTGAAAGAAGGGAGAATAGCAAACGTACTCTTAGATTTGACTTTACTTTGTGCAGGAGTTGGTAACGCATTTTCTTTTGCAAATACAGCTTTAATTATATCTTTTGCATCAACTTGCTTGATTAAATTGTTTGTAGAGTCAACTTTGGCTTCACCTATTGAGTCATTTTGAGCAAAACACAAATGTTGGTTTGCAGAAAAAAATAGGAATAAAAATAATATTGGGTGAAAATATCTCATTTTAACGAAGAAACGCAACTATTTGATTAAACATCAATGATGCGTGAGGTTCGTGCTCAATTTCATGGCATTAAACGCTCGATAAGTGTATTAGTAATATCTTTACGCAAAAACATACAAATAATTGTGTATTAATCCATTTTTAATTTTCTGTAAATTAAAATTTTGATTTAGTGTATAATTGACAATTATTCAATCTTTTTTTCTTTATCTTTGTTTAATTAAAAACTATTTAGTTAAAACAGTTAAAAATAGTTTTTCGTTGCAACAAACTACGATAATTAATTTTAACCCTCAACCTACATCATTTCAAATGAAAAAAGTAATCATGCTCTTTGCACTTCTCTTGGGTGTAATAGGAGTGCAGGCTCAGAAACGAGTTTTAGTCTTTTCCCTAACAAGAGGTTTTCACCACAATTCAATCAAAGAAGGTAATCAGTTTTTTCTTGAATTAGGTAAAAAACAAGGTATTATTATTGACACAACTACTGACGCTCGAAAGTTTAATGAAGAAAATCTGAAAAAGTACAGTGCAGTTGTATGGTTAAGTACAACTGGTGATGTCTTGAATCCTGCTCAACAAGCTGATTTTGAGCGATATATTCAAGCAGGCGGAGGTTATGTTGGAATCCATGCCGCCTCTGATACCGAATATAACTGGCCTTGGTACAATGAGTTAATGGGTGGGTATTTTGCGAGTCATCCGGGCGGTAGAGTATCAAATGTTCAGAATGGTAAAATGATTACACTTGATAAATCATTTCCTGCTTCTGCTCATTTTCCTGATACTTTTGAGCGTAAAGATGAGTTTTATGATTTTAAATCTTTGAAAAAAGATATTCTGAAATTTATAGTTAGAGTAGATGAAAGTAGTTATGAAATGGGTAAAATGGGAGATTTCCACCCAATGGCTTGGTACCACGAATATGATGGGGGAAAGGCTTTTTATTCTAACTATGGACACACACCTGAAACTTTTAGCGAACCGCTCATGATGGAGCATTTTTGGCAAGGTTTGAAATGGGTGTTAGCTGATAAACTTGATTACACAAAAGCTAAGTCACAAAGAGCTCCAGAAGAAAATCGTTTTGAAAGAACTACTTTGATTAATAACCTTGATGAACCTACCGAATTGGCCGTGATGCCAAATGGTAAAGTTATTTTTGTTGAACGTAAAGGAGCAATAAAAGTATGGAATCCAACGACAAAAAAGGTAAAAGTTGTTGGTCAAATGCCCGTTTATACAAAGTTTGAATATGGATTGATGGGAGTTGGAGTTGACCCAAATTTCTCACAAAATAATTGGGTTTATTTCTATTACACACCAAATGAAACACGTGAGGTTACAAAAGATAATTTTCTTTCAAGGTTTGAGTATGACAACCAAAAAGATACTGTTGTTTTCTCTTCGGAAAAAGTAGTATTAAGAGTTGAAGTTAAAAGAAATGAGTGTTGTCATACTGGTGGTTCTATTGACTGGGATGCAACTGGTAACTTATTCTTATCAACTGGTGATGATACCAATCCGTTTGCTTCTGATGGTTATGCTCCAATAGATTTCCGTGATGGCCGCGATGGTTGGGATGCTCTTCGTTCTTCGGGAAATACAAATGATTTACGTGGTAAAGTTTTAAGAATTACGCCTCAGAATGATGGAAGCTACAAAATTCCGGCTGGTAATTTATTCCCAGTAGGTAAAGAAAAGACTCGTCCAGAAATTTATGCAATGGGAATGCGAAATCCATATCGTATTGCAGTAGATAAGCGTTCGGGCTATTTATATTGGGGTGATGTGGGCCCTGATGCTGGTAAAGGAAATGATAAACGTGGTCCTGAAGGTATCGTAGAATTTAATCAAGCTCGTAAACCAGGTTTCTATGGTTGGCCAATTTTTACAGGCCCTAACTTTGCATATAATCACTATAATTTTGAAACAAAAGAATCTGGTGAGAAATATGACCCAGCAAAGCCAATTAATGATTCTCCACATAATACTGGATTAAAAGAGTTGCCAGAAGCACAAAAAGCGTGGATTTATTATGGATATGGAGATTCTAAATTATATCCTGAGTTTGGAAAAGGTGGCTGTAATCCAATGGCGGGTCCAGTGTATTACTCAGGCGATTATGACAATAATCCCAAAAAATTCCCAAGTTATTTTGATGGTAAATTCTTTGCTTATGAGTGGATGCGTGATTGGATTTATTTAGTAAGCATGGATAAGGATGGTAATTATACTGGAATGGAGCGTTTTATGCCTAATACAAAGTTCTACCACCCTATGGATATGGCTTTCTCTAAAGATGGACGTTTATTTGTATTAGATTATGGTATGAATTGGTTTGCTCAAAACGAAGAAGCTACGCTTTCTGTAATTGAGTATAATGCGGGTAACCGTAAACCTTTGGTTTTTGCTAAAGCCGACAAAAAAGCTGGTGCGGCTCCGCTTACCGTAACATTTTCATCGGAAGGTACTTTAGATTACGACAAAGATGCTCTAAAATATTCTTGGAACTTTGGAAAAGGCTTACCTGTAAGCACACAAGCAAATCCTAAGTTTACTTTCACAAAACCAGGCGAATATGAGGTAGTATTGACGGTAACAGATGCTGTTGGCAACAAGGGAATGCAATCTGTTCGTGTTAAGGTAGGAAATGCTGAGCCGAAAGTAAATATTGCAGTGAAAAGTAATAAGACATTCTTCTTTGATGAACAAAAGATTGATTACGAAGTAAATGTGTCGGATAAAGAAGATGGCTCAATTGACAAAGGTATTGATGCGAGTGATGTAGTGGTAAATATCAATTATTTGGAAGGTTATGATAAAACCATGATTGAGCAAGGACATAAAGAAAATATGAACTTTGCAGCGGGTAAAAGATTAATCGACCTGAGCGATTGTAAGGCTTGCCACTCTGTTGAAAAGAAATCAATTGGACCCGCATATATTGATGTAGCTAAAAAATATCGTCGTGGACAAACTATCATTAACCAATTAGCCGAAAAGGTAATTAAAGGTGGTGGTGGTGTTTGGGGCGAACAAGCTATGGCAGCTCACCCTCAAATTTCATTGTCAGATGCTCGTGATATGGTTGATTATATATTATCATTGAATGATACTAAGAAGGCGTCGCAACCAGTGAAAGGAATGTATGAGACTGCTGCTCATAAAGGTAAAAAAGAGGGAGCTTACATTATTCAAGCAACTTATACAGATAAAGGTGGTAAGGCGGTAGGTCCACTCACAACTTCTGAATCAGTAGCTTTGAGAAGCTCGAAAGTTCGTGCAATTGCATTCGATGAGGCTAAAGCTATAAGTAAATTTAATGTTGAGGCATTAGGTGGCGAAATCGCAATTGCCAATGAAGATGGAAGTTATTTTGCGTTCAAGAATATTGATTTAACAGGTGTGAAAACGCTATCTATTGGAGCAGTTTCACAGAAAGGACAAAGTGTTGGTGGTAAATTAGAGGTTCGTGTTGGTTCTCCAACGGGTACTTTATTGGCGGAAAAAGAAGTTTCTGAATCTAATATGGCTCCTTTAAAAATCAGTTTGAACACAAGTGGTCAGCAAAATCTTTACTTTGTATTCAAAAATCCAAAATCTGAAGGAAAACCACTTTTTGGTGTAAGTACAATTGATTTTCAGAATAAGTAATTTGTTTTGATTACTGAAATATGAATTATCTCGAAATTAAATAAGACTCAATAGTCTTATTTACAAGAAGGCGATTCATTGCCATTTGGGAAGCTCCATCTGTTTTGGAGATGTATTAATTCAAAAAATGACTTTAGTCTAATGTTAAGTTTGACTAAAGTCATTTTTGTTATGTATAAATATTCGTCAGTTAAAACAGACCGTAGTAATAAATCATTTCTCTAACTAAATTTGTGATGCCTCATGTTTTCATCATAAATTTATCTTATAAATCTTCTCCACCCTAAATAAATCAAAGCAAATAGCACTGCAAATACAACCAATAAGTATTGAAAAGGTAAGTAAGAGAATACAACAATATGGATTTTTTCCAGTAACCACATGAGCAGCATGGTAGTAAAAAGCATAAACCATAAGCCTGAAATTTTATCAAAGCCAGGTACAAGCGATAAATCCACATTTCTACGAATGAGAAAAATGGTTAAAACCATGACAATTATTGGTAAAATCTGCAAATAGACATCGGTTTGCATCACATCGCCTCTTTGAAAGAGAAAAAAATAGGCATTGAGAGCAACAGCAAAAATACCTGGAATACTTACCAAGTATATAAGTGTAGCATACAAATATTTCCATGGTGAAAGATGACCTTCGTCTTTTCCTAAAATTCCTGCAATAGCAGCTGAGGACGGAATAATTAAGAAATAAAAAAGTAAAAAATTCGGATTTTCGCCAATCTGTTGGAATAGTTCTCGTAGTGTCATATTTAGTCTAATTCAAGCAAGTGTAAATGATTTAAGTAGAGTTAAACTACTCAATTTTAGCCACATATATAAACAAAATAGAAGCTTCATCATCGTCAGGAACAAAATATGCTTTGATACCTTCACTATTTTGTTCAACCCAAAATGGATTATTGGTCATTGCTAAACCTGTTGGCGACCATAATTTGATTGGAACTTGAAAAATAGGTCGTTTATCAACCAAATTTATTATTTCAAAACCGCCTAATCTTACTATTGAGCCATTTGGTTGTGCATATTTTTGAAAACCAGAACATAGCATTTGATGTTGACCGAGGTAATGGCAATCTTGGTAATCAATATAAAAAGATGGATTTTTTACGCGAATATTCTCATGTATAATATTAGCTTGTAAATGCTTATTAGATGATTTTAGCTCCCATTCATAAAAATTTCTTGACCCCCAACTTGCTCCATGAATTTTCTTGTTTTCAGCATCATATACAATAGCACCAATGTGGTCTTTAGCTCTTAAAACCTCAGTTATTTGAAGTGTTTGTGCATCAACTTTATAAATAATAGATTGGCTATAAGGTCGATATTCGGCCACTGGAATCCAAATGAATTTACCATCAAAGTCTATACCTCCAGGGTGGTAAATACTACCTTCGCCAAGTGTAATTTTGGTAATTAAATTTCCATTACCATCAAATTTGAATAAATGACCTTTACCTTCCCCAGTTCCTCCATTAATAGGTTTTTGTATTACTTCTACCGAACTCATAAAATAATAGTCACCTACTTTTACCATTCCTTGTGGATGATAGGTGGGAAATTTTAGCGGAACAGAGCTTATTTGAGTCCAAACTGTATTGGGAGTAAGTTTCGTTACTTTTTCAATAAGCTGAGCTTGTGAAAAAATAATATTCAGTAAAAAAAGTGAGAAAGTTAGAAATAGCCGCATACATTTCTTGATTTTAACAAATATAGTCATTAGCGGTATATAAAAAGAAAAATCCCTCTGGTAGGAGAGATTTTTCAATTCAATATTTTATCAATAATTACAAAATCTTGAAACCAACCGTAAATTGCCAACCTTTATCTTTGAATTGATTATTGCTTAAATTCAAGGCAGAAACTTCTGATAAGCTACCAACTTTTCTAAGGTCAAAATTAATTCCAAGAAGTTTAACACCAACTCCCAGTTGATACCCCAACGCAGCATTTTTAAGAGTTTCATCGTTAGAAGTTAAATCTTTGAGAGCATCTTTTAGTTTTTGGTCTTCTGAAAGTTTAAACGAAGCAACTGGTCCCGCATTAATTCTAAAAATTCTTAAAAACTTAAATCCAACTAAAACTGGCACATCTAGGTTATTGTATGAAAATTTCAATTTTTGTCCTTGAATATCAATTGTGCCACCTTTTTGTGCTAATAGTACTTCTGGTTGTAGATAAACTTTGTCACCAAAACGTGTCCAAATACCTGCTACATAGCCAGTTTTGGTATCATAACTTTGAGAAATGTTTTTCCCAAACGAGCCTGCATCAGTATAAATCTGATTAAAAGTAACTCCTCCTTTTATTCCTAATTGAAAATTCTTCTGAGCAAAAGTATTTGTAAACAGGCCAAACAAAGAGAAAAGAGTAATAACCGCGATTTTTTTCATGTTAGTTTTTGTTAAAATATTAGTAAACGTAGAAAAAAATAAAGTTTGAATCATAAAATCTACAGGAATATTCAGCTAAAAAATCGTGCCATTATAAGTGAGAAACGATTATCTGAAGTCGTTTCGAGGAATTAACGTAGATTATTTGCAAATTCGTATCTTATTAACGAATGATTAACAGTTTTGACGTATTTTTTTGAAAATAGATAATGGCAAAAGTAAAAACAGCATATTTCTGTCAAAGTTGTGGTTTCAGTTCTCCAAAATATTTAGGAAGATGTACTTCTTGTGGCGAATGGAATACGATGATTGAAGAAGTTTTGGCTAAATCTGAACCCGAAAAAGGTAATTGGAAATTCACAGGCTCAAATGCACAACGAACGGTCAATAAGCCTAAAACGCTTACTGAAATCACTACTCAAGAACGTTATAGAATTATTACTGAAGATGATGAACTGAATCGAGTATTGGGTGGAGGAATTGTGCCTGGCTCACTCGTATTAATAGGAGGGGAGCCGGGAATAGGTAAATCAACTCTGATGCTTCAAATTGCTTTAAGTTTAAAAGATTACACCATTCTCTATGTTTCGGGTGAAGAAAGTGAACAACAAATTAAGATGCGTGCTGAAAGAATGCAGTATGTGAATGAACGTTGCTATATTTTGAATGAAACTTCAACTGATAATATTTTTCGTCAAATAGAGTTGACTGAACCTGATATTGTGGTTATTGACTCCATACAAACTTTAGCTTCGCCTTTAATAGAATCAGGGGCTGGAAGTGTCTCTCAAGTAAAAGAATGTACGGCTGAATTGATGAAGTTCTCGAAAGAGTCTGATACGCCCGTAATTATGATTGGGCATATTACTAAAGACGGTTCATTGGCAGGACCCAAAGTTTTGGAACACATGGTTGATACAGTTTTACAATTCGAGGGTGACCGCCACATGACTTACCGTATTCTCAGAACTACCAAAAATCGCTTTGGAAGTACTTCTGAATTGGGTATTTATGAAATGCAAGGGACAGGCCTTAGACAAGTGAGCAATCCATCAGAAATTTTGATTTCACAACGTGAAGAAGATTTGAGCGGAATTACGATTGCGGCTATGCTTGAAGGAAACCGACCACTTTTGATAGAAATTCAATCCTTAGTGAGCGTTGCTACTTATGGTACTCCCCAAAGAACTAGCAATGGTTTTGATAGTCGTCGAACACAAATGCTTCTTGCGGTTCTTGAAAAAAGAGGGGGATTTAGACTCGGTACTCAAGATGTGTTTTTGAATATTGCTGGTGGCTTAAAAGTAGAAGACCCAGCCATTGACCTTGCCATTTGTGTTTCAATAGTTTCATCTTATGAAGATATTAGCGTACCAAGCTCTTGTTGTTTTGCTGCTGAAGTGGGTTTAGGTGGCGAAATAAGGGCCGTAAATCGAATTGAAAATCGTATTTCGGAAGCTGAGAAATTAGGGTTTAAAAAAATATTTGTTTCAAAGTATAATTTAAAAGGAATAGACCTTAATCAGTACAAAATTCAGATTTTTGCGGCAACCAAACTTGAAGAAGTATTTAGTGAACTATTTGGATAATAAAACTTAAAAAATAATTACTGATAATTGAAATCGAATTGGAATGATGTATTACATAGAAAACGAATATTTAGAAGTAGGAATCGACCCCAAAGGAGCTGAATTATTTAGTATATATAATAAGCAGCATGAGATTGATTATGTTTGGGGAGCAGACCCCGAATTTTGGGGGAAATCGTCTCCAGTCTTGTTTCCTATTGTTGGAGGACTAAAAGATAATACCTATTTTTTTGAAGATAAGGAATATTCATTACCTCGCCACGGTTTCGCCCGTGACTATGAATTTGAAGTTGAAGACCATTGGGATGATGGCATTAGCTTTTTGCTTCGTTCTAATGAAGAAACTCTAAAAGTTTATCCTTTTGAATTTGAATTACGTCTGGTATATGAATTATACGCCAATCTTTTAAGTGTTACTTATCACGTAACTAATGTTGGTGAAAAAGATATGTATTTTTCAATTGGTGGACATCCAGCATTTAATGTGCCCCTCGAAAAAGGTTTAAACTACGATGATTTTCATTTAGAATTTGAAACAGAAGAGGCTTTCATGCGTTGGCCTTTGAGCGAAAAAGGGCTAATATTAGAAGAGCCAGTAGCTCTTTTGGGAGTAACAGAAATAGAAGATGAGATTGTAGTTAATGAAAGTAATAAAATACCGCTCACTAAAGAGTTATTTCACCAAGATGCTCTTGTGTTCAAACAATTGAATTCAACTTCAGTAACCTTAAAATCAGAAAATAGTAGCCGCTCTCTTCGGTTTGATTTTGCTGGTTTTCCGTATTTAGGTATTTGGGCAGCTAAAAATGCTGATTTTGTGTGTATCGAACCGTGGTGTGGAATAGCCGATTCTGTTAGTCACTCACAAAATATTACTGAAAAAGAGGGGATTAATTTTTTACCTGCGGGTGAGGTTTTTGAACGAGCTTGGGCAGTTAAAATTAATTGATTATCAGGACTTTTGATTTTGTCAATTTTGTATTTTTCTAAGATTAGATGTTTGAGTGATTTTATTCATTTATAAACAAAATGGCTCAAAAGCTGACTTGAGTTTTATTTCGTAACACCGTTTTTGCAAATAATTAATGCAAACTTCTGCAATATTTTTTTTCAAGATTTTTTTAAATAAAAAAAGACTGGGTCAATATGCCCAGCCTTTCTATAATTGAATCCACACAACTTTTATGAAAAAACTATAATAATCTCTATCTAGAATATATATATAAGACTAAGATTTTGAAGATAAGGTTGCATTAAAATTTAAAAAATATGCAATGAATATAAAAAAAAAGGACTGGAGTAAATAACTCCAGCCTTTCCCGCTACTAAATCCACACAACTTTTATCTTTAATATTTTATTTCTATATGAATAACAGAATTGGCTTGCCAATGGTTGCAATAAATTATGAAAATATTTGCGTTTTCTAATTTTGATTCAAAGATAAAACAAAATTGTATGTTGATACAAATATTTTTTTTATTTTTTTGATTATTTGTGAAAAACTTAGAAATAAATTTTCGTGAAACCCCCAAAAATATATCTTCTAAATACCCTTTTTTTTAGAATCATGTTTGGAAGGGTTGTGGTTTGTTTCACCTTAAGCAAAGGTAGGGAAATTTGTTATTCAAAAATAGGTTTACTAAAATTAGTTGATAATATTTCTTGGTTTTTTATTTTTTATTACCCAATTATATAAATCGCTTAGAATTGCTAGTCGCATATTGGCTCCCCAGCTATAGTAAAGCCCATTATAGCTTTCAGGAAAATTTTTACTGTAAAGAGCAAAACGATAGCCGCCTTGTACTGAAAGACCTCCCCAACGCGTTGCTTTCCATCCTACATAAAGGCCAGCTTGAATTGGCATGAAATAATCTTTTCTTCTCCAAATCTGAATTTCATCAAAAATATTTACATTTTGACTTTTTGTTGCACCAATGCCAATTTCAATGGGCATGCTTACTTGCCATCTTTTATTATTAATAAAATTTTGCCAGTGCATTAGACTAAAAAAGTATAAATCAGTTTTCGTATAATAGTCTAAATTTACTCTTTTAGCTGCTCTTTTTCTTAAATCAATTAATCTCTGATACGAATTGAAGTTGAGCCAATAATATCCAAAAGTTACTTGATGGCGTTTTTTTCCTACAATTATTCCTGTATTTACGCCCCAGATGTTTACTCTTTTTTCTCTAATTATTGAACTTCTTGCGTCCCAGTTTATGGTGTAACTTAACCTTGCACGAAGAGAATCGGGGAACCTAACAATGACCGAATCAAGAGTCTGTCCAATAGAAGTAGAATAACTCAACGATAAAAACAAAAACCCCAAATATAGAGTTTGTCTTTTGTTTTGGATACTATATTTTTGTAGTCTTTTTATCACAAAGGTTTTTTCAGTCAAACCATTTAACGTGTTTTGGTTGGTAGATATTTTATTCAAGAGCTTTTGCTACAAAAAAGGCTGCAGCTGCTGCAATTGCTCCAATAGTAGTAACCTTTAAAGCACCAATGAATGGAGGTTGCCCAGTTACTTTACTCTTAAAGTATCCAAACACAAATAAACAAATTAATGTTGCTATACAAGAATATTTTAAGCCATCAATTGGGTTTGTTGTAAAGAAATAAGGTGAAAGTGGGATAAGTCCTCCAATAATGTATGAAATGCCTATGGTTGCTGCACTTTTGGTTGCTCTGTGTTGGTTGGGTTGTTCGAGCCCTAGCTCAAATTTCATCATGAAATCAACCCATTTTTTCTTATCCTTCGCAAGTTCATCGGCAATTTCATCTTGAAGGTGTTTGCTTAGGCCATATTCAGCAAAAACATCACGCACTTCTTGCTTTTCACGTTCTGGAACGCGTTCAACTTCCTCATATTCACGTTTAAGTTCAGACTCATAGTGTTCTATTTCAGTTCTTCCAGCTAAATAACCACCCAAGCCCATGGCAATAGAACCAGCAACTATTTCAGCGATACCCGCTGTAACGACGATATCGTTTGTGTGAACCGCACCACTGAGACCTGCAGCTAAAGCAAATGGAACAGTTAGACCATCAGACATTCCGATGACAATATCAGTGATAAATTCAGAACTACCTAAGTGTTCTTCGTGATGATGTTCGTGCATAAAAAAAAAGCCTTATTTTAAACAAAAATAGGGCTTTTCTGAAAATCTTTTATTTTTAATGATTATTTTTTCCTTTATTCGCTTTCTGACTCTTTTCTTTCATCTCTTGATATGTTTGAAATTGTTCGGGAGTTAAAATTTTTTCAAGTTCTTTATCCTTTTTTGCTTCCAAAGCATTCATTTTTTCTCTTGCAGCATCCACTTGAGCCGGAGTAGGTTGTGAATTACCAAATTCTTTTTTAAGAAGTTCATACAAACCTTTTCTCTGGTAAGCATAATCTTCATTAAGCGAAGAAATCAGAATTTCTTGCTCATCGGTTAATTTTAGTTTTTTAACCATGACTCGAGTTTCTTCTTTAGCTACTTCATCTGGGTCTGGTGGCGGCTTAGGTTTGCCATTATTAAAACTTGGATTGTTGAAGGCATTGTTGTATCCTCTGTTATAATATCCGCCGTATCCTCCATACCCTCCATATCCACCACCACCATAATATTGGGCATTAGTTTCAATAAATGAAGCTAGTAAGCACCCAAGTATAAGCAAATAATGTTTTATATTAAGATTTTTCATACTAATGATTAGTTGACTAATTTTTATGTAAATAAAACTCAAATTCTTGAAATTTTATCTAATTTATCGAAGATTTTTGATAAAGTATCATGAGGTAAGTTCTCTAAATACACGATACATGAAGGTGGTTTTAGCTTGAAGGTCTTGGTAAGAAATGGTAAAATCAAATTCGTTAATGATAAACTGAGTGATAGAAATGGTTTTAAGTGTATCATCACGATTCATTTTGATTGCATTTCTACTATCGGTACTTCCTCCTGTATGATGGAAGTCTAATATTGATAAAGAGTTTGGTTCTTTTTCAAGAGAAGAATAATATTTAAACCACTCTTCTCTTTGTTTAATTATTTGAGGACTATATAACGTAACCGACGACCAGATATGTGGTTTGGTATTATCTATTTGTGATAAATATATTCTTTCTCCGCTCCATCTTAATTCATGAATATTAATTTCTTGGGTGTTTTCAATCACTATAAGTGTAAAAGGCTCTATTCCTTCAAAAAAATAACGATTTACAAAGTCGTTTATATTTTGATACTCAAAATAATCTAGAACTACCTTACCTCTACTTTGTCTATATGGCGGTTTGGAGATATGTTTCTCAATTCCACCATTCAACAAACAAAGCGTAATTTCGCCACTACTTGCTATCCAAGTACCACCACCTTTGGGGTCTTTTGGAAAGAAAACATTTTGTCCGTGGAGGTTATATTTTCGTGGTGGTATAGCTGGTTCACGAGAAACTGCTTCATCTCGGTTTGAGGTGAGGATAAATCCGTTATTTTTGGTCGGAATATAAGTCAGAACACACATTTGGCTATAATTTAAGATTATTAAATAACCGTATAAAAATAAATGATTGGGTAGGGAAATGATAATTTAATTACTATATACAGTGATTTTTTCTTTGAATTTTATGGTAGAATATGCCACACCGAAATTTGTTTCGATAGTTACTTGTTTGAAATTCTCCTGAATCCCAATTCGAATTAAGGCAAAATGATGAATTGAGTGTTCGATGAGATAGACTAATTCACGCATAAAATTGGTTTCTATTAGCTCAAAATCAATTTCTCCGTATCTAACTCTGAGCTGAATTGGCGAATAAGTATTAGAAATACCTTTGATTTTTTGCTGAATCATTTCAACCAATGTGAGCGTATAATTTAAGTCGGTTTCGATGAGTATATTCCGTTTTCTTGCATCGTAATCAATCGTACCGGTGTCGAATCCTTCGAGTAAACACTGAAAAAACTCTACCGTGTGCCGCACGTGTTGCCCGATGCTACTTCCATTAAAAACCGATAGTTTTTGGGTATATTCAATCGGTTTTAGTTGTGAAAGTAGGTCATTTAATTGGTTAAGAACTGAGAGGGAGGCATTTATAGTCATTTTATTGTTGAACGTTTAAAGTGATAGAAACCGTGGCAACATTGCCCAAAAGCGAGCTTTTTTCTCCAACCTCATACTCTAATCTATTGACTTGAAAGTTGCTTTTCAGTTGGGCATTTGTGCCATTTTGGATAAAAGTGAAAGGAATTTTTACATTTTTTGTCGTTTTCTTAATCGTCAGATTAAAATAGCTGATGTATTCGTTTTCTTTTGTTCCCTTTTCAATTTTGGTCGAAACCATCGAGATTTTCGGGTATTTTTCTACATCAAAGTAATCGCTACCTTTGAGGGTTTTATCACGAAGCCCCAAACCTGTATCAATGGTTTTGGTGTCAATACTTGCCTTTAGTGCAGAACCCGCAAGATTATTGGCATCGAAAACCACCGTTCCCGAAAAACCTTTGAAAGAACCATCGGCAGTAGAGCCCAATGCGTGTTTTATATTGAATGTTACGGCCGCGGTCGTGGGCTTCCAATTTTGGGCGTGGCTCAATGTGGCTTGCACGATGACAAACAACAGAAGAATACTTTTCGATAACTTAGCGAGCATCTTTGTAAATCTTTTTTAATGGTGAATAAGTGATAGCTACAAACGGGAGCAAGGATTTGTGGCGAAAACGGTCGTTTTCAAAGGTTAATACTTTGTCGGTTGTGTATTCCAAAAACTGAAAACTCGCTCCTGCACGCACCGCAAAACGGTCATTGACCCAGTATCTAAAATATAATTCTGAATTCAAACTCCCAATATCGCTATCGCTAATCAATAGTAAATTTAAAGGCGTTGGTTTGGCAGTTTGAGTAGAATTATTGAGCGATTTTGACTCATTTGCCACAAATTTACCCGATTGTTTTTTGCCAAACGAGAATCCGACGGCATCAATATTGAACCCAACATCGAGTTTTCGGAAACTGTATTGTAGCACAACTTTGCCATTTAAACTACCCAAAGCCGATTTGGTTAGTTGTAGTGTATCTAGGTTGCTGGCAATGTTTTCGGTAAACAAAGCCACAATGCTTTGCGTACCCGAAGTCAGATTTGCTGGTGCAGTAATGTAGTTTTGCTGTCCGCTAAAAAATGTATTTAGACGTACACCCCAACCAATTTTAAAACGGTCAGATTTACCGATTCCGTAGAGTTTTTGATAAGAAATCGAAGGCGAAGCTGCTGTTCCAAAGGTAAGAGCCAAATCGAGATTTCTTTGGGTTTTGGTGTACTGATATTGTGCTGATAATGAGCTACTTATTAATAATAATATGAGTATTTTTTTCATGTTAGTGTTTTTCAAAAATGATTAGTTTGTTACTGTTGGTTTTGCTTTTGCTCCCTTCTCCTTGAGGAGAAGGGCTGGGGATGAGGTAAACGCACCTCACTTCAAAGCCGCAAAGCCGAACAAAACCGAAAATTGTCGGCACCAAATCAGTACGTGATTTTGTTTTTTCAAATCGGCATTGGTAGGAATTGCCAAGGAAAGATTACCATTTTGTACTTTGTCGGTTATCTGAATAAAGTTGGTTACCGAACGGTCTTCGGCAAGATAAATCCGTAAATCAGGACCAGCATCGGTCTTGAAATTTTCAAAAACCAATGTGCGTTTTTTGTCTTTGTCTTCGTAGATTTTTACAATTCCAGATGTGGCGTGTACGGCATTCTCGAAGTTTCCTTGTAGTAAAAGTATCTGTCCGGCTGTGTTAAAATTCGTCTGCGTGGTCATACTATTGACCATCGGATTCGTGGTAGAATTTGTATCAGGATTTTCGAGAATGTCCTCTTTCTGGCATCCAGCCAAAAACACAGCGGTAATAAGAGCGATGATTATTTTCATAGTTTTTTGTTTTACAATACAAATATCAGTGTTGGCTGAAAATTGGATTGTCGGCTGGACGACCTAAACAAAAAATCTATGAAAATTTTATGCAGCTTTTTTCAGAATAATTTCGGTGCGTGAGTAATCCAAAATACCTTTTTCTTTAAACTCATTGAAGAGTTGCGTAACCGTCTGGCGTGTGCTACAAATCAAACTGGCGATGTCTTGATGAGTAAGATAGTTTGTCAGAACAACTTCATCGACCGACGCCGTGCCTTCTTTTGCTGCCCACTCGTCTAAAAAGCTTTTGAAGCGTGTACGAACATCTTTAAACATCAAATTTGAGTAACGATTTTGTAGTCTTTTAAACCTAAAACCCATCCATTTCGTGTAAGAAAGCCCCAATTGAGGATTTTTCTCTAAAAGTTTTTCAAAATCATCCATCTTAAAACTGCAACAAATCACATTATCCGAAACGGCTACTGCATATTCATCAGACTGCGTTTCGGTCAAGGTAAATTCGCCAAAAATATCGCCTTTTTGGATAATGTCTTTAACAATTTCGTTGCCTTTTTCGTCGATTTCTACAATTTTCAATGTGCCTTTTTTCAAGAAATAAACTCTTGTGTTTTCATCGTGCGAAAACAAAATAATTTCGCCTTTCTTCGCCGATTTGAAATTGGTAATCATGCAGATTGATTTCAATTCTGTGGAAGAAAGTACATCAAAAAGTTTGTGGTCTCTGAGGTACCAATATTTTGTATCGAGGTTCATCAGTATTTTCGGGATATTTCCGCCAATTTACATAAAAATCATTCAGTTTTCTACAAAAAATGTTTCTTAATTATTGCCCAAACTTCACTAAAAGGTAAGGGTGAAAAACCTCTTTTTTGATTTTGAATACTGATTTCGGCCGTACGTTTCCAATGCCAACGTAAATCTCGGTAGGCTTGCCAAAGTCGGTAGTTGGGGTCGTAGATATGTCCGGGGTCGGAGCTAACGCCATTGAGTTCCAAGATTCTGATGTTTTCGCCTCTGTACAAATCTTCGATACTTGCCACTTTCATATCGAAACGACCGTAATAAAAACCCTCAAAGCTTTCGGCAATTTTGCTGAAAACCTCGTCTAATTTTTCGTTGATTATCCAATTTGCATTGATAAACTTTGTGCCTCGGCAATGATTTCCGATGGGTTCGAGGAGTCGTTTTTCATCTTTCGGTAAAACTTCATTCATGCCTTCGCCTAACTTTGCTTCTAAGACTTCCAACTGAAATCTGGCTCGGGTAGATTGCTCTATCAATTCTCTAATCGTTGATTTCCCGTCGCCTGTGATAGTTAGAAATTCCTTCATGGTTAACGATGAAACTTTGCCACGCGATTGATTTGGCAAACGACTAAAAAGTACACCAAATTCTATGGGATACGTGATGAATTCTTGAATGATGTAATCTTCGGGTGTTTGTGAATGATAGACCTTTAATTGCTCCAATGATTCGATTTTTGCGACATTTGTCCCTCTTTCGCCAATATTCGGTTTTGCGATTAATGGAAAAGTCAACTGATTGATTTCTAATTGTTTAATGGCTTTTTCAAAATCTTGTATTTTATCAACGAAAACAGTTTTGGGCAAATATTGAGAATTGATATTTTTCAGAATGTCAATTTTACTTTCACCATAAAAACCGCCCGCCTCGATTCCCGGATTTACGGCAGTGAAAAAAGTAAGCGAACGAGTTTTAGCCGATAAATAAAGCCAATATGGAGCCATTGGTAGGTAGAAAACCCACCAAGGCCAGTATTCGTAATTGAAGATTTTAATAATTGAAAGAGGAATTTTCATGAATTTATTTTTATTAATTGAATGGAATTTCTCGAATACTCCGAATAACTCGAAAAATTCTCATTTTATATTTTAGGAAAGTACTTCTGCATAAGCCTTTTCCCTTCGTTTTGGTGAATAATTTGAATAAAAATCGAACAAATTAATACTATAATAGCCAACATAAAAAGCTGACCGCCATCGCCTTTCGACTCGATTCCGATGACAAATAAATGCGAAGCAATTGCCCCAAACATGAGTCCCATTCCGAGAAATCCACCAATAAAGGCCGTAGCAGGAATGAGTAATAAAATACCAGTAATCAACTCCAAAACACCCGTTCCGATTCTTCCCCACGGTTCAACGCCGAGTTTGCTAAACAACTCAACCGACTCAGGGTGAGCTGTAAATTTGAAATAAAGTGTTTGTAAAAGAATCACAGCGGCAACGATTCGTAAAATCCAAGAGCTTATTTTAGAAAGGTTCATTGTGTTTTGGGTTAAATTAGTGAAAAATATTCATCCAACTCTTATCGGCTTTCGATTTGAGATTTACTTCATCTTTATTCCATTTTGGCAATGTATTATTTGCCCAAGAATGATAAAAAAGGTAGAGTTTTCCATTCAAAATCTTGAAAGTTTCGGGGTCGATTTCTACTTTTTCACCCGTGGCTCCCATCGCATACGCACACCAACCACCGTATTGTGGTTCATACTTTTTAGGTTCTTTCAGAAATAAATCTTTGTTGGCTGCACTGACAAATCTGTAGGTTGCACCTTCAAAGTTGGCACTGAATTGCTTGTTGCCTTCAATGGCCTTGTTTTGTGTAAAATACGCCACGGGGTCGTAGCCCTGAATCGCTAAGCCGTTTTCGAGGTTAAATTGTTTGGTTCGAACGGCCGTTTGGGCAAAAATTTGAGTGGTAAATCCCACTAAAAAGCATAAGGTTAAAAATCGGAATTTCATTTTGGTGATGGTTTTGGGTTAGTTAGATTTATTGAGAGAAGGCCAAAGTTCATTCGCTTTCTGAATACGGCTCGGAATATCCTTCGACCATAATTCTTTTACTTTTTTGCTATAATTGAGGTAAAGTTTATCATCGACAATTGTCCAAGCATTTGGGTCGGTTGGCGATTTGTGGTTTTCGCTCACGCCGTAAGCACAAAAGCCGCCGTATTGCGGAGCATATTTTGTTGGATTGGTTTTGAAAACATCTAAATTGGCTTGTGAACTAAACAACCATTTAGCTTCGTTCCATTCAAAACTAAAATCGTTTTTGCCTTCAACTGCCTTACTTTCAGTAAAATACGCTACGGCATCATAGCCATTGATAGCGATTCCATTTTTGACAAAAATGGCTTTTTCTTGTGCAAAAACACCACTCGAAATGAGTATAAAGAAAAAAACCATCGCACTAAATTTGTTTTTCATTTTGATAGAAATTTAAAATTTACAGCACAAAGTTGGCGGATTGGTAAAAATCGAATTGTCGGCTGGTTGACAATTCAGAGAAGAATTTTAAAAGTTTGAAACACAGACATTGAAATAAAAAATAATCCGATTACTTTTTCGATGGAATAGCGGCGGAATAGACCGAGTATTTTGATTTGAAAACGATTTGCTAAATATGCAAAAATCAATAAAATCAGAAATGCACCTAAAGCAGCTCCCAACACAAACGAAACTTGCGAACTTATTGAATTTAGGCTAAAAAAAGTGTTAAGATACACCAATACCACTACCCAAAAAGGCAATAACTGAGGGTTGAGAATGCCACTGACGAATCCACCAATTATTTCTTTTGGCCTATTGCTTAGGTTAAATTCTTTGTTTGATTTTGAACTAAAGTAAAAACTGTGGACGCCAATTATCAGGAAAAAAGGAATAATGGCTATTTCTAAAATTTCGAGAATTGTTGGATTTTTGGTCAAAAAAACTTGACTTTTGAGTGCAATGATGGTGTAAATGATTTCAGGAAGCGTGCCGCTGATGGCTACCCAAACACCCGCTTTAAAATTCCGAGAAAGCGTTGCTTGCACAACCGCCAAATTGACTGGCCCCGGATGAACCGAACCTACAAAACTAATGAGTGCAGTTAATAATAATATTGCCAATGATTCAGACATACCTTTATTGATTTTAAGTAACAAAGGTAACGAGGCCTGAAAAATTGATTTGTCGGGTGGCTGACTGATTTATCCAAATTATGGGTTATTAGTTCTTTGTTTAAAAAATTCTCGTTTGAAAAAACAATGGTTTGAACTTATACAGTACTGGGTTATATTAAACCTAATTTTCTTTCTAATGGTAGGATTTATTTTTATATTTAGTATCAATTCAATCTTTTCTGATAAATGACCGAACTCGAAAAGCTCTTTATAGTCCAATGTTTTATGGTTTTAAAAGAACGAATTTTGAAGCATCTTTCCCTTTCGGCCGAAGAACACTACGAGCAATTATTCGCCTTCAAAAAAGAGCTTTTCAACCAAGTACCGCTACAATATTTGGCTTCAATGTTGGGTATGACTCCCGAAAATTTTAGTCGGATACGAAAAAAAGTGTTAAAGAAAACTTCTTGATTTTTGTCAAGAGCAAGCCTTGATTTTGTGTAGAACTTAATTAGTCGAACAATAGACAAAAATTTCAATCATTGCAAAATCAAAGCGATTTTGCATAAAACTAAAATACAATGAGAAGCATTAATAACAACGCACCCGTAAAATTTAGTAAAAGCATAATTATAAACGCCTATACTTTTAAAGTTTGGGAAATTATGACCAATAAATATCAATGACTGGTCTAAATGGCAGTCGGATATTACGAAACCTAAACTAAATGGTGTTTTCGAAGTAGGGACAACCTTCTACTGGAAGACTGGCGGAGCAAGCATTCATTCGACTTTTCATTCCTTTGAGGTTACTTAAAAATTTGGCTGGACGGGTAAGACATTAGGCATGTTTGCTATTCATAACTGGACTCTTACTTCTTTGAGAACCTAACGATTATCTTGGTAGAGGAAAGTATGGAGGGTTTATTAGTAAGTATTTTGCAAAAAACGTTCAATAAAATCCCCGAAAATGATATGCAAAACTGGCTCAAACTACTAAAAATCGAATCTGAAAAGTAGTGTTTAGGACTGTTTTGCATGGTGAATAATAAAATACTAATTGTTGTAAAGAGAATTACGAAGCAAGTAGTATTTTACATTCAGTTGATTATTATTTGACTCGATAAAAACTATTTAGCTTGATCCCGAAGGTCCAATCTGTGGGTTTATAGGTAAGTGTTTTAAATTGATAAGCTGCATATGGACTAATCTGTAAAGAAAATTTTTTCCAACGTTTCTCAATACCTGTAGAAAACATCAAATTATTAAATGCTGTTACTTTAATTTTTTCAGAAAAGGCACTTGGCGAATCATCATAATTATGACGCGAAAATGAGGTTAGTTTTTGTAAATGTAAATCAAAGTCAGTTCCGCCACCCAAAGTGAAAGTGAAATCATTTCGAAGGGCTATTCTATAATTGAGATACAATGGAATTCGGAATAGAATTTGGCGAGCTTCAATGTTTTCGATTGGAACCCCAACAGGAAAGTCTACTTTGTGCTCTTCTCTAAAATCTTTGGTTGTTTTTCGTTTAAATTCATCTTCATTCCCGAAATGCTCAAATCCCAAGAAATTGACAGAAGCACCGGTGCTTACACTCCATTTTTTTCTTAAAAGAAATTCAGCCAAAATGCTAGTTCCAATTTGTTGGTTATCCATATTGGCACCAATACCAATTCTATATTTGAGAGGTGGTAATTTGATGGAAGGCAGTTTGAATTCCTTATTTTTTACCAATGCTTTTGTATCGTATGATTTAAGTATAGGTTCTCTAAGTAGTGTTGCAGAAGATAAGCTCAAAGGAAGGAAGCCCTTACTTCTCACTTCATTCAAATTGATTTGTTTAGAAATTTCTACTTGTTTATCAAGAGTAATTGCATTGTCGGTAACGTTGCTATTTTTAGGAGTATATTCACCTTGGTTACTTATCTCCTGTGCAGATTCCTTCTCATAATTTATATTTCTCTTAACAATCGTTTTTTTAGGGGTTTTAACAAAAATACCTACTTTTCTGTTTTCATTTTTATTACTCTTGGAGCCATTAGTAGCCTCTATACTTTCAAATGAATTATCATTGTTATTTTCTACTTCACTAATTGGGTTTGATTTTGTCTCACTTAGATTGTCTTCCGAAAAATTAATCTCTTGTGGGTCATTTAATAAAACGTCTTTTCTAATATGTTTCAAAACATAAACTGTGTCAATTTTTTCAACAATTACTTTCTTTTTGAGCGGAATAGCAGTGGTTGAAAGCAATTGTTTTTGCTCCAATTTGGTATTTAATTCGTTAATTTTATTTAGTAAAATTTTATTTTCATTCAATTGATATAAAGTAGTAGTTAAAAGCGAAACGATTAATAATGTGCTTACCGAATAGGTAAAAACATGCCCAAATCTCTGCCAAAAACTCAGAGGCAAATGTTGTGTAATATACCCTTGAATTCGGTCAACTTCATTTTCGGAAAATGGTGGATGAAAACTCTCAACCTTGCGTCGAAAGGCTTCATCAAATTTATCAGTGTTCATTGAGTTTATTTTTTCTCGATGAGTAAATATCAAATAAATGTGGATAATGAATACGAATCATTTCCTGTAACTTAATGCGAGCATCTTGAAGATTCGATTTTGAAGTACCTTCTTGAATACCTAATTGTTCGGCAATTTCTTTATGTTTATATCCTTCAATTACATATAACATAAATACCATACGATACATTGGTGTGAGTTTGCGTACGAGACTCATGATTTCTTCAGTGGAAAGTTTACTAATGACATCATCATCAAAATCAGTAATTTCAACTTCATCAATGGCAACATGTAATTGGTATTTTTTATTTGCTCGGTAATAATCAATGGCAGTATTTATCATAATTGTTCGAACCCATGCTTTGAAAGGTTGCGAAGCATCATATTTTGAAAGATTATTGAAAATCTTTAAAAAGCCATCATTTACCATCTCTTCAACTTCTTGGTCATTGCTCGAATATCTTGAACAGATACTCTTAGCAAACCCCAAATGAAGTTTGATAAGCGTACGTTGGGCTTGGCTATTATTATTAATGCAAGCTTTAATTACGCTCTCTAGATTATCTTCCGAAAATGTACTTTTCTTAAAAAACAATGTAATTAGATGGTTTGAAAGGTATTGTAAAGGTAGTTACGTTACGCTTAAAAAAATGGTGGGGTATAAATAAAAAAAAACATTTTTTTTGAGTCAACCCCACGTTTTTATTTTCTGTAGCGTAAAGCCTATCAAACACTATTTCTCATTTAAACAAATATTACCTATGATTCGCTTGAGTAAGTTAATGATTGTATTGGCATTGTTGATTGGTATAAAATCAGTACCAGTTTTAGGGCAAGACTCAACAAAATCGTCTATTCGGACAGTTTTTTCTGGAAAAAAATCACCCCTAAAACTCAGATATTTAGGGTTGTATGTGGCTCCCGAGTATCAGTTTGGGCAAGTAGGTGGTTCTTTTACTTCTTTAACAGGAGGTTCTGTAATGTTACAGTTTAATAAAAAATTAGCTTTAGGATTCACAGGTTATAGTACTGTAAGAGGTACTCAAAATAATGTTAATGGAATGTTTGCGGGCCTAAAAACTGAATATACAGTAATGCCTGATGCGGCTATTCACGTTTCATTTCCATTAATGTTTGGCGTAGCCAGTGATGCCTTTCGCTTTGGTGAGTTTGGTGAACACCATGATGGCTTCAGGGGTGGTGATAGGGGAATGCCTGATTCAAATTTTGACCCAAATGCCGCTAATGGTACGCAAGGACGGTTTCCTGATAGAAATAATTTTACGAAAAATTATTATAGTGTAGTACAACCAGGAGTGGTAGCTGAGGCAAATCTTATGCGATTTGCAAAGATTTTTGTTGGGGCAAATTACCGATTTGCTTTTGATAATAATGGATTAAGTTCTGATTATAAAGGTTTTTCTGCGAATGTTGGATTGAAACTTGGTATTTTTGATTATGCTTTATCAAAAAAATCAAAAAAGAAAACTGATAATTAATAAATTTTTAATTAGTCGTGCAACCATTTATTACGTCCCAGACGTCATTCATTTCAGTAATTACTAATTGAAGCTTCGCTGTAAAAATCATTTCTAATTCTAAATTTATTATACCAATGAAAAAAATAGTAGTTGTGGCTGCTTTTGTTATGGCGGCTGTATATATGACTGCCTGTAATAAAGAAGCACTCTCTCCTGATTCGATTGCTAACGATATTAAATCTGCAGCTACCGCCGACTCAACTAAGCATAAGCATCCTAAGAAGGATTCTTTAGGTATAAAGAGAGATTCATTAGGTCATAAACCACCAAAAGATTCACTCGGAGTAAAACCTCCTAAATTAGACTCTTTGAAAACTAAGCCACCAAAGTTAGATTCACTTGGTCATAAACCTAAGAAAGGTCCAAAGCACGGATAAAAGAATAACACAAACAATATTTTTATTTTTGTGATTGGTCAAACTTCCTGAAATTTTCAGGAAGTTTTTCTATATCATGCAACCATTTTAATAAATGTTTTCGTCTAAATCAGGTAAGCAATCTTTTTGCAAATACTAATCTAAAAAACACTTCGATTATTGATTCAAATTCTCCTCTTGTTACCCTATTATTTATGAGCTAAAATTAAAGGCTCCCTAAACGAATTATTCAAATAATTAGATACTCATGCACGAACAACAGTCTTTGCTCGGTTTTCTTTCTGTGGCATTTTTGGCAGGAGTTGCCAACCTTTTTATGCCTTGTATTTATCCAATAATGCCCATGACTGTAAGTTTCTTTACGAAACAAACTGACGGAGCTCGTAAAGCCATGTTTTATGGTATTTCAATCATGTTTGTTTTTGCAATCATTGGATTTGTAACAATGGCATTTGGAGCCCCGTTTCTTAATTTTATCAGCACGCATTGGCTCCCAAATTTAGTTTTCTTTGTTATTTTTATCATTTTTGGAGTATCACTTTTGGGGGCTTTTGAAATTGTTCTTCCCCATCAGTTTGTCAATAAAATTGATGGGATGTCGGAAAGTGGAGGTTGGTTAGGCATTTTCTTTATGGCACTCACTTTGGTGGTTGTCTCGTTCTCTTGTACTGCCCCTTTTGTCGGTTCATTATTAATTTTAGCGACACAAGGTGAAGTTTGGCGTCCGCTTTGGGGAATGCTGGCCTTTGGTTTGCCATTTGGCTTAGTTTTTACCCTATTGGCTATGTTTCCACAGTGGTTAAAAAGTATGCCAAAATCAGGTGGATGGATGAACGAAATGAAAGCCGTAATGGGTTTTGCAGAATTTGCTTTAGCATTAAAGTTTTTAAGTAATATCGACCAAGCTTATCACTTCAACCTTTTGCATCGAAGTACATTTCTTATGATTTGGATTGTTATTTTTGGATTAATTGCACTTTATATTTCTGGGTTTATTCGCCTACCTAAAGATAGTAAGGTCAAATCGTATCATTGGTCGAGAGTAGTTTTTAGTATGTTGTTTTTTGTGTTTACTTTTTATTTGATTCCGGGGATAGTTCAAGAAAAACCACTTGATTTATTATCAGGAATATTACCGCCTCAAGATAATCAATCAGAATTAGCGGGTGTTCCTTCTGAAAAGCTTCGTCCAATGCCGCATGGTCTGACTGGTTTTAGTGATTTTGATGATGCTTTGGCCTATGCCCAAGAAGTAAATAAGCCTGTTTTGGTTGATTTTACAGGATATGCTTGTGCCAATTGCCGTAAAATGGAAGAAAATGTATGGATTAAGCCAGAAGTTTTGGAGAGGTTGAAAAATGATTATGTAATTGCGTCGCTCTATGTGGATGATAAGAAAGAATTACCCAAAGAGAAACATTATAAATCTTCGTACGATGATGAATTGAAAACAACCATTGGTGATAAAAATATGGATTTGGAGATTACTAAATTCAATAATAATGCTCAACCTTATTATGCTGTAGTTGACGCCAGCGGCAAAACGATAGTAAATCCTGTGGGTTATTCAAGTGTTGAAGATTTTGTAAAGTTTTTGGATGAAGGTAAAAAGAAATAGAATATTTTGTCAACCAATCGAAAATCAAATTCGTCTTTAATAAAAAAACTTGATTTTACCCCACCTTATCATAAGGTATTGCGTAATATAAATATAACCATTATTTAAGTAAACTAAAACTGTTATGACTCGTTTTGAATTTTTAAAATCTCTTGGATTTAGTGGTGGAGCTTTAATGACCTTGCTCACTTCATGTGTAAGAGAAGATGATAAATATGTAAATGCTTTAACGGTAGCCCCCGATGGAACTACAAATACGGGGACAAACACAACAACTGGCACTACTACTACTGGATCAAATACAGGGACTACAACAACAGGTACGACCACGACTGGAACAACCACTACACCAGTTAATGTAACAGGAATAATTTCTACGGAAGAACTAAATAAAATTACAAATACTAAATTAAAACTAGATTTAACTTCAACTACTTACGCCAAACTAATGACAGTAGGCGGATATATGGTTATTAGCAATATTGTTGTGGCACTGTCTAAAGCAAATACTTATATTGCAGCAACGGTAGTATGCTCGCATGAACCTAAGAAACAAGTTATTTATTACAATAATGAGTGGTATTGTACGGCACATGGAGCGAGATTTTCACTAACTGGAGCTGGACTAAATGGCAATGGAAGAGCTGGCTTAACAGTCTATAAAGTAGCAACTGATGGTAAAACCCTCGTTGTCTATTAATTCTATTATTTTTGAGTATTTTTAAATTTTAAACTTAGAAACAAATGAAATTATTAAGCATTCTTCTAACATTTATATTGCTTGAAGGAGCTCCACAGTGGGGAAGTGACTTCGATAAGGCAAAAGCAGATGCTATTCAAAACCACAAATATATTGTAATAAACTTTTCGGGTTCTGATTGGTGTGGACCTTGTATTAAGTTAAAAAGAGATATTCTTGATTCTCAGGAGTTCTTGAACTATGCTTCTACCAATTTGGCACTTGTTCGTGCTGATTTCCCGAGACTCAAAAAAAATCAATTGGATAAGAAGCAAACCGCTTTAAACGAGGCATTAGCAGAAAAATACAATCAAGAAGGTAAATTTCCTTTTACTGTGTTGGTTAATTCAGAAGGAAAGGTCGTGAAAGAATGGGATGGTTACCCAGCAGGAATTACAACTGAAGCATTTATTCAAGAAATTCAGTCGATTGTAAATGCAAAGAAATAATGTTCATCATAAGACGCTCCGCTTGATGGGTAATCGGTTTACGATTACGGTTGTAGAGGAAGATGCTCAATGGGCCGAACAGCAAATTGATGAAGCCATTGCAGAAGTAAGTCGAATTGAAAAACTCTTGACTACCTTCAACAATGATAGCCAAACTAATCAGATTAACGCTAATGCTGGTATTATGCCAGTAAAAGTTGACCAAGAAGTTTTTGATATTATCCAGCGTTCATTGAGAATTTCAGTTTTGACCGATGGAGCTTTTGATATCACCTACGGCTCAATTGATAAAAGATTTTGGAATTTTGATAGAACAATGACTGCTTTACCAGACCCAGAAACTGCCAAAGAAACCATTAAACTCATCAATTACAGGAATGTAATTTTAGATTCTCAAAATCTAACGGTGTTTTTGAAAGAAAAAGGGATGAGAATTGGTTTCGGAGGAATTGGTAAAGGATATGCTGCTGAAAGAGCGAAACAATTGTTGATTCGTAATGGAGTAAAAAGTGGAATTATCAATGCTGCTGGTGATTTAACTACTTGGGGAAATCAACCCAATGGAAAACCTTGGATAATTGCGGTGGCTGACCCCGATGCTCAAAATCAGGCCTTTTCATTTCTTAATATTAGCGATGTGGCAGTTGCTACTTCAGGGAATTATGAAAAGTTTGTGATAATTGATGGGAAAAAGTACTCACATACGATTGACCCAAAGACAGGTTATCCCGTGTCAGGAATAAAAAGTGTGACCATCATTTGCCCAAATGCCGAACTTGCTGATGCTATGGCAACTCCCATAACAGTTCTTGGAGTTGATGCTGGTCTTGGACTTATCAATCAAATGAAAGGGATTGCCTGCATTATTATCGACGACGACAATCAAATATATACATCTTCTAACATTAATATTTTATAAGAATGAAATCAATCAAAATATTAGCACTGATGGTTTTCCTACTTGGGTCTATGGCTTCATGCGTAACAGTAAAAGAATACCAAAAAAATCGAATCAATGATTCTGAAATGGAATTGGCCGCACGCAAAGCAGAAAAATTTGAAACCAGTTTTTATCTTTATCGTGAAGGGGCTTCAGGTGCAAATGGTGGTAAAAGTGGTGGTGGGTGTGGTTGTAATTAATAATTCTAAAGGGCATCAATTAGACCCAATGATTTAAATTTGAATAGTCGTTGATAGTTTTTCGACTATAAATCAAAATCCCCTATGAAAAAAGTAACATTAGCTATTGGTTTGTACGTAGGCATTTTGAGCGGAGCTCGTGCCCAATATGATGAAACTAAATATATTTTTAAGAACAGAAATACTGAAACTGGTAAAAGTTCAATTCCAACTTCGAGTAAAAAATATAAGTTAAGCTCCAAGCCAGTGGCAGAAAGTGGCTTTAGAACTTTAAAACTTGATGAGGTGAACTTTGTTTCGGCTTACTATAATCAAGATGGCAATCACTCGGCTGTTACAGGTGGAATTGGTACAGAAAAATTGATTGACTTTGCCAATTCGATAGATTTGAAATTGTCATTTACAGATAGAAAAGGACGCAAAAATTCAATTATCGGTGAAGCATCCGTTGATTATTACTCATCTGCTTCCTCTGATAAAATTGACCCCCGTTCGATTTCTTCAGCATCAATGACGGATACACACTTTTATCCAACTTTATCTTGGAGTAGAAAAAATGATAAAACCCATAACACAGTTGGGGCAAGTTTTTCGTATTCTACAGAATGGGATTATCAATCTTACGGCGGAAATTTAAGTTATTCGAAATCTTCAAAAGATAATAATACAGAATTAAGCTTAAAATTGGGTGCTTTTTTCGATACATGGTCGGTTATTTTACCTTATGAGGTTAGACCTGATGGTTATGGTTCAGGAGCTGAAGGAGATAATAATATTGATTATAAACGTAGAAATTCATATAATCTCTCTATTGGGGTTTCCCAAATTATCAATAAACGTTTACAGGTAATGGCGGTTGTCGAACCTTCTTTTCAAGAGGGTCTTTTGAGTACGCCATATCACCGAGTGTATTTTACTGATGGAACACTAAAAGTAGAAAAATTACCGGGTACTCGTGCCAAACTCCCTGTTGGTTTACGAGCAAGTTATTTCTTAGGAGATAGATTCATTATTCGTTCTTTCTATCGTTATTATCAAGATAATTGGGGAATGAAAGCTCATACCGTTAGCTTTGAAGTTCCGATAAAAATTACCTCATTTGTTTCTGTTACACCACATTATCGCTTTAATAGTCAAACTGCGGTAAAATATTTTGCTCCAATAAACACGCACAAGTTAACAGAGTCATATTACACTTCCGATTTCGATATTTCTGATTTTAGAAGTGCTTTTTGGGGAGCAGGTATAAGAATTGCTCCGCCAGACGGCGTCTTAGGAATTAAGCATTGGAATACGGCCGAACTTCGCTACGGGCACTATAACCGAAGTAATGGAATGGTGGCAAATATCATTACTTTGAGTGCAAAGTTTAAGTGATAATTTGATAAAGTAGTTCTTTGTCTGAGTATCTTTTTATTTTTGAACTGATTCTCAGACAAAACTTTATAGACCTAAATTATGCCAAAGTGTAGTATTCTTAGGAGCCATAATGATGACAAATTTAAGAAACCTGTTTCTTCTCAATAAATTCTTTGAATGCTTTGCGGTAGGTATCGCTTATAGGTAAAAAAGCTTTTCCGATTTGTACCTTTTCTTTATCTATGGCATCAATGGCATCAAAAGCAATAATGTAGGAGTTATGTATGCGTATAAACTGGCTTTCGGGAAGTTGTCCTTCTAAACTTTTCATTGTTTGTAGCGTGACAATTTTCTTGGTTGGAGCGTCTTTGGGAGTATCTCGCTCTTTTACATGAATACTGACGTAATCTTTTAAACCTTCAATGTAAAGTATTTCATTGAGCCGAACCTTCACTAATTTAGTTCCATCTTTTACAAATATAAAAGATTGGCTGCTTTCAGCATTTACCGTTATTTCCTGAATAACTTTCTCTTGTAGAACAGGTTGAGCCGCTGTTAGACGAATGGTTGCTTTTTCAACTGCTTTTAAAAATCGTTCTAAACTGATGGGTTTCAATAAATAGTCGAATACTTCGAGTTCGTATCCTTCTATGGCGTATTCAGAGTAAGCGGTTGTAAGAATAACTAGTGGTTTTTTTTGTAGAATTTTCAGTAAAGTGATACCAGTAATTTCGGGCATTTGAATATCTGAAAATAAAATATCTACCGCATTCTCGCGAAGAAAATCTAATGCTGCTAACGAACTTGAGAATGATTTCAACAATTGAAGATGAGGAGCTTTATTTACGTAGGCTTCCATTAGATTTCTCGCCAGTGGCTCATCTTCTATAATTATGCAAGTTAGCATCATGATTTTATTATCAAGCCAAATTTAGTTTCAATACAATTTTATAATTTTTCTCATCTTCATTTACTTCCAAATCATATTTATTTGGATAACTTAAGTCTAGTCGTCGGCTTACATTTTGAAGACCAATTCCAGATTTTTCGTTGGTAGTCTCCAAATTCGCTGGTAATTTACTGTTTTCAACCGAATAAATACATTCTTGTCCTTCTATATTAATGGAAATGTTTACATAAGCATTAGTAGAACTATTACTAACACCGTGTTTGAAGGCATTTTCGAGAAAAGTAATAAAAATTAGTGGCACAATTTGAACCTCATCTGGATTTCCTGCAATTTCAAAGTTGATAGGCACTTGATTATCTAATCGTAGTTTTTCAAGGCTTATATAATTCTTCATGTATTCAATTTCCTTAGCTAATGATACCTTCGGGTAATTGGAATCATAAAGCATATAACGCATCATTTGCGAGAGTTTCTCAATTACTTCAGTAGTATTTGGCGAATTTATCATCGCTAAATAATAAAGGTTATTGAGTGTATTGAATAAAAAATGTGGGTTTACTTGGGCCTTTAAGAATCTTAACTCAGCAGTAAGTTTTTCGTTTTCTATTTCATTCTTTTTAGTTTCTAATTCAAACCAGTCTTTCACGAATCGAAGCATACCTATAAAAATGGCAATAAAAATGGCTCCAATGGCGTGTTGGATAATAAACTTCGAAGAGTATAAAAATCCCTTTGCTTCCTTGATTTCAAGATAAATATATCTTTTGAGATAAATATGACAAATAATGATGATGGCAAAAGGTATTATAAATTCTATAACGTATCTACCTAAATTCTTATACTTTAAAAACCTTGGGAGGCAAATGAAATAGTTGAAATAACTTATCAATGCCATAAAAAATATCTGACTCGTTGCATCATAAAATGCACGTAGGTAGTTGGGTTCTTCACCGTGTCGGCTAAAGGTAATTTGGTAAAAGAAAAAAGAATAATATAATGCCCAGAAAGAAAGATGCAAAAGCAAGATTCGATTGGTTTGTAATAAACTACGTTGATTGAGATTCTGCATTTTTTCCTTGTTTTAGACTAAACTCAGATGAACGACTCATTGAATATTCATAAATAATACTCAAAGTTTGCTTAAAAAACTGATTTTTTGCAAGTGAAACTCACCATTTTAAAGCTATTTTGTGACAATTTTCTATAAGTCGGCACTAATTGTCGATAATCACACCAAACAATTCGGCAGTTCGGTATTGTCGAGTTATTGGCCGAGTTGTCGAGTTGAAGTACTAGGTTATCTATTTATAAAAATAGTATCACATTTCTATTATTTCTTTGTTGCAGAAATTATTTTACACAAAGAAATCTGAAAAGTCTAATCAATAAATATATGAAAAAGTTAATCGCATTATTCAGTGCTTCATTAATAACAGCGAATGTTTCTTTAGCACAGTTTGGCCCCGGTGGTCCTGGTGGAATGGGTGGTCAAAGAGGCGATAATAATGGTCGTCCACAAACTACACAAAAAGCTCCAAGTTTTAATATTGAGGGAAATGCCCCAAAAGGAAATTCTAAAGTATTTGGTTTTATTGTAGATGAAAGTGTTTCTACCGCCATTGAGTTTGCTAACGTAGCCTTATACAGTAAAGAAACTAAGAAAGTTGTCGATGGTACAATTGCCGATGAAAAAGGTAAGTTTTCTATGAATCGTGTAGCTGCCGGAGAATATAATTTGGTAATTTCTTTTATTGGTTTTAAAGATAAATCAATAGAAGTGAAAGTAGAGAAAGGCAAAGATAATGATTTAGGCGTAATTAAACTTTCTCAAAGTGTAAAGCAATTAGATGAAGTTACGGTTACTGCTGAAAAAGCAATGGTTGAAGAAAAAGTTGACCGTTTGGTTTATAATGCAGAAAAAGACCTCACATCACGCGGTGGAGATGCGGCTGATATTCTTCGTAAAGTTCCGATGCTCTCAGTAGATTTAGATGGTAATGTTTCATTACGTGGTACTTCGAATATCAAAGTTTTGATTAATAATAAGCCTTCTACAATTGTAGCAAGTAGTATTGCCGATGCTTTAAAGATGATTCCTGCCGATTTAATAAAGACTGTTGAGGTAATTACTTCTCCATCAGCTAAATATGATGCTGAAGGTTCGGGTGGTATCATTAATATTATTTTGAAAAAGTCAACTTTACAAGGGCTTACTTTAAATCTTGACTCGGGTGTGGGTATTCGCGGTTCAAATTTAAGTTTAAACGGAAATTATCGCCAAGGTAAACTTGGTGTAACTTTAGGTGGATTTGGAAGAGCATTTTATAATAAATCAGATGTAACACTCAACCAAACTACTTTGAGAAACGGTGTTTCTACACTTACCAATCAATCAGCTAATGCTTTTGACAATGGTTTGTTCGGAAGATATAATTTAGGCTTTGACTATGATTTGGCTAAAAATCAATCTCTAACAGCCTCAATTGCTTTTGGTACTCGAAATTTTAGTCGTAATCAAGATTTTACGATTAACCAATACTCAAATAATGTATTGGGTTCTACAAGCTACCGTAATGTTGATAGCCGTGATTTATCAAATTCCGTAGATATTAATCTTGATTATATCCGAACATTCAAACCATCTCAAGAATGGTCAGTTTCAGGGCAATTTAGTCAAAATAAATTGACAAATAATTTCTTCACCGATTTATTGGGTAATTCGCAAGAACTAGTGAGTCGTCAGAAAAACCTAAATAAAAACTTTAATAATGAAATGACATTGCAAACAGATTTTCAAACGCCAATCAAGCAAAATCAAATGTTTGAAGTTGGTTTGAAAACTGTAATACGTGAAGTAAACAGTGATTATCAATATTTGATCGCCAATCCAACTGGTTCTTTTTCAACGGATGCACGTAACCCGGCAGGTTTATTAAATTACAACCAAAGCATTGCAGCAGGATATATCTCATATACATATACAACGAAGAATAAATTGACCTTTAAGGCAGGTTCTCGTTATGAGTACACAACTATTGACGCCAATGACCAAAAAGGAAAAATTACTATTCCAGCTTATGCAAACTTAGTACCGAGCGTAAATATCTCGAAAAGTGTAGGGAAATCCTCGACTTTGAAATTGGCTTATAATAACCGTATTCAACGCCCAGGTTTACAGCAATTAAATCCAAACTATAATGCTTCGAACCCGCAAAGTATTTCAGTTGGAAATCCAAGTTTAAAACCAGAGGTTTCGAATAATGTTGAATTCAGCTTGAGTACTAATATAAAGAAGACTTATCTGAATATTTCACTTTTTGGCCGACAAACGAATAATTCTATTACTCGTATTTCAATGCCTTCAGATACAGTTATTGGAGCTATTATTACTACTTTCCAAAATATTGGTAAAGAACAAACGTTTGGAACAAATATTTTCGGAAACTTCTTCTTAACTCAAAAATGGACAATTAATGGTGGTGTTGATATTTTCTATAACTACTTAGAAGGACAACAAACTGGCTTGAACGGACTTTCTTCTAAAATCAGTAATTCAGGTATTGTAGTAAGTGGACGTTTACAATCACAAATTTCTTTGAATAAAGGATGGGCTGTGCAGGCGTTTGGTGGATTTAGAGGAAACCGTGTACAACTTCAAGGAACGCAAGGTGGTATGGGTATGTATTCTGTTGGTGTTAGAAAAGAATTTGCTAACAAAAAAGGAAGTTTAGGTTTAGCGGCAGAAAATTTCTTTGGAATGACCATGAGAAGTACACTTACTACGCCACAATTCAATCAAGAAATGTTTAATAAACTTTATAACCAAAACGTAAAATTAACATTCAGTTATAAGATTGGTAAAATGAAGTTTACGCAAGCGAAGCAATCGAAAGTTAAAAATGATGATGTGAAGTCTGGTGGTGATAATAATAACTAAGTTCGACTTATTTTATGATAGTTTTGGGGTAGATTATTCCAAAACTATTATGAAAAAGCTATATAAAAGATTTTTATTTTGATTAGGTTGAAAATTAGAAGGCTTGTGATATTATCCAAGCCCCTTCTTTTTAAAAGGAAAAGAACCCAAAACAACTATTTTAATATTACATTCGTACTAACATAAATTTTCTCCTAAAAAAACTATGAATCAAGAAATTATTAACCTATTCGACGAGTACACGCACAAACCACTTTCAAGAAGCGAGTTTATGCAGCGTTTAACAAAACTTACAGGGGGTACTGCCGCTGCACTTGCAGTTTTGCCCTTGTTAGAAGTTAATTATTCAAATGCAGTTACTATTGCCGAAGACGATGAAGATATCATTACTGAAGAGGTATCTTTCGAAGGCGATGGAACTGTAATGAAAGCTTATCTGGCTAAGCCTAAGAAAATTAATGGAAAAATTGGGACTGTTTTAGTGATTCATGAAAACCGTGGGTTAAATCCTCATATCAAAGATGTTACACGTAGAGTTGCAAAAGCAGGGTATATCGCACTGGGAGTTGATGCACTTTCACCCTTTGGAGGTACACCATCTAATGAAGATGAAGCACGCGGTTTATTCGGAAAACTAGATGCACAAAAGAATCTCAACAACTTTTTAAAAGGATTGGATTACTTACGTTCACTTTCTTCGTCAAATGGTAAAACTGCCTGTGTTGGTTTTTGTTGGGGTGGGGGAATGGCCAATCAATTGGCTGTAAATTCACCGAAACTAAATGCAGCAGTAGCATATTATGGGCGTCAAGCTGAAGCTGTTGATGTGCCTAAAATAAAAGCGGCTTTACAATTGCATTACGGTGGTTTAGATGAACGTGTGAATGCTGGAATTCCTGCTTATGAAGCAGCACTAAAATCGGCTGGAATTAAACATGAAATTTATATTTATGAGGGTGCAAATCATGCATTTAATAACGATACTGCCCCTACAAGATATAATCCAGAAGCAGCAAAACTTGCTTGGGAGCGAACTTTACGTTTGTTTAAAGAAACAATATCTTAAAGGCTATTAAATCTATTTAGTTAATAGATTGTTAATAAGTCACAAAGGGTTTGTTTATACATTAAATGTAATTACATTTGTTAAGTATAGTCTGTTTGTATATAGTATTAACCAAAAAAAACAATTTAAAATGAAAAAAATTACTCTTCTTGCCTTTGCTTTGTTAGCTTCAGTTTCATCTTTCGCTCAAAAATGGTCGCTTGACAAAGCTCACGCTAAAATGACTTTCACAGTTACACACTTATTAATGTCAGAAGTTGATGGCGTTTTCAAAAGCTTTGATGCTACAATTACTTCATCTAAAGAAGACTTCTCAGATGCAGTTTTTGATTTAACAGCAGATTTGAAGCAAGTAACTACCAATCAAGAAATGCGTGATGGTCACTTACAAAAGGCTGATATGTTTGATACTGAAAAGTTTCCAACAATGACTTTCAAAAGCACTGGTATTACAGCTGCTGGTCCTAAGAAATATAAATTAACAGGAAATCTTACTTTAAAAGGTGTTACGAAGCCAGTTACTTTAGACCTTACTTTAGTTGGTACTGGTGCGGCACGCGATGGTAAGAAATTAGTAGGTTTTAAAGCTACAGGTACAGTAAAACGTACTGATTTCGGTGTAGGTGCTATGCCAAGTGCAGTTGTATCTGAAGAAGTTGAACTTCGTGCATCGGGTGAATTTAAAGCAAACTAATTTATCGTAGATAAATTTAATGAAGGCATATTGAGTTTTTACTCAATATGCTTTTTTATTTTACTAGCATTTAAGAAGAACAAAAGAATTTATTGTATTCAAATATTCGCCAAAAGTGGGAAACGTAGAAGGAGATTTTTTAGTAAGCGAACTTATTTAGTTGTCATGAAATAATCAGTTTTCAATTATGACATCCCTCATGTTTTAAGATTGTCAATTTTAATAGATTTGCCTACTCGAATCTTAGACAGGTAAAAAAGATATGACAACAGTAAACGACCTCATTGATAATTCTAAAATGCTTCAGTTAATCACTGAGCGTTTGGACACTGCACCGAAAACGAAGAAGTTCAACCAATTGGAAACGAATCATGAACTACTTGACTTAATTTTAGATTTATACAACGATGATGAGGATTTTCCGTTTGAGAAATTACAAAAGTTTTCAATCGAAGATATACTTAATTATTTGCAGGTAACGCACCAGTATTATTTGAATAAAAAACTTCCAGAAATTGAACAATCTTTGTTACATATTTTTAGTAAATATGGGCAAAGCCATCAGTTATTAGCAAGTTTAGCGATTTTCTTTAACGATTATAAAAATAAATTAGTTGACCACATACGTATGGAGGAAAAACAATTATTCCCATACATTCGTAAAGTGATTGTTGCTTCAAGAGTAAAGCCAGTTTGTGCTGAAAAACTAGACCTTGACCCAGCGTTTTCAATCCAACAATTTATTGATGGCCACTCGCCAATAGAAGATGAACTTAAAGAGGTTAGTAGAATTATCCTTCAATATTCAAGCGATGATTCAACCCCACTACCATATAAAGTTTTTTTAAATCAAGTTGAACTATTTGAACTTGAATTGAGAAAGCATGCAATTATTGAAGACCATGTTTTAGTACCAATGGTAATTGAACTGGAGAATAAAATAAAAAAAGTATAGAATTAGCCCATTATTTACCTCTTATAAATGAATTATAGCCCGGTGAAATTTTCATTGGGCTTTGTTTTTATGGCTTAGCTGATTACTTTAATTTTTCTTGCATAACTCCAAATTTATATTACTTTTGTATAGAAAAAATTTCATTTATATCCCAAATTTAAAAAAATTGCAATTTAACGAATTTAACCTACACGACGATGTCTTATCGGGTATCGATGCAATGAGCTATTTGCAGGCTACCCCTATTCAAGAACAAGCTATTCCTATTATACTTTCTGGTAAAGATTTAATTGCTTCAGCCCAAACAGGCACGGGTAAGACAGCGGCCTATTTAATTCCAATTTTAGATTTCATTGCTCGTAATCCAAGTGATTATACTACTGCGTTAATTTTAGTTCCTACGAGAGAACTAGCTAAACAAATTGATGAGCAAATAGAAGGATTTAGTTATTTCGTTTCAGCAACAAGTATTGCAATTTATGGCGGTGGCAAAGGCGAAGATTGGAATCAACAACGCAAGGCCTTAGTTAATGGAGCAGATATCATTATTGCTACGCCTGGTCGATTAATGGCTCAGATAAAAACTGGTGAAATAAATTTTGAAAACTTAAAGTGTTTAGTTTTAGATGAAGCAGATAAAATGCTTGATATGGGGTTTGCAGAAGATATTTTATTTGTCATCAAGCATTTACCTATTCAAAGACAAAATTTGATGTTTTCGGCAACAATGCCCAAGAAAATTAGAGACTTTGCCAATAAAATCTTAAAAACTCCAGAAGAGATTCGTTTATCAGTCTCTAAACCTGCGGTGGGTATTGACCAACAATTCTATTTGGCTTCCGACGAACAAAAGCTTCCTCTTTTATTGCATTTAATGAAAAATACTGAAGCGGAATCGGTCATTATTTTTTCTTCTCAGAAATCAATGATTGATAAAGTTGTTAGAAGTCTCAACCGAAATAATATTGAATCTAAAGGAATTTCATCTGATATTTCACAAGAAGAAAGAGAAGAGTCATTACGAGGTTTTAAGAATAAACAATTTAAAGTATTGGTTGCCACCGATGTACTTTCAAGAGGTATTGATATTAACAATTTGAATTTAGTTATCAATATTGATGTACCTCGTGATGCAGAAGATTATATTCACAGAATAGGCAGAACTGCTAGAGCAGAAACAACTGGTACGGCCATTACATTTATTAACGAAAAAGACCAATATAGGGTTGCAAATATTGAAAAGCTTTTAGAACGAGAAGTTGAAAAGTTAAATATTACAGAAAGTTTAGGTTTTGGTAAAGCACCTGAATACAATCCTTCGCTTGGAAGAAAGAAAAATAGAAACTCTAAACCGAATAAGAAAGGCTCGTTCAATAAAAAACGGTTTGATAAACCAAAGAAAATTCAAACTACCACATAAAAAAAGGAGTCATCAATGACTCCTTTTTTTATGTATCAATAATAAGTCTACTTTGAGACTAATTGAATCTTACTTTGGTTGAGCTGCTGGAGCTGGAGTTGTTCCGGCTGGCGTGTTACCAGTTGCAGGAGCTGCTGCTGGAGTTGTCGCTGGAGCAGTTGGACGAGCTTGTGCTTTTTCAACATTTAAACCATTATCTTCGGCAGAAGCACCAGTTTTATCAGCAAAAATGCCTACAGTAAGAGCACCTACAATAATGAAAGCAAAAAAGCCCCAAGTAAGTTGCTCAAGTATATCTCCTGTACGTTGAACTCCGAACATTTGTGCACCTGCACCACCAAATTCACTCGAAAGACCACCGCCTTTAGGATTTTGAATCATAATCACTAAAACTAATAAGATGGCGATAATTACCATTAAAACTAAAACTGTAGTGTACATTTTTTCAATAAATGATTAAATATGAATGATATTCTTGCAATAATTTCTTTAAATAAGAAAACGAAAACTCTGCTAAAGTGTTGATAATGAATTGCTTATAATTCAAGATTGATTGTTACTTTACAACATCTTCTTTTGCAGGTCGGCGATTTTTTCCGCAAAGTAAGCATTTTTTTCTGGATTTTTTAATAAAAGTTTATGATAAACTTCTATCGCTTGGTCGAAACGCCCCTGACGTGCCAAAATCTTGGCATAGCTTTCTGTTAATAATGGGCCTTTGAGCGTTGTACTGTGTTCGCTAAGGTCTTCAACTTCTTCGTTGTTATTGGCAATTCTAATTGGTTGAATACGAGGCTCTTTCTTTATAAATTGCTCAATTAGGGCTAATTGTTCGTCTTGAATATTTTTTAGTGCTGGTTTTGCAATTGATTCTATTAACTCCTCTTCCAATTTCTCGCGTTTTAATTCGTCTTCAATAATATTTGGTGAAAATTTACTTTCAGTAGTTGATTCAGCTACTCTGATGTTAGGCACACTATTCCAATCCAAATCATTTTCAATCACTTTTCTTAGGGCATTTCTACTTAAAGCATAAATAGCCGCTTTTCTTACCGCATCTTGTGCAATTTCGGGGGCTTTTGAATAAATTCCTTTTGCAATCAGTGTGTAACTTAGTTGAAAATAGGGGAATTTTTTAGTAGCATTTTCCATCAACATGATATCATTTAGCGATAACGTTGATGGATTACTTAAGTATTCTATAAAAATATTTTTATCAAGCATAGTTTCAATTAGTGGATAATGTATAATTAAAAACTATATATTACACATTTTACATAAATAAATTACCATTGAGCTGCGGTATCGTTAAAAATGTTTAGTACCAATTGGTCAATAATTTTCGGTACTAAACTTCCTTCCACTTGAGCAAGGGTTTGTTCTTGCGGGAAATCTTGATAAAACGAAAACTCTTTTTCAAAGTTTTCATCTTCATTTTTTGCATTAAAAAACCTTACTTCTACTCTAATGGTTAATCGGTTAAGTGCCGCTTTATCACCCGACGTTGCTGATACGGGAGTTAATTCATAACCTGTTATAGCTCCTTCAAGTAATAAATCAGCATCATTAGGTTTGAGTTTTAAACTTGTATTACGCTGATAATATTCTTTTAATTTCTCTGTAAAAGTAAGCGTTAAATTGGCAGGCCCACCAGCGGTGTTCATTACAAAGTTTTGAATGGTGATAGTTTTCAAATCTTTGGAAAGTGTTGTGCCTGTAAACGAATAAATTTTACAAGAACTGAGAAATAATAAGCTAATGAATAATGAATAATGAATAAGGGCTAATTTTTTGTTGAAAAAAATATCATTAACATTCTTCATCTTCCATTCTTTATTTTTCATTAAAAAATTACTCATCTTCAATATCATATTGTTTGATTTTTCGATAAAGTGTTCGTTCTGAAATTCCTAAATCAAGTGCGGCATATTTTCGCTTGAAATTATTTTTCTTTAAGGCCCTCACTATCATTTCTTTTTCTTGCTTTTCCAGTGAATAAGAATTTTCTTCAGTTTCATGAGAGATATCCTCTACGTTATCTCGGTCATCTTGAAGACTATCTATTTTTATAACACCTTGATTTTCAATTGGTTGAAATGTTGGGTAATTATTGGTAGTTTGAGGAGGCGTATAAACAGTTGGCGGCATAAGGGCCATGTTTTCTTCTTGAATACCTCTAAATAAATCTTGATGCTGCTGAATCATATCATTATTCATAGGTATGCCATTGGCCTGCCCTTGCATGAGTGATAAAACTAACTTCTTGAGGTCAGTCATATCTTTTCTCATGTCAAATAAAACCTTGTAAAGAATATCTCTTTCTGAGACGTTATCATATTCTGAATTCAGACCTTTCAAAAGCGTTGGTAGGCCACTCGATTGTTCACGCGGAAGATATTTTGATAAAATTTCTGGTGTAATTAAGCGTTCTACTTCTAGGATAGTAATTTGTTCGGCAATATTTTTTAGCTGTCGAATATTTCCCGGAAACCTAAAATTCATCAACATTTGCCCTGCTTCATCAGTCAATTCTACGGGACGGATTTTGTTTTTTTCAGCAAAATCAGTTGAGAATTTTCTGAAAAGCAATTCAATATCATATCCACGTTCGCGTAATGGAGGAACATTGATTGGTACAGTATTCAAACGATAATATAAATCTTCACGGAAACGCCCACGTTCAACAGCATCAAGTAATTTTACATTGGTAGCTGCTACCACTCTCACATCAGTTTTCTTCACTTTTGAAGAACCTACTGGAATAAACTCGCCATTTTCAAGTACACGAAGTAAGCGGGCTTGCGTACCTACGGGCATTTCACCAATTTCATCCAGAAAAATAGTACCCGTATTAGTAGTTTCAAAATAACCCTTTCTATCATCAATTGCCCCTGTAAATGAGCCTTTTACGTGCCCAAATAATTCGGAGTCGATGGTTCCTTCTGGAATTGCTCCACAGTTGATAGCAATGAAAGGACCGTGTTTGCGTGAACTTAGTGCGTGGATAATTTTTGAAAATGATTCTTTCCCACTACCGCTTTCTCCATTAATCAGTACAGTCAAATCGGTAGGGGCAACCTGAATCGCCACGCTAAGTGCGTGGTTGAGAGCAGGGGCATTTCCGATGATGCCAAAGCGATTTTTGACCGACTGTAATTCTGTATTTGTACTCATTATTATTTAGCTTTTAGCTTTTTGCCTTTAGCTATTGGTTTATTTTCAAAGATTATTCTACGATATGTCCGATTAAAGTTGCTGAAGAACATTCAGTTATCATAACGTTTACATATTCACCTTTTTGATGATTTCCTTTAGGGAAAATTATCATTTTATTTTGGTCGTTTCTTCCAGAAAGGTGTTCATTCGAGCGTTTTGAAAATCCTTCAATTAAAACTTTATAAACTTTTCCGATAGACATTTGATTACGTTCCAAAGAATGTTCTCGTTGTTTGGCAATGATTTCGGCTAAACGACGATTCTTGATTTCATTTGGAACATCATCCTGTAATTTTTTAGCAGCAGGTGTATTTGGACGTTCAGAATAGGCGAACATATAACCGTAATCATACTTTACATAATCCATCAATGAAAGCGTATCTTGGTGGTCTTCTTCTGTTTCTGTACAAAAACCAGCTATCATATCTTGAGAAATACCACATTCTTCACCCAAAATCTCACGGATGCGGTCGATTTTTCCTATATACCATTCACGGTCATAGGTACGATTCATTAGCTCAAGAATACGGCTGCTACCACTTTGTGCTGGGAGGTGAATGTATTTACAGATATTATCGTACTTCTTGATTGTATAAAGTACTTCATCGGTAATATCTTTTGGGTGTGAAGTAGAGAAACGTACACGTAAATCAGGATTTACTAAAGCTACCATTTCCAATAAATTGGCGAAAGTAACAATATTTTCTTGAGCCGTTTCTGTTGACTTCCACTTGTAGCTATCTACGTTTTGACCTAATAAAGTAACTTCACGGTACCCTTGTTCAAATAATTCGGTTGCTTCTTTTACAATAGAATGTGGGTCACGGCTGCGTTCACGTCCACGGGTATAAGGTACCACGCAGAAACTACACATATTATCACAACCACGCATGATACTAATAAAAGCGGTAACTCCATTAGAATCTAATCGAATAGGGGTAATATCTGCATAAGTTTCTTCACGAGAAAGAAATACGTTAACGGCCTTTTGTCCATCTTCAACTTCATTAATAAGGTTTGGTAAATCACGATAGGCATCGGGACCCACAACCATATCAACCACTTTTTCTTCTTCCAAAAGTTTCGTTTTCAAACGCTCGGCCATACAGCCCAAAATGCCAATTTTTACATTTTTGCGTTTTTGTTTCATCGGAACAAGGTGCTGCAAACGATGACGAACTTTTTGTTCGGCATTTTCACGAATGGCACAAGTATTTAGTAAGATAAGCTCTGCTTCTTCGATTTTTGAGGTGGTAGCAAAATCATTTTCTCTTAGAATAGATGCCACAATTTCACTATCGGCGAAGTTCATTTGGCATCCATAACTTTCAATATAAAGTTTGCGTTTTGCCGTACTGATTTCGTCTTCGCTAATGCGAGCCACATCCAAGTCTTTCTTATCTTCTTCGTTGAGAATCTTTAATGAGTTTGTAACTAATTCCATGTTTTATTTTGAATACTTGCCAATGAAATAATTGGTAATTGTACAATTAGCGATAATTGTAATGCAAAAGTACAACAATACTGACAGATTGTCAGTTTAAAATAACTTAAATTTTTGAAGGAATGTTTTACAGGCGACTAATTGATATGATAGATGGTTATTTTTTACTATTTTGCTTTTTCATTCAACCTAATAAATTTAATCATGCCTCTGCTAGTAACTGTAATTAGTCTGTTAGTGCTTATTTTACTGATTTCATATTTTAAAGTTCATACTTTTTTAGCATTCTTGACGGTTTCTTTCGGGGCAGGTATTGCGTTGGGAATGAACCCAGAAGCTATTTTAAAATCAATTCAACAAGGAACAGGAAGTACTTTAGGGGCAATTGTAGCGATTATTGCATTGGGTGCCATGTTGGGTAAGTTAGTAGCCCAAAGCGGTGCTGCACAACGAATTTCAATGCAAATGATGTCGGTTATTGGTACAAGTCGTGTTCGTTGGGCATTTATGGTTACTGGTTTCATTGTAGGTTTACCATTATTCTATTCGGTTGGCTTTATGCTGTTGGCTCCTTTAGCAATTACGGTGGCCTATCGTTTTAAACTTTCGGCAGTTTATATTGCTCTTCCAATGTTGGCTTCGCTTTCAGTAACCCAAGGATATCTACCTCCTCATCCTGCTCCATTGGCATTAGTTAAGCAATTTAATGCTGATATGGGACTAACACTTTTCTATGGTATAATTGTGTCTATTCCAGCAATCTTAGTTTCGGGAGCTTTTTTCGGGGCAATTATAAAGAAATATAATGTTTTGCCGAACAAATCTTTTATCGCTCCAGAATTAACCGATGAGCAAATGCCCTCAAGTTTCAGCAGTTTTTTTACAGTTCTGCTGCCAATTATTTTAATCAGCTTAGCATCTATTTTATTACCTTATTTTTCCAAGGATTTATTGATTCATCAATTATTTGTTTTTTTAGCTGACCCAGTGGCAAGTATGTTTATTGCAGTGGTGGTGGCAATCTATTTATTAGGTATTAAACAAAGCAAATCATTAACTGAAGTATCTAACTTACTTGGTGATTCTATTAAAGATGTGGCTATGCTGTTTTTGATTTTTGGTGGGGCTGGAGCTTTAAAACAAGTCCTTACCGATGGGGGAGTAAGTCAATCAATTGCTGATATGATGTCGAATTCATCCATGCACCCGCTTGTTTTAGGTTGGGGAATGGCTGCTATCATCAGAGTAGCGGTGGGTTCATCAACGGTGGCGGGTATCACCACCGCTGGTTTTATGTTGCCACTTTTGGCTTCTACTCATACCGAGCCTCATTTAATGGTTCTCAGTATCGGAGCTGGAAGTATGATGTTTTCCCATGTAAATGATGCTGGTTTTTGGTTATTTCGAGAGTATTTTCAACTTTCTATGAGCCAAACCCTTAAAACTTGGTCAGTCATGGAAATACTAGTTTCAGTGATGGGGCTTTTAGGGGTTTTATTTCTGAAGTTTGTAGTTTTATAATTTTGGGCATAATCTTAAATTTTCTAAATTCTGATTTAGACGTTATTTCTTCCGCTTCATGTCTTTTTATTGAATTGTTTTGAATAAATATTTGTGCACCTGCTTGCTATATAATACGTTTGTATTAAATTTAACTAAACAGTTAAACTAATTGGTTAATTCAATGAAACAACAAAATAGCCAAACCGAAGAAAAAATATTAGAAGCTGCCGAAAAGATATTTTTGAGAGATGGATACGGCGACGCTCGCATGCAAGATATTGCTGATTTGGCAGGAATTAACAAGGCTTTGTTACACTATTATTTTCGTTCAAAGGATAATTTATTTGAATATATTTTTGAAAAGAAAATAAGTGTGATGTTTCCGAAGATGGAGGAATTATTTGGCCAAAATCTTTCATTTTATGAAACAATCTGTGCATTTATTGAAAAATATGTGTCGATTCTGGCAGATAATCCTTATATGCCTTTTTTTGTGATGTCAACTATCAATCGAGCTGATAGAAAGGATTTTATTAAGAAACTCCCTGTTTCTCTCAATCAAAAACTAATTGAACTTTACATGAAAGATTTATCTGAAAAGAAGGTAAGGGAAGTAAATCCGATTCAGCTAATCATTTCAATAATTAGTATGTGTGCTTTTCCGTTTATGGCAAGGCCTGTTATTAAAGAAATTACCAAAATTGATGAAGAACAGTTCAAAATGCTTATGAATTTTAGAGTTGCTGAAATTCAACAATATATCAAATACATTCTTATTCCTAATAGTTGATTTACTTTTGATTGAATAGAAATAATCAATCGAATCTTACAAATTTTTAACAATTTTCAAGAAATGAAACAATTAAGCACTTTACTTACTTTCGTGCTGCTATTGAAGGGTTTCTTAGTTTCGGGGCAAACTTCGCTGCAATCTTGTATTGATTTGGCGGAAAGAAATAATCCTCAAGCTAAACTTTTACCATTGGTTGCAGAGGCTGAAGCCTTGCAAATAGCAGCATTGAATAAAAATTATCTACCACAAACCTCTGTGGGTGGTCAAGCTACTTGGCAATCGGCCGTAACAAGTTTGCCCATTTCATTGCCCAATATTAAGGTTCCTACTATTTCTAAAGACCAATATAAGGCAACTTTAGAAGTAACTCAAACAGTTTGGGACGGTGGCTTAACCAAAAGTCAAAAACAAATAGCAACTGCATCTGCAAATGCCGATTCTCGAAATATTGAAAGCAATTTGTATCTGATTCGTGAGCAAATTTCTAACCTATATTTTGGAATTTTATTGGCAGAAAAACAATTTCAAAATACTGAAATCATTAAAAATGACATTGAAAGCCAACTAAAAAAGCAAAGTGCAAACTTAGACAATGGAACGGCAATCAAAAGCAATTTAATGATGCTTGAAGCTCGATTAATTGAGTTAAAGCAGCAGCAAAGAGAGATTAAAAGTAGAAAATTAGCCGCATTAAAAGGACTTTCAATTTTAACAGGAAAAGAGTTTTTAGAAAATACAGTTTTAGAAGAACCTCGTTTGGCAATGGCTGAAAATGCAGGTATAGACCGTCCAGAATTAAAGTATTTTGATGCACAAAAATCATTAGCAGAAGCAAATAAATTAGGCATAAAATCGAAATATGCTCCTAAGTTAAATCTTTTTGCCACGGGTGGTTATGGTCGTCCAGGTTTGAATATGCTTTCTCCAGATTTTGCCACTTATTTTATCGGTGGAGTTTCATTACGTATTCCACTTTCAAATTTTTATTTGAAAACCAAAACATCAGATTTACGCCAAATTGATATCAATAAAGAGAAAATTGAGCAACAAAAAGCCCTTTTCTTACAGCAAACTCAATTGAAATTGGCCACTCAGAACGAAGATTTTCTAAAACTTCAAGATCAAATCAAAGAAGACCAACGCCTGATTGAAATTCGTGGATACATGAAAAAAGTTGCTGAAAATCGACTTGAAAACGGCATGATTACCGTGAGCGATTATATAACAGAGGTAGATAACGAATCAATAGCTAAACAAAATTTGAGTTTACACCAAATTCAACAAATGCAGATTATCAATAATATTAAAATTTTGAAAGGAAACTAAGCATTCGCTAAAAGCAAACATACAATGAAAACAATCTATCAAACATATTTTGCCGTGGCCTTGACTCTTGGCATTACGGCTTGTAATTCATCAAAAACAGATTTCGATGCCACCGGCGTTTTTGAAGCAGAAGAGGTTATAATTTCGTCAGAATCTAATGGAAAATTACTGGCGTTAAATATAACAGAAGGTGATGCCTTAACAGTAGGGCAGGAGGTTGGACAAGTTGATTGTCAGAATATCAACCTTCAAAAAGCTCAAACAGAGGCTAGTATTGCGGCTCTAAAACTCAAACAAAATGAGGCTACTCCACAAGTGAAAATTTTAGAAAAACAAATTGAAACCCAAAAAGCTGTTTTAGCTACCCAAAAGGAACAATTAACTCTATTAGAAAAAGAACGTAAACGTCTTCAAAACTTAGTCAATGCAGAGGCTGCACCAACTAAGCAATTAGATGACATTGTGGGTCAAATTGAAATTTTGAAGAAACAAATGACAAGCACTCAAAGTCAAATTGAAGTAATTTCTCAGCAAATTTCATCGCAGAAAGAACAAATTAGTATCCAAAATCGTGGAATTTTAAGTGAAACTCAGCCTTTGCAAGTACGTGTCTCTCAAATTGACGAACAATTAGGACATTGTAAAGTAATTAATCCAATTGCGGGAACGGTATTAGTAAAATATGCTGAATCGAATGAAATGACAGGTATGGGTAAACCACTTTATAAGATTGCTGACTTAAGTACGATGACACTGCGTGCCTATGTTTCGGGTACACAACTCGGACAAGTAAAGGTTAATCAACCAGTGAAGATTTTTATTGATAATGGAAAAGATGCTTACAAAGAAATGCAAGGTACTATTACTTGGATTTCAAGTAAAGCTGAGTTCACTCCAAAAACCATTCAGACCAAAGATGAACGTGAAAATTTGGTTTATGCAGCCAAAATTAAAGTGAAAAATGATGGATTCATCAAGATAGGAATGTATGGTGAAGTGAAATTTTAAACCAAGCCGCTATGTCATCAGTCATTATTGAAAATATCACTAAAACTTACGATAAAGGCACTGTAAAAGCCTTAGATAGGGTAAGTTTTGAAGTGAAATCAGGCGAATTATTCGGACTTATCGGTGCAGATGGTGCAGGTAAAACAACCCTTTTTAGAATCTTAACCACCTTATTGATTCCTGATTCGGGAAAAGCAATAGTTGCAGGTTATGATGTGGTGAAGGATTTCAAGCAAATTAGGCAAATTGTGGGCTATATGCCGGGTAAGTTTTCCTTGTATCAAGATTTGAGTATTGAAGAAAATCTAAACTTTTTTGCAACTGTTTTTGGTACTACCGTTGAAGAAAACTACGAATTGATTCGAGAAATATATGTGCAAATCGAACCTTTTAAAAAGCGTTTAGCTGGCAAACTTTCAGGTGGAATGAAGCAAAAGTTGGCCCTTTGTTGTGCCTTGATTCACGAACCTAAAGTTTTATTCTTGGATGAACCCACAACGGGTGTTGACCCAGTTTCGAGAAAAGAATTTTGGGAAATGTTGGGAAGATTGAAGGAGCGGGGAATTACTATAATTGTTTCTACGCCCTATATGGATGAAGCGAAACTTTGTGATAGAATTGCCTTAATTCAAAATGCAAAGATTTTGGATGTCGATACATTAGATGGAATTTTAACTAAAAATAAGCAAAATCTATTGGCAGTTAGCAGCGATAATATGTATCATCTTTTGAAGGATTTGAGAGCTTATCCCGATGCTGTTTCTTGTTTTGCTTTTGGTCAACATCATCATTTACAGGTGAAAAATGCCTCATCAAGCATTGAAAACTTAAGTGAATACCTCACTGAGCACCAACATTCCAATATTTCTATTGAGGCAATTAATCCAGATATTGAAGATACTTTTATAAAACTTATGCAAGATGCTTAACGAAGAAATTGTCATAAAAACGAATAAGTTGACCAAGACTTTCGGAGATTTTACAGCCGTCAATGCCATCAGTTTTGAAGTAAAATCGGGAGAAATATTTGGGTTTTTAGGAGCGAATGGTGCTGGCAAAACTACCGCCATGCGTATTTTATGCGGCTTGCTTTCGCCAACTTCGGGCGAGGCAAAGGTAGCTGGTTATGATGTTTACAAAGAAAATGAGTCAATCAAACGACACATTGGCTATATGAGTCAAAAGTTTTCTTTGTACGAAAACCTAACCGTTAAAGAAAATATTGAGTTTTTTGGCGGGATTTATGGACTTTCCCGCAAAGAATTGAAAGAAAAAGGAAATGATTTGATTAATCGATTGGGAATGGAGAAGGAGGCCGATAAGTTAGTTGGTTCTTTACCTTTGGGTTGGAAACAAAAAATTTCTTTCTCAACGGCCATTTTACACCAACCTAAAATTGTATTCTTAGACGAACCAACGGGTGGTGTTGACCCAATCACTCGTCGTCAATTTTGGGATATGATTTATGAAGCTACCGATTCGGGCATTACAGTTTTCGTAACTACTCACTATATGGACGAAGCTGAATATTGCAATCGTGTTTCGATAATGGTTGATGGTTCGATTTCTGCCCTTGATACCCCACATAATCTCAAACAACAATTTGAAACCGATTCTATGGAAGGCGTATTCTTGAAACTAGCTCGTCAAGCCAAGCGAGGAGATTAAATCCCTTATAAATTGAATTTCTCCAAAGGTGATACATACAATATTACTGGTTTTTCCAGTTGACCTTTAATCAAAATATGAAACTATTTTTTTCATTTATACGCAAAGAATTTTGGCATGTACTTCGCGATACTCGCAGTTTAGTGATTTTGCTTGGAATGCCCGTCATGATGATGCTTTTGTTTGGTTTTGCTTTATCAAACGAAGTAAAAAACTCAAATATTGGTGTTCTAGATTTATCTCATGATGAAACTACCCAGTTGTTAACCGATCGTTTTGACCAAAGTAGGTATTTCTCAGTAACAAAAAATCTAACGCGTGAAAGTCAAATCGAAGAAGCATTTCGTAAAAACGAGCTTCGAATGGTTGTCATTTTTCCACCAAAATTCCGTGAAGGTTTACTTCATAACAATCAAGCACAAATTAGATTAGTTGGAGATGCCACCGACCCGAATACTTCAAATATCATGATTAACTATGCTTCGGCAATTTTACGTGATTATCAGAATGAGTTGTTTGGCGAGCAAAAACTACCTTATCAAATTAATGTAGAAAGTAGTATGCTCTATAATCCTAAACTAAGTAGTAGTTTCAACTTTGTACCCGGTGTAATGACCTTAATTCTGATGCTGTTGGGAGCAATGATGACTTCAGTTTCTATTGTAAAAGAGAAAGAAAAAGGTACGATGGAAATTTTACTAGTTTCGCCTATGCGTCCATTAATGGTAGTGATAACGAAGGCAATACCTTACCTTTTGCTCTGTTTTATTGATGTTTTATTGATTTTGCTCTTAGCCTATACTGTTCTTGAAATGCCGTTGAGAGGAAATCTATTCCTGCTTTTAGCTGAAAGTATCTTGTTTATTTTCACTACACTTTCACTCGGATTATTGATTTCCAACTTGGTTGACAAACAACAAACCGCCATGTTTATATCATTGGTAGGTTTAATGATGCCCGCTTTGATATTCAGCGGTTTCATGTTTCCGCTGGAGAATATGCCATTACCTATGCAAATCATAAGTAATCTCGTTCCAACAAAATGGTATTACAGTATTGTTAGTAGTATAATGGTGAAAGGTTTAGGCATTAAGTTTATCTGGAAACAAACCTTGATATTAGTAGCCATGACTGTTTTTTATTTGGCAGTAGCCATGAAGAAATTTAAGATTAGATTGGAGTAATCCTTAAGGGAATTTGATTCATTAATGATTAGGCTTCAAAGAAAATCTTCCGAAGTCTGAAGAAACTAATTCAACATTGACATGAGAAATCTTTCATTTATATTACAAAAAGAGTTTAGGCAAATTTTTAGAGATAAAACCATTCTCCGAATGATGTTTATCATGCCTATTCTTCAGCTCATCATTATTCCATTAGCTGCCGATTATGAGATAAAACACTTGTCAATTAGTGTAATTGACCAAGACCATTCAACTTATTCAAAAAGACTTATAACAAAGCTTACTTCATCGGGCTATTTTAGATTGGTGCAATATGATAATTCATATGCTAAAGCTCTGGAAAATGTTGGTAATGGAAAAACTGATTTAATTTTAACAATTCCTACCCATTTTGAACGTAATTTAATCAAAGAAAATAAGGCAACTTTAGCTTTAGCGGCCGATGCCGTTAGTAATACCAAAGCAGGCTTGGGTTCATCTTATGCTACCCAAATTATCAATGATTTCAATAATGAAATTCGTGAAGAATGGATTCGAATGCCTAGGTTTAATGATATGCCACAAATCCTGATTACAAATGCTAATTGGTATAATCCCCACATTGATTATCATTTGCTTATGGTGCCTGGGATTTTGGCCATTTTGGTTACAATGGTTGGTAGTTTTCTTGCAAGTTTGAATATCGTTTCAGAGAAAGAAATAGGCACGATTGAGCAAATTAATGTTACTCCTATTAAGAAACACGAATTTATTTTAGGTAAACTTATACCATTTTGGGTATTAGGAATGATTACCGTAACGATAGGTATGTTGGTGGCTTTTGCTATTTTTAGAATTATCCCGCAAGGTTCTTATTTGATAGTTTATTTATTTTCAGGTGTTTACCTATTAAGTGTGCTCGGAATAGGTTTACTTTTAAGTACTTTTTCAGATTCGCAACAACAAGCCACTCTTTTTGCCTTCTTTTTTATGATGGTCTTTGTACTCATGAGCGGACTTTACACGCCTATTGAGAGTATGCCAAGTTGGGCAAAAGTGATTGCCTATTGTAATCCACCGATGTATTTTGTGAAAGTTATTCGTTCTGTATTTATCAAAGGAAGTGGCTTTGCAGATATGCTACCAGAATTTGCAGCAATTGTAGTTTTTGCCATTTTCTTTAATGTACTAGCCATTCTAAATTATCGAAAAAGAAGTGCCTAAATTTATTTGAGCGTAAAACTATTCAAAAATGATTCAATTAAAGGCTGATAATAATTGTATTTCTTACTTTCGGCCGAAAAAGTTACAATATAAACTTTACTTGATTTTACATAAAAATATTGCCTCCATGTTTGTTGAAAAGTATCTTTTTCTCCAGTGTAGGTGATACGCATCACATTTGACTTTAGTTTCTTTTTTTCTATCACCTTGAAATTTTTTACAACTTTTGGTAGATAATCAATAGAAAATGCCGTGTATTTGTCAACTGTATAGCTGGCAGAAGGTAATGGATTGAAAGTGAGATTGATACTTTCTGTGTAAGTATCAGGCCATGTAAGGGTATCGCCCGGTGCAAGAATCGTGCACTCATTGGCTGCACAATTAGCTTTTAGTCGCCAACTACTTGGATAATTGATTTTATAAGGTTTAAAATCTAAAACTTTTATACTATCTGTTAGTGAAGCATTGGCTTTATTGAAGCCTAAAATGATAATCAATACAACGAAAAGTTTTTTCATATATTAAAGATTTTATTTTGCTGTTTTCAGACTTCTCAATCAGAGAAGTCTTTTTTATTAATTCTTCTTCTTTGGTCCGCCAATTTTATAAATTAAATAGCCAAATCCTATTAAGAAATGTAGAATAATAATTGCCCCGACGATATAATAAGTAGTCATTTTAGTTTGATTTATTTACAAATAAATACGAACATTACTAAACTCAAAATGACTAAAGTCACATACTCTAGCAATTTAAAAAGGATATCCAATGGCAAATCTCAATGCTGGGTAATATTCTTGTTTTCGGCTTAGTTTGAGTTCGTCTAAAACAAAGCGTTGCCCTACTGGTTTGGCAGGGTCGAAAACTTTTATGCCCCAGTCTATTCTTGCCACGAAATAATCTAAATCTAAACGAATTCCTGCACCTGTACCAACCGCAATTTCTTTATAAAATCTTCCCCAATCAAAATTTGCTTGATTATATTTACTTTCAATCTGATACCATTTCCAAACGTTACCTGCATCTACAAAAAGCCCTAAATTCCAATTTCCAATAAATCTGAACATATATTTTCGGAGTTCCACACTTGACTCTAAGATAATATCTCCGGGTTGTTGTGAAAAACGATTGTTGATAGTTGTACCTGCTGCCGAACCTGGTCCGAGTGAGCGAGGTTGCCATGCTCGAATACTATTTGGTCCGCCAATAAAGAAGTTTTTCTCGAAAGGCATTGCTCGGTTTTGACCGTAAGGATGAGCAACACCCATATTTAGCCTAAATGCCCAAGAATCACGTTGATTGATAGGAATGTATCTTCTATAATCAAAATTTATTTTTACGAATCGAAAATATGCCCTTTTTGGAGTATCTAATGGAAAAATATTATCAATAAATTTGATTTGATTTTTATTTGGGAAGAAATTAAGGGTAGTTCCGCCCGATTCTACAAATAGTCTAAAATATTTTGCACGTGTATTTTTGCCCTGTTGCTGGTTATTGAAGATATATGTTGCATTAATACTCGAAACAAACTGCGGGTCATAAAGTACTTTTAGATTTGGATTATTGATTAAAACTTCTTCAAAAGCAGCACTTTTAAATGGTGTGTTGATTAGGTTAATATCAAACGGAGAAATTAAAATAGTTTCATATTTTGAGCGTTGCCATGAATAGTTTCCTGTTAGGCGAAATACCTGTCTTTCAAATAGTCTTTGTTTAGAATTATTAAAACTCAAGGCTAATTGTGTTCGTGGGCTTTTTAGGCTTAATAAATTAGAAATTTTACCCAAGAAGATAATTTTTGGAATATTTAAGGCCAAATTTGCCCCTAATTCACGACTCCTTTGAGTGGTAGAATCTAAACCAGGTTGACCTTCAAGATTGGCACGAAGACCCAACTCTGTTGTTTCAAGCATACTCAACAAGTTGCGAGCACGAAGCGAAATACTAGCTCCACCGCCCAAAATGTTGTTGATATTATTGACGTCAAAATTATAGGCTGTGGTATATTTTGGATTTGTTGGAGCAATAATATCTGCCCTCAATTTATTTTCAGGTAATTGAGTAAACCTTACATTCGCAAACGCAAATTGGTCGAGACCATAAAGTTGGCGGTTAGTTTCATTCACCAAAGAAGCCTTGAAAAGTTGATTAGGGCGAATAAGAATTTTTTTATCTAAGATTCTCGCAGGAAATTTCTTGCCAATAAATGTATATCTAATACTATTTAATTCAATATTCGTCGTATCAATTTTAAGTGAATTATCAGATGAAGCATCGGCTGAAATAAAATTAACTGATTCGAGGGTAAATTGCTCATGTTGTTCTTTTTGCAGCGGATTTCTGATATTTAAGCCTAGATTTACTTTGTATCCTCTTTTGATATAATCGGTTGTATCAATCTCAACACTGATATAGTTTTTAGCGATAAAATTAAAATAGCCATTTTCCTTAAAAAATGATTCAATTCTAATCTTTTCGGCATCAATATTCCCAAAATCAATATTTTTATTTGATTTTAGTAAACTCGTTGATTGATATTTTTTCAATAAAGAATCAATTTTGATATCTTCTACATTGAATTTAATACTATCAATTCGATAACCACTCTTCTCATCTACCAAATAGGTTAGTTTTACTCTTTTGTTAGTGTTTACTGAATCTATTTTGTAGCTAACTTTATTATCGAAATAACCCTTGCTGTATAAATAATCATGAATACTACTGCTCGTGCGTTTGATGGCATTTTCAGTAATTATGGCAGGAGCTTCTCCAATATTTTTCATCCACCAATTTTCTTTGGTTTCCAGTCTGTCTTTAAAAATATTGATTTTATTTTGAAAGCGTTTTCGTTTTCTTTCAATTTTAGCATCGTAGATTTCTGGATTAGGTAATACTTCTAATCTATTTTGCCATTTTTTTAGTCTTTTATTAATTTTTTCGTCACGATAAAATGATTTGCCTAAATTATAAAATCCTACATAAGGAGCTACTGGTAAGTATAAAATTCGACGATTAGGTCTTTGCGTAGGAGGAATAAGGAGGTCGAGTTCCTCAGTTGAGATTTGTTTATTACCTTTGAACTCAAAATTATTCAGACGATATTCATCTCGCTCTAATTGTACTTTTGGTGTACAAGAGCTAGCCAACAAAACAATAGAGCAAATAGTTAAAGATTTGTAAATGAGTTTTCTATCAAAAAATGTTTGCAATGCATAAAAAAGATATGAGACTACTTTCAAAATCATAAATTGCTTGTTTGTCAGTTGAGTAAAGTTTAGTTTCAACCGCCCTAAAATAGTAAATTCAAATAAAATGTTTTCAAAACAACAACAAAAGTACGTTCAATCTCTGCAAATAAAAAAATATCGACAAGAACATCAACGTTTTTTAGTAGAAGGTGCTAAAAGTGTTCAAGAATTATTGAACTCTGATTTGGAAATAGAACTATTACTTTGTACACCTAAGTTCTATGCAGAAAACGAAAAAAAGCTTGAAAAAATATCAGTAGAGCAGATTTCACAAGCAGAACTTGAAAAAAATGGAACGCTGCAAAGTAATGATGCGGCATTGGCAGTTGTAAAAATGCGTCATAATGCACCTCTTACTGCTGAAAAAGATGAGTTCGTATTGGTATTAGATGATATTCGTGACCCTGGTAATTTTGGTACAATTCTTAGAATTGCCGATTGGTATGGCATCAAAAAAGTTATTTGTTCTGACTCAACAGTTGACTTCTATAACCCCAAAGTTATTGCGGCATCAATGGGTTCTTTTACAAGGATTAAGATTTACTATACCGAACTATCAAAATACTTCGAAAGGTTAATTAAAAAGGGGAATATTGAAATCATTGGTACTTTTTTAGATTCAGAAAATGTACATCATTTCCAATTCCCAAGCAGTGGCTATATTGTTTTAGGAAATGAATCCAATGGAATAGGAGAGTCGGTAGAAAAATTAATTACTAAGAAAATAACCATTCCAAGGTTCGGAGAGGCAGAATCACTCAATGTGGGGATTGCAACGGCAATAGTTTTAGATAATTTCCGAAGAAGAGAGTAAGTGAATTTTTATTCAATTATTTTTTGTGTTAATATTTTCTGATAATTATTAATAGTAGTATTATTTATCTTATTCAACCCATAAGTTCATGAGAAAAATTTATCTATTGCTCAGCATTTTACTTGTTTTTATACAATCAAATGCTCAAACTCAACTAACTTCTTCGGTATCTTCTAAACCTCTTTCTGTTGCTAAAAATCCTGAAGAAGTAGGAATATCTTCTGAAAGACTTAAACGAATAGATAACGCTTTGGGTCAATTAGTTGAGCAAAATAAACTTCCCGGTATGGTGGCTTTATTTACTCGAAATGGACAAATTGTTTACCAAAAGGCATTCGGATACGCTGATTTTCAGACTAAAAGGCCCATGAAGGTTGATGATATTTTTAGAATTGCCTCGATGACTAAAGCGATTACATCCACAGCAGTGATGATGTTGTATGAAGAAGGTAAATTCTCTTTAGACGACCCTATTTCGAAGTTTATTCCAGAGTTTAAAAATCCTCGTGTTTTAAAATCATTCCGATTCTCTGATACAACCTATACTAGCGAACCAGCTAAATCTGAAATTACTATTCGGCATTTGCTTACTCATACCTCTGGAATTGGTTATGGCGTTATTGATGGTGACGAAAGTTTTAAGGCTATGTACAAAAAAGCAGGAATTGTTGATTTATTCACAACTAATCCCGTCAAAATTGGAGATAATATTAAGAAATTAGCTAAGCTTCCATTACACCACAATCCGGGTGAAAAGTTTACATACAGTGAGGGTTTAGATGTTTTAGGATATTTTATAGAAATCGTATCGGGAATGCCTTTTGATGAATATTTGAGGACGCATTTGTTTGAACCATTAGGTATGAACGACACCTATTTTTATCTTCCTGAATCAAAAAAAGAGCGTTTAGTTTACATTCATAAACCAGATAGCTTAAAGACTTGGGTGCGTTTCCCTGTAACCTTTTACGACCCAAATTATCCAATTACAGGTGCAAAAACGTTCTTTTCGGGCGGAGCAGGTCTTTCTTCAACAGCAAAAGATTATGCTACCTTTTTGCAAATGCTACTTAATGGAGGAACAATGAATGGTAAACGTTTCTTGAGCAGAACAACCGTGAATTTATTGACAGCAACCAATCAGACGGGCGATTTATATGGTGGGCCAAAAGGCGAAAGTTTCTTTAGTTTGGGCTTTAGTGTGATTAGTCCAATAGGTGAGTTAAAAGGAAATGGAAGTGCTGGAAGATTTAATTGGGGAGGCTATTTTAATACAAATTATTGGGCTGACCCAAAAGAAAAAATTATCATGATTCTTATGAAACAAACTCAAGCGGCACTAGATGGTGGCTCTGAAGCTCTGTTCACTCGCATGATTTATCAAACAATTGATGATTAGAAAGGGGCAATTATAAAAGATTTATCTACACAACTCTCCTTTTGGTCGTTTAAGTCAATTTTTAGAATAAACTTTAGCTTTATTCAATATGTCTAATCAATTGAATATTGATAACATTGGTTTTGATTTTAAAATTGATTTTAGCTGAAAATATATGAAAAAGCTGTTACTTCAGACGTTTACTTTGATAATAGTTAGTATTTCTGTCTTTGCACAGAACTCAGAACTCACCGGAGTTGTCAAAGATGCTCAAGATAATACAGGTGTTTCTGGAGCAAGTATATTATTAATCAATGCACGAGACTCTACACTGCGTAAAGGAGTTTTGGCCGATGTTAATGGGGCTTTCAAATTGAGCAACTTAAAAACTGGCAACTATAAACTCAGAATTTCTTCAATTGGATACGCTAATCTTGAAACAAGGGTATCGCTCGGAAATGGATTAAAAGATTTAGGGATTTTAAAATTATCAGAAAATGCTAGTCAACTCGGCGAAGTGACGGTTCGTGAAAAACAAGTGCGAGTTGAACAAAAAGGCGATACAATTCAATATAATGCTAGTGCTTTTAAAACAAATCCAGATGCTACGGTTGAGGATTTGGTAAAGAAAATGCCGGGAGTTACAATCGAAAATGGGGTTGTAAAAGCACAAGGTGAGGAAGTAAAGAAAGTAACCGTTGATGGTCAGGAATTCTTTGGCGATGACGCAGCTTTGGCTCTAAAAAACTTACCTGCAGAAGTAGTAGATAGAATTCAGGTATTCGACCGTTTGAGTGAACAAGCACAGTTTACAGGGTTTGACGATGGTAATTCTGTAAAAACAATCAATATTACTACTCGTCAAAATAAAAATAATGGGCAGTTTGGTAAAATTTATGCTGGTGCAGGCGATGACCAACGCTATCAATCTGGTGCAAGTGTTAATTTTTTCAAGAAAGACCAACGCTTGACTATCATTGGTTTATCTAACAACATTAACCAACAAAACTTTTCTAACCAAGATATTTTAGGCGTACTAGGTAATTCTGGTGGCGGAGGTATGGGTGGTTTTGGTGGTGGCCAAGGTGGTGGAGGTGGTATGCGTCCACAAAGTGGAGGAGGTGGCGGAACAGGGCCACGAGGTGCTGGCGGTGGCCAAGGTGGCGGTGGCGGTGGTGATGCTGGTAATTTTATGGTCGGTCAACAACCTGGAATCGCAAAAACTACTTCAATAGGTTTAAATTATAGTGATAATCTTGGTAAAAAAGTAAAACTTTCAACAAGTTATTTCTTTAATGCAGCCAATAATGGTAATCAAAGTATTACTTCTCGTGAATATTTGGGTTCTGTACCTCAAATGTATCATGATACTAGCACTACACAAAATAAAAATCTAAATCATCGTGCAAACGTGCGATTAGAATATACTATTGATAAAAATAATTCTATTGTTTTTACGCCAAGAATTAGCTGGCAAGGAAACGATGCCTTATCCACGCTTTCGAGCCGAACTTTCTTGAATAGTCAGACAATCAATACAAATGCTACAAGTCGAAACTCTTCAAATAATGGTTTTAATTTTTCGGGTGATTTATTATTTCGTCATCGTTTTGCCAAAAATGGACGTACATTTTCAGTCAATTTAGGAAGTACAGTCAGTGACCAAACGGGCATTACAGCACAATACTCTATTAGTAGATATTTTACTCCAAGAGATACAACGCAGTTGGTTAATCAACAAACAAATTCACAAACCAATAGTAATCGTATGTCAATTGGAGTAACTTACACTGAACCAGTTGGAAAAATGGGTCAACTCCAATTCGACCATAATGTGAACTACACACTTAGTAATTCTGATAGAGAAGTAAATGCTTACGATGAAAAACTGTTTACATATAGTGTTCTAAAAACTTCTTTAAGTAGTGTTTTTGATAATACGTATTTGACGAACCGAACGGGTATGAGCTATCGTTTGAGAAGTAAAAATGGATTTTTTACATTAGGAGCGGCCTACCAAAATGCACAATTAGCTAGTCAACAAACCTATCCAATTGCACAGGATGTTAAGTATGCATTTAATAGTATTTTACCAAATGCCATGTTTAATTATCGTTTTACGAATAATGCAAACTTTCGAATTTTCTATCGTACCAATACCAATGCTCCATCTGTTACCCAGTTACAAGGAGTAATTAACAATAGTAATCCAACGCAGCTATCTACAGGAAATCCAGATTTGAAACAAGATTATAGTCATAATCTTTCGTTTAGATATGGTATTACAAATGCTAAAACCGCTCAAAATATTATGATGTTTTTGAATTTGACTTACGCGAATAATTCAATTGTTCAATCAACATTCATAGCAGATAAAGATTATATTTTAGCCCCTGGAATAACACTTTTTAAAGGTTCTCAACTAACAAAACCAATTAACCTCGACGGAGCATTAAATGCCCGAACATTTATGAGTTATGGTATTCCTGTTTCAAAAATTAAGTCGAATTTAAACTTAAGTGCCGGGGTAAGTTATGCCAAAAATCCCAATATGATTAATAACGTAAAAAGTTTCACTAATACTTACGGAATTAATGGTGGGGCTGTTTTGAGTAGTAATTTGAGTGAAAAAGTTGATTTTACGCTTTCATACACGCCAACTTACAGTATTGTTAGAAATTCAGTACAAACTTCGCTCAATACAAAATATGTTTTCCAAAATACCTCTTTCAAAATTAACTGGTTGTTTGGAAAAGGATTTTTGCTACAATCTGAAGTTTTAAATCAGGCGTATTCTGGTCTAGGTTCAGGGTTTAATCAAAACTTTACACTTTGGAATGCTGGTTTTGGGTATAAATTTTTGAAAAAACAAGCTGCTGAAATTAGACTAAATGTTTTTGATATTTTGAAACAAAATAATAGTATTGCTAGAAATGTTTCGACGGCTTACATTGAAGATGCTCGTAATCAAGTGCTTACGAGATATTTTATGTTGACTTTTACATATAATTTGAAAAACTTTAGATTGTAATTTTTTAAAGTTTAATTTGAAAGCCCTGCAAAGAAAATGTAGGGCTTTCTTGTTTAAAAGCAGTAGGGCACAGGCTTGTAGGTATGATATAAATTTGTATTTTTACAGCAATATTTTTTTAGAAATAAAACTACTCATATAAGCTTCAAATTTATTTCATGAAAGTCTGTGCCGTTTTTGATATTGGAAAAACCAATAAGAAATTACTTCTTTTTAATGAGGATTATCAAATAGTAAAAGAAGAACAATCGCAATTTGAAGAAGTTTTAGACGACGATGGCTTTCCTTGTGATGATTTAATTCAACTAAGTTCTTGGCTTAAAAAAACGCTTGAAAGTATTAAGCAAAATCCTGATTATGAGGTAGTTGGTCTTAATTTTTCCGCTTACGGTGCTACTTTGGTTCATTTGAATTCTGAAGGGAAACCGCTCACACCATTGTATAATTACCTTAAACCGTTTACTCGCCAAATGAGTAAAGCGTTTACAGATAAGTATTCATCGGGTTTTTTTACAGAAACTGCATCTCCTGAACTAGGCATGCTGAATTCTGGATTACAACTTTATTGGTTGAAAGAATCAAAACCAAGCATTTTTCATCAAATCAAATATTCGCTGCATTTACCTCAATATTGTAGCTATTTATTTACAAAACAACCTGTTTCAGAGATAACCAGTGTTGGTTGTCATACAGCCATTTGGGACTTTCAGAAGAAAGATTATCATACTTGGCTTGAATCAGAACATATACATTCAATTCAACAAAAGCCTTCGGTATCGAATGTTGCAACAAATATCGAAGGTATTGCCGTTGGTGTAGGTATTCATGATAGTTCATCTGCATTAGTGCCTTACTTGAAATCATTTGATGAAAGATTTATACTGCTTTCTACGGGTACTTGGGCCATAAGTTTAAATCCTTTTAATGATGAACCATTGACTGATGCCGAGCTACAAAAAGACTGTCTTTGCTATCTCAATTATCAAGGAAATCCTGTAAAAGCTGCACGTCTTTTTGCTGGAAACGAACATGAACGTCAAACCAAACATCTTGCTGAGTATTTTGGCAAGGAAATAGATTACTATAAGCAAGTAAAATATGACCACGAGATGGTGTGGTTTTTGAGAAATAAGTTCAAACAAGCAACACCCGAAACCGTTGATGTGGGTTTGTTGAAAGATTGTCCATTCGTAGAAAGAAATCTTAATTTATTCAAATCTTATGAAGAAGCTTATCATCAATTTATGCTTGATTTAGTGGCACAGCAAGTAGCTTCATTAAATTCGGTGATGGGTTGGAGTAAGCCCAAGCAGATTTATGTAGATGGTGGATTTTCGAAAAATGAGATTTATATGAATTTATTGGCGGAATCGTATGCGAATAAACAAATATTTGCTTCAGAAATTGCCCAAGCTTCTGCTTTAGGAGCCGCCTTAGTTATACATGAACATTGGAATTCAAAGCCAATTCCTCAACAATTAATTCATTTGAAGAGATATTTTTGTTGAGTTCTTATTAGTGTCATTAAAAAGCCTTGCAAATATCATTTGCAAGGCTTTAATATTTCTGGAAATCAAGTTATTTTCCTTGAGCTCCTACTACCGCAATAGCCACCATATCAACGATTTCACGCACAGAACTACCTAATTGTAATACGTGTACAGGCTTTTTCAAACCTAATAAAATTGGTCCGATTTTATCAATATTAGCAACTTCTTTAACAATATTATAAGCGATATTTGAAGAAGATAAATTCGGGAAAATGAGTGTGTTTGCTCTTCCATCAACCAAATCACTGAAAGGATGATTTTCTTTCAATAAATCAATATCAAAAGGTAAGTGAGCTTGCATTTCTCCATCAACAACCATATTTGGATGCTTGTCTTTTAGAATAGCCACTGCTTTTTGCATTTTTTGTGCATCTTCACCATCTGCACTACCAAAGTTTGAGTAAGTAAGTAATGCAATACGTGGTTTGATATTAAATTTCTCTACTTCTTTGGCCGCTAATTCAGTGATTTCAACAATTTCCTCAGCTGTTGGGTTAAAGTTGACCGTAGTATCGGCTAAGAATAAAGGGCCAAAACGGCTCATTAAGATATACATTCCTGATACTTTTTTCACTCCTTCCTGACGACCAATAATTTGTAATGCCGGACGAATGGTTTCAGGGTAGTTACGAGTCATACCACCAATCATGGCATCAGCTTCACCAGTTTCAATCATCATCGCACCAAAATAGTTGCGATTACGCATTAATTGTTTCGCTTCAAATTGATTATAACCTTTACGTTTACGTTTTTCAAAGAAAATCGCACCGAATTTTTCTAATCGCTCTTCTTGCTCATCAGCACGTGGGTCAATGATTTCAGCGTATGGTAAATCAATGTTATTTTCATCCAATAATTGAGTTATTCGTGCTACATTTCCCAACAAAATTGGTGTGGCAATTTTTTCATCTTGTACTTCTTGTGCTGCTTTCAATACGGTTAAGTTTTCAGCATCAGCAAAAACAATACGTTTTGGATTCAATTTCGCTTTCGTTCTAATGGCTTTTTTCAACGAATTATCTTGCCCCAATCGTTTAGATAATTGTGTATCATAAGCTTCCCAATCTTTAATTGGGAATTTCGCTACACCTGTTTCCATAGCAGCCTTTGCTACCGCTGGTGCAACTGTGGTAAGCAATCGAGGGTCAACTGGCTTTGGAATGATATAATTTCTTCCAAACGAAAGATTTGATTCTCCGTAAGCTAAATTAACAATATCTGGAACCGGTTTTTTAGCTAATTCAGCCAATGCACGAACCGCTGCCAATTTCATTTCCTCATTGATTACTTTCGAGCGAACATCTAAAGCACCACGGAAAATGTATGGGAAACCCAGTACGTTATTTACTTGGTTTGGATAATCAGAGCGTCCAGTAGCCATGATAATATCTTCACGAGCGGCCGTGGCTTCTTCGAATGAAATTTCAGGCGTAGGATTGGCCATTGCAAAAACAATCGCATCAGATGCCATTGATTTTACCATGTCTTGAGTGAGAATATTACCTTTAGAAAGTCCAACAAATACATCGGCACCTACTAAAGCTTCTGCTAAAGTAGTTTCGGCAGGCATATTATCGTTGGCAAATTCAATTTTTTTACCATCAAGATTGGTGCGGCTTGGGTGAATCAAGCCTTTACTATCAAACATAAAGATATTCTTCTTTTCAGCACCTAAAGAATTATACAGACGCGTACAAGAAATGGCCGAGGCACCTGCACCATTGATAATAATTTTTACCTTTGAAATATCTTTGTTTACTAATTCAAGAGCATTTAAAAGAGCCGCTGAAGAAATGATGGCTGTTCCGTGTTGGTCATCGTGCATCACGGGAATATTCAGCTCTGCCTTCAAACGTTCTTCAATTTCAAAACATTCTGGAGCAGAAATATCTTCAAGGTTTACTCCACCAAAAGTAGGTTCAAGAATTTTAACAGTACGTACAAATTCATCTACATCTTTGGTGTTTAATTCAATATCAAAAACATCAATATCGGCATAAATTTTAAATAGAAGTCCTTTTCCTTCCATTACTGGCTTTCCTGCTTCTGGACCAATATCTCCAAGTCCTAAAACGGCAGTTCCATTGGAAATTACAGCTACGAGATTTCCTTTAGCGGTGTATTTATACACATCTTCTGGGTTCTCGTAAATAGCCATACATGGGTCAGCAACACCCGGTGAATAGGCCAAAGAAAGGTCACGTTGGGTTGCGTATTCTTTACTCGGAACTACTTCAATTTTTCCGGGGCGGCCTTTAGCATGATAATGTAGGGCTTCTTCTTTTAAATTCTTTTTAGTACTCATTTTCGAATAAAAGGTTGTTTGATGATGCGAAGGTAAGGCTGAAAAGGCTTAGAGTTAAAGAAAAAAACCTTTTTTTGCTCAAATAACAGTTTTTGCCCACTTTCTAAGCCTTTTATCTAATTATTTGTTATTGATATTATCCTTGATGATGTCTTCATAGTCAGAAATATGACTAAAAGCAGTTTTCATTTTTTGGCGGTCGAATTCCTTTTCATTGTTTGAAAGCCAAATAGTAGCCACTCCATTTCCGATGAAATTGGTTATGGCACGGGCTTCAGACATGAATCTATCAACACCCAACAAAAGAGCTAATCCTTCAACTGGAATTACTTTAACTGCCGTTAGAGTAGAGGCAAGCACAATAAACCCACTTCCAGTAACACCCGCAGCACCTTTCGAAGTGACCATCAAAATTCCGATTATGGTAAGAATTTGTTGGAAATCGAGGTGAACATTAAAAACTTGGGCCAAAAATATTACTGCCATTGATAAATAAATGGTTGTTCCATCAAGATTAAATGAATAACCTGCTGGTACTACTAAACCAACGACCGATTTGGAACAACCCATTTTTTCTAGCTTTTCCATTAATGATGGTAAACCAGCTTCAGAAGAGGAAGTGCCAAGTACAATCAATAATTCTTCACGAATAAATTTGAGGAAGGCCCACAGGCTAATTTTATAATATCTCAGTATTAATGCAAGCACTACAAAGATAAATACGGCCATTGTCACATAAACTGTTCCCATGAGTTTAGCTAAGGGTAGAAGCGTATGGATACCATACTTGGCAATAGTGAATGCCATTCCACCAAATGCACCAATAGGAGCAAAAAGCATTACTTTGTGCAAAGCCCAAAATACTTTTTTAGAAATTGGACTGAGAAAATCAACGACTTTTTGTCTTCCAGAATAATTACTTAATCCAACTCCAAGAGCAATCGCAATGACTAATACTTGAAGGGTAACATTGTCAAAGAAGAACTTTAACCAACTAAATTCACTGGCACTTTTGGTGTATTTCGAAATATCGCCTCCTTTAATTGTGTCAGTAACAACACCATCTCCTGGACGAATTACATTAGCCACGACAATACCCACCAAAAGTGCGATTGTAGTAACTACTTCGAAGTATAAAAGAGCTTTAGCACCTACTTTTCCCACTTTTTTCAAATCACCCATAGAAATGATTCCTAAAGTGATTGTTAAGAAAATAATTGGGTTGATAAAAAGTTTAACAATACTTATAAATATGCTACTGAGAAATTCGCTAAAAGTATTTTTTATTTCAAATTCTGATATAAACAAATTTTGCTTAAATCCTTTTTCAAATAAGGGTTTTAAGGCAAATTCGGGGTTGTAATGACCTAATAAAACGCCTGCTAAAATGGCAGTTAATACCCAAAAAGTTAAATTTGTAAAGAGTTTTTTCATTGTTTAATCCTCCAATAGGTAAAGGGAGTGTTAGGTTTAGTTTGAAATTAAGAAATGTATGCAAACTGATGTTAATATTGAAATCGGAATACTGATTCCAATCATCATCGTGGCTAAAGGTGGGTTTAAACGATGATTTATGGCAATAATTGAGGCGGTATTCATGGAGCCTAAACCCGCTGCAACCACGCACATTTGACCGACCCAAGAATTTTCTTTGAGCAAAATAAGGTATAATACAAAGATTATCAAAGGAGCGAGCAATAGTTTAAAAAATAAACCTAATAAAAGCGGCGTTTGTGTAAAGTTTTCTCTCTTAAAGTTAATCTGAAATCCAACCGAAATTAGGGCAAGAACGGTAAACGGACTACCTAATTTTTGCAGTGTTTCAGCAATGATTGCAGGAAAATGAAAGCCAGCAATATTAAATATGGCAGCTATACAAAAAGCCATAAACGGTGGGAAAGTAAAAATATTCGTAATAATTTTTTTGATGGAAGGCTCAGAGGATGAATAATAAGAAGCTGTAATGATTCCTAAAGTTCCACAAACAACAAAAGAGCCCGCTTGACTCATTAAAATACCTATTTGAACACCCGCTTTTCCATATAGGATTTCAAAAATTGGAAATCCTACAAATGAAATACTACTAATGCCAGCCGTAATAGTTAATGCTCCAATACTACTTCTATCAAGATTAAAAATCGGAGCAATTCCATTGAAAAATAAAAAAGAACAAATATAAAGGATGTAGGGCATGAGTACAGGCAAAAGCTGACTCATATTAAACTTAATTTCGGTTGTATAAAGTAAAGTTAGAGCAGGTAAGCACACGTTTATAATAATTGCATTTAGGGCATGGTGTGTATCTTTGGGTATGCCTTTTATTCGTTGGAGGATTCCCCCCAACGAAAGACAAATGATTAATAATAGCAAATTGGTCATTTAAGAGGTGTTTTTCTACCAGCTTAAAGATACAGGATTCAAAGAAAATTGAAAAAAATATCGTACGAATCTACGATAATGATTTTAGAAATTTCCGCAGCCATCAATTTGTGCTTTGAAATTGGCATTATTGTTTACTTGAAATCCTGGATTTAGTAAAATTACTTTCTGCGAGTCATAAGTAATATTTGCTCCACTTTGAATCGTATTTATAGCAGTAAGTGCCCCGCTTGTTTCGTATTTTTTAACTTGCCCACTTGTATGTGTAATAGTTACTATTTGACTTGGTGGACAGGCTCCTACCGTCACAGTGGCACTATTGGGGCTTCCAATTGTACTGCTAATATTACAACCATTAGCAACATTCAAAACAGTATAGGTGGTAGTAGTAATAGGGTATTTTTCAATAGGTATTGACAAACCACTAAAATTGATTGTTTCATTTGAACTACCGTTATTTAAAACCACACTTATTCCTCCCGCAAGCTTATCGGTTTGTAAAGTAAGCGTGGCAACCTGACCACTTAGTATATTGGTTGAACCTAAAATTTTGACTGTCGGAGCCCCTTCACCAATTGACGTTCCTCCATTTGTTGACCAAGTTCCAATAACCTTTGGATTATTTGTCCTCACTCTAACCCAATATACACTTACATTTGGATATCCTTCATATCCAGTAGCCACTGGAAGGGTATTAGGTATTGTTGCTTGGAGAGTGTTGCCAACCACGGTTGCCGGTAGTGAATAGATATTTGAAGTAAAAGCTCTAGTATTATTGTAAGGAATTACGTAGTAAAGGTCAATAAAATAATTAGTAGATGGGCCAAATGTGCCCGTTTGAGTAAATGGAACTGTTATGGTTTGTCCATAACAAATTCTTGCCGAAGCATTACCCGTTTCAAGAAATACTACATTCACAGTGGCACTTCCTGAAACATTACCATTGCCGCAATCATTACTTAGGTTTTGTAAGGTGTAGGTGGTTGTATTAGAGGGTTTTACCTGAAAATAATAAGGATTTGAATGAGTAATAATGGTTGTGGTATTCGTTCCATCGTATAGATTAAATTTATAAGGGCCTATTCCAGTAAAATCAACTTTCAGTGTAGCTACTTGTTCTGTAAAATAAAGCGAATTTTGGTCTTTAATAATTGCTTGATTTCCACTAATGGTGGCAGTAAGACTTCCGCTGACTGAGGTTAGCCCAATATTATTTGCTAAACTGAAAATAGGGCTTCCACCGGTAATTCCTTTAATTCGAATTCGGTAATTATTTCCTGCTGGAAGTGCATTTGGTATAGTACCAATTAATGTATTTCCACTCTGTGTCGTTGAAATATCCGCAAAATTTGCACCATTGGCGTCTGATAGTTGTAAAGTAAAATTGGTAAATGTACCCGACGAAAGAAAATATACATTCACGTTTGCATTTGAACATAAATGAGAAACACTCAATCGATTAATTTCAATGGCTTGTTTTTTCTCAATGACTGTTACCTGTTGATAAGGTGCGGCTGCAACAGATTGACAATTATTAGCATCGAAAAGATTGGTTAGATAATAATTCTTCGAATATTGTGGGGTAATTGTATGATTATAAGTGCTATTGCTTCCAAGAATATTTAAAAGTTTATCACCTTGATCAAGTTTGAAATTAAAGGGCGATGTCCCATCGTAAATATTATAATTCAGAGTTACGGCATCCCCATATTCTACTTCAACGTCTGAAGGGCTGGAATAAGCATAAGGTGAGGTTTTTAAAAATACGTTTGCTGTATTGCTGGTAGCATAAGGGTTTTTAGAAAACACTTTAATGTTGTAAGTAGTAGCAAGATTTTGATAAGGGATACTTACTTCAAAACTATTACTCAATTTTTTTACGGTTACGTTCGGAACTATGTATTCGTAGCCATAGTAAGTATGCCATACTTTAGCACTAAATGCATTATCGTTTTCAAAGCTTAAATTTGTTGTAAATGGAATGAGTATTTTGGTTGGTTGACAAGTATTCGAAGGAGTGGGTGTTCCTAAAACAATTTTCGGAGTGGCCACTACATTCAATCTACCTCGACCGACATATTCTCCGTTTCCACAACTATTACTTGCATTAATTGGTAAGTAATCAATTTGTGCCCCAGCAATGCCACCAGAGTTGATGCTAACGGTATAATCTTGGAAATAACTTGTTGAATAACTATATGAACTTAGACTGGGGCTTGTCCATCCTCCACCAGAAATATTAAAGTTAAAACTAGGGTAATAACCCGCCTTTATTTTGATAACACCAGTTTCACCCGGTTGTATGTAAGAATCTCCAGATAATTCAATGTATGGAGGTTGTTTAGTAACCACCAACCACTGTGCAGAAGTGCCTATTACATTTGGGTTACTTGCAACTATCCTAACTTTATAATAGATATCTTGATAAGCTCCTAAACTTTTAGGCATGGTAAAGGTAAGTTGATTAGGAGTAGTATAGGCTTGGGTTGGTACATCAAAGAAATTAGTGTTTGGGTTAGTACTATAAGAATTGTTATATTCTTGAAGTTGAACCTGATAAACAGTTCCCGCTGTAAAACTGCCAGTAGTAGTAAACGGAATTGTAACTAAACTACCTCCACATAGATTGTTTAACCCAGAAATATTTCCAACTGTAATCGAATGGGTTAGGTCATTTGGAACAACTATTACACTTAAACTATCTAATGCATGTGAGAAACCTCTTTCTGAACATGATAAATCTCCTGAAGCAGCTGTGTTGGCATCTACTTTATACAAATAAAACTTAATATTTTTAGTAACGGTATCAACCTTTGTAATTCCAGTAAGTGCATTAAAACCTCCAATTAATAAACTATTATAATCAATGGTTTGCCCTTTGTCGGTAACAAGTATAGGTTTATAAGGCTTTAAACTTCCAAAATTATTGGCATAAAAATCAGGGCCTCCACTAAATTTGTATGGAATATAAAATGATTCATTTGGGGAAATTTTTATCGTACTTTCGCCAGTAATAGAACCAGTGGAACGGTTCATAACAATAAAGTCACTCGAAGGGGTAAAAGAGTCGTTGATGTAATCAACTGTTGTGTTAGCATAGCTTAAAGAAGTATTTTTAGGAACGAATCTGATTCTATTTTTACCTGTTTTTACCCATGCTGGAATCTCAACATCTAAAATTTCATCATTTCCTGTTCGGAAAAATACTACATCCTGCCAATCTTCAATATTATTTTGTAAATCATTAACATTTGCCATTTGAATTTTGAAACTATCTTCGGGCATTTGTCCACGAACATTATAATCTACATGTAAATATTCGTCTTTGCAGTAATTTCTAAAGTGTGAATAGATATCCAAATTTTTATTGTCTTGGATTCTCATTTTGAAAATCAAGTCTTTCACTGAAATATCTACAGATTGCTCAAAACTATTAACACAGCCATTTCCATCTACTAAAGGTCCGAATGTATATTTTTTTGAACTTACCGGAGATACCTGTAAATCATAAGTATTATTGGTGATTTTTAAAGCAGAATTATCAAAATTTAAAATCCACGGAGCCGTGCCCGTGAGGGTAACTCTAATTTTTACATTTTCGCCCTTAGCAATTTGATTTGGGTTGTAGTAATCAACGGCATCCACAACAGTTACATTATAACTTGATTTTTGACGAAGTGTAAGGGTTGTTGTAGAAACTGGACTGAAATATTCAACCGAATTTGCATAAACTTTTATTCTTAGCTTATATCCACTTGCTGTGGGTTGCCCAACATCTGTAATGGTTGCCGTAAGTCTATTTGGAAAACTATAATTAGTTTCGGTTGGTAAATTTCTAAAATTCTCACCATTTTCATCTGAGATTTGCACAGTATAGCCGTAGCAGTTTTGGTTAGATGTAAATGGAACGTAAATTTTATTACCAATACATATATTGTCATCACTTGGTGTTCCGATGGTTAATATTGGAGGGGTAACGTTTACTGTGGCATTATTTTGAGTTGGAGAAACTGTTCCAGTTCCACAGGCATTTGAAACACTTAGTAAGGTATAAGTGCCAGCTTGACTAAGATATAAGTTATATGGTAGTGTATAAGCTGTTTGGGTTAATGGGCTTTCATAATCTTTCTTATAACTAAACGTAAATGGCCCAGAACCAGTAAATGTAATGGGTACATTAACCCCGCTACCACAGGCATCAAATCCAAAGGTTCCGGTTAATGATGCACCCGGCGTGCCTTTGACAACACTAAATGAAGATGAATTATAAAATGTTCCCGTTGGCGTACTAATGAAAGTTGCTCGTATTTTGTAAGTTCCAGCGGCCGTGTTTGAAGGAATATTGCAGGTAATTGACTCTGGATAATTGCCTGTATAATTTCCAGAACCAATAACAATGACATTTGAGTTAAAGTCATCATTTGATAGTTGTATGGTAAGTGCTGTTCCAGTATTGATTCCAACTGAGTAAACACTTACTACGTAGTCATTTCCTGCACAAACATCGGAAGGATAGGGGAGATTGATAGATGTATATTGCCCGAATGAGTTATAAGCAAAGCAAATAAATAGCAAAAGTATAGGTAGTCTTTTCATAAAAGTTTGATAATAAGGACATCGAAATTAAGCGTACTTCGAGCTAATAATCAAACTTTTAGTAAAGATTTTACTAAACGGTAAATCAAGTTTTAAAAAAAGGATTTTATACGTTTTGTTTTGCCCAAATCGCTAAGGCTATTCTTAGTTTCCCATAATCATAAATACCCTCCAGTGCTTCAAATAATGGCTTAATTGCATCGCCTTTTTGAATATTCATCTTAATGGCTTCGGCAATGATTTGATTATACTCGTATTTCATAATGTATTGCCACAAATCTACCTCTTGGCCATCTTCAAAAAGTTTTACTAAATGACTCACAATCGTCACGGGATTTAGTGAACGTTTAGCTGCCATTTCTTCAAGTGTAAGACCATTCTTATACATTTCAAAAGTTTCCAAAAAAGTCATTCCTTTCTCTTGCTTAGCACGTGCGATGGTCGGATTTTCACCACTAAATCTCAATATTTCATTGATAAATTCATCTCCATACATTCTGAATTTTTGTTCACCAACGCCAGAAACGGCCATCATTTGGAAACGATTGATTGGCCTTTTTTGTGCCATATCTGAAAGCGTAGCATCAGAAAATACAACAAAGGGAGGAATATTTTGCTCTTCAGCAATTTTCTTTCTAAGTATCCTTAATTTCTCAAACAAAGCATCTTTTATTACATCTTTTTTCGTTCTTTCTCTAGGCACATCTTCATCTAAACGTGCTTTTTTAACATCATAAGGTTCAAATCTTACTAGTTCAACTTTTCTTTCATTTTTTAATACTTGCCATGAAACGGGGTTTAGTTTTAAATAATGGTGTTCGTCATAGGCAATATCAACTATTCCAGAGTTAAGCATTTGTGTAATATACTCAGCCCATTCTTCGTATTTTAGCTCTTTTCCTACTCCAAAGGTTTTCAAATTCTGAAATCCTTTTTCATAAATTGAACGATTCTGAGAACCTCGAAGAATATCAATCAACATACCCATAGCCGCTTTTTGTTCTGCTCTTGCAATGGCCGATAATGCTTTTTGTGCGAAGATGGTTGCATCGAATCTTTGTGGAGGGTTTTGGCACACATCACAATTTCCGCAATCGTTATTAGTTTCTTCATTGAAGTAACTCATGAGCACACGCCTTCTACAAATTTCAGATTCAGCGTATTGTTTCATTCTTTCAAGCTTGGCCAATTGAACCTCCTTCATTTCATCGGGAAGTTCAGATTTTTGAATCATTTCTTTGCGGGTAATGATATCGCCAAAACTGTAAAATAAAAGGGTGTCAGATTTCATACCATCTCTGCCTGCTCTACCAATTTCTTGGTAAAAACTTTCTACATTTGAGGGTAAACTATAATGAATCACAAATCTCACGTTAGATTTGTCTATCCCCATACCAAAGGCGATTGTTGCTACGATGACTTGGATTTCATCTTTTATATAGGCGTCTTGTACTTCAGCACGTGTTTGTGCATCTAGGCCAGCATGATAATGCATTGCTCTTATGCCTAATTTTCTTAATCCTTCTGCAACGTCTTCCGTGTTTTTTCTACTCAAACAATATATAATTCCCGACTGATTAGTGCGTTTGGCAATAAATTCATGGATTACTTTAAGTCTATTTCGTCCCGGTAAAACTCGGAGATTTAAGTTTGGCCTATCAAACGATGATATGAATATAAGTGCCTCAGGAATCCCTAATTGATTTAAAATATCCTTTCTTGTCACTCTATCGGCCGTAGCTGTTAAAGCTACCATTGGTACATTGGGGAAAGTATCTTTTAAAGCTTTTAATTGAATATATTCGGGTCTAAAATCATGCCCCCAAGTAGATACACAGTGAGATTCATCAATGGCTATCTGATTCACATTGAGGGTTTTGATAAATCCAAGATAATTATTTGAAAATAGTTTTTCGGGCGAGATATACAGGAGTTTTAAGGAACCATTTTTACAATCCTCTTCAATGGTTCTCTGTTCGATTGTTGAAAGCGTACTATTTAAAAAAGCTGCAGGTATTCCATTTGATTTTAGGGCTTGTACTTGGTCTTGCATCAATGCAATAAGTGGAGAAATGACCAATGTAATGCCAGGCATTACCATTGCGGGAACTTGAAAACAAATAGATTTACCACCACCCGTTGGCATTAAAACCATACAGTCTTTTTGGGCAATAATAGTTTCTATAATTTCAGCTTGTAGTGGACGGAATGAATCGTAACCAAAATATTTCTTTAAAACTTCTTCTTTAGTCATTTGTATGTATTTCTACTGAATTGCAGCAAAAATATATTTAAAAGATGATTTCTAAATTGAAAACCATTATTTTTACTGAAAATATTCAACAAACCTACCGATTTTCATGAAAAAAACGCTGTTTTTATCATTTTTAATGAGTACGGCAATTTATGCCCAAGATAAATCTTCTGAGTACGCTTCTTCTATCACAGCCCAAGATTTAAAACGACACCTCACTTACATTGCTTCAGATAGCTTAGAGGGAAGAGATACGGGTTCTGAAGGTCAAAAAAAAGCCGCTAATTATATTGCGAAACATTTTGCTGATTTAGGTTTAAGACCAATTGCTCCACAAAAAGATGGTAGCAAAGGTTATTTTCAACCTTTTAATTTGTATCGCAAGGTATGGAAAGATGCCTACATTAAAATAGGCAACAAGAAAAAGGAGTTTTTCAAAGATTATTATCCAAATGGTTTGACCAGTATTCCAGATGAACAATCAATTTCGGTGATATTTGCGGGGTATGGAATTGAACTAGATAATTATAGTGATTACAAAGATATTAATGTTGAAGGTAAAGCTGTAGTTTTTTTTGATGGTGAGCCTAAAGATAAAGAAGGCAAATGGATGTTTACTAAAGATGCCGAAAAGTCAGAATGGTCAGATAGAAGTGGTTTACAAAAGAAAATCAATATCGCATTAACTCACGGTGCAAAGATGTTTTTTGTTGTTTCAGCTACAGATGCAAGCAAATTTTCTTCATTAGCAGCAGAGCGAAAAGCTGTTTTATCGCGTTTTAATCAACTGAGTTTTAATTCTTCGAATTCATCAGAAAAAGCTACGGCAAACCCTACGTTTTTCGTCTCTTCTGAAATGGCAGCTGAAATGTTAGATACGAAGATTACCAAGTTATCAAAAGCAGTTGATGAAATCGCTCAAACAGGGCAAAGTACTGCAAAAAAACTGAAGTCATCGAAAATATCAATTAAAGTTGAAAGAGGAGAAGTGCCAGTCGAAACTCAAAATGTATTAGGTTTCTTAGAAGGTACTGATAAAAAGGATGAAGTGGTATTAATCACAGCACATTACGACCATGTGGGTATTCAGAATGGACAAATTCACAACGGTGCTGATGATGATGGTTCGGGTACTTGTGCAGTACTTGAAATTGCAGAGGCATTCGCAAAAGCAAAACAAGCAGGAAATGGTCCTCGTAGAAGTATTCTATTTATGACAGTTACTGGCGAAGAAAAAGGTTTATTAGGTTCTCAATATTATACTGATAAAGACCCTATTGTTCCATTGGCAAATACTGTGTGCGATTTGAATATTGATATGATTGGTAGAATTGATAAACAACATGCTCCCAAAGAAGAATATGTCTATTTGATTGGTTCAGATAAATTATCATCAGAATTACATAAAATCAGTGAAGATGTCAATAAGAAGTATATAAATTTTGATTTAGACTATACTTTCAATGACCCTAAAGACCCTAATCGTTTTTATTATCGTTCGGACCATTATAATTTTGCAAAGAATAAAATTCCAGTAATTTTTTATTTTACAGGTGTACATGAAGATTACCACCGTCCGGGTGATGATGTTGAGAAAATCTTATTTCCAAAATACCAGCAAATATCTCGATTAGTTTTTCAAACTGCTTGGGAATTGGTAAATCGTGATGAGAGAATAAAAGTAGATAGCAATAAGCAATAATACTTTTTATATGTTTTGGTTGGTAAATACCCCAAAATTGTAGCAAAAAAAAAATGGTACATAAAATTTAGTATTACAATTTTTTGTATCAATTTGAAAGTATTGCTAAGTAGTTGATAGCTAAAATGTTAAGACTTCTTATTGTATCAAAGTGATACTAAAGAAATCTTGGAAAAGTTCAATAAATCATTTTTTGAATAAAAATTAATTGTATTTATACTTTTTTGTTTCACGGTTTTTCTATAAAATTGTCAAAAAATTAAAAAGAATACTTTATCTGGATTGGCAGTATTTTCTTTTGAAATAGCTCGTATTTTTAATTTTTTAATCTTTTAATTAACAAAATAAACATTTTTAACTTTTTAAAACCCTAAAATTTTCTAATCTAATGGAAAAAAAGACAGCAGCCCCTGCAGCTAAACCAGCAGCAAAACAATCAACTGGTGGTGGATTAAACCCAGCTTTCACAATTCCAGTACTTCTTGGAATTGCAATTGCAACTTACGTATTCATCTTAGGAGATTCTAGTCACTTCCTTGATGCCGAAAAACACAAACCAAAACCAGGTGACTTCTTTGGCCTTATCCACAGTGGTGGTGTTGTCGTACCAATCTTGATGACATGTTTCCTTTGTGTATTAGTTTTCTCTATCGAGCGTTTCTTCACAATTAACAAAGCTTCTGGTACAGGTAATATCGATGCTTTCGTTCGTAAAGTACGTTCTTTATTAGATGCTAACAACGTTGCTGATGCAATCAAAGAGTGCGACAAACAAAAAGGTTCTGTAGGAAATGTAGTAAAAACTGCATTAGGAAAATACAGCCTTCTTACAACTGACGCTTCTTTAGACAAAGAACAAAAATTAGCAGCTCTTCAAAAAGAAGTAGAAGAAGCTACATCATTAGAGCTTCCAATGTTAGAAAAAAACCTTACAATTCTTTCAACTTTGGCAACTGTATCAACTTTGATCGCCTTATTAGGAACTGTATTAGGTATGATTCGTGCGTTCTCAGCTTTAGGTGCTGGTGGTGGTGCTCCAGATGCAGCTGCTCTTGCAACTGGTATCTCTGAAGCCTTGATTAACACTGCGTTAGGTATCGGTACATCTGCAATCTCAATCATTATGTATAACTTCTTTACATCTAAAATTGATGATTTAACTTACAAAATTGACGAAATCGGTTTGAGCATCCAACAAAATTTTGCAGCTCATAACTAATTAGATAAAACATTTAGGATTATATCTAAAAATAATTTAAGTATTTAGACAATAATCTAATTTGTTTTCGTTATATTTGTAAAAACTAAATCATTAAGGAGTTATGCCAGCAGTAAAACCCAAACGAAAGAGTCCTGTCATGGATATGACAGCGATGTGTGATGTGGCATTCTTGTTATTGTCGTTCTTTATCATGACAACTCAGTTCAAAGGTCAAGAATCAGTAACAATTGACACACCTTCGTCAATCTCGCAAACAAAAATTCCTGAAACAGGTGTAGCCACCATAAGTATTGACCCGAAAGGAAAATATTACTTTGGTATTGCAGATGCAAAACAACGTGGTGAACTGCTTCAAAGAATGGCTCAAAAGTATAATGTTTCTGTTAGTTCAACAGATTTGAAAAGCTTTGAGAAATTATCAGATTTTGGAATCAGTATCTTAGGTTTAAAACAATATTTGAATATGCCTCCAGAGGACCAATTAAATGTTGTAATGCCAGGTATTCCAAATGATAGTACAAAGAGTGAATTAGGTGATTGGGTTCAAACTTACTTGTTAGAAGTAAACCCTTCAGCTAAATTGGCGGTGAGAGGCGATGCAGCCACAAACTATCCGGCAGTAAAAAAAGTACTTAACGAACTTGGTAAAAGAGATATCAACAAGTTTCAGTTAATTACGGGTGTTGAAAATGCACCAAATTAATTAGTAGAAACCATCTAAACATTGTAAAACAATGGCAGAAATAGACACCTCCAGTGGTGGTGGCAAAGGTGATGGTAAGGTACGGGCCAAGAAACAATCCGCAAGAGTTGACATGACTCCCATGGTAGATTTAGGTTTCCTACTGATTACATTCTTTGTGTTCACCACGACGTTCAGTAAGCCGAATATGATGAAATTGAATATGCCAGAAAAGGATAAGGATGAAACCAAAAAACCTGAAACGGCAGAAATCAAAGAATCAAATACGATTACGATTCTAATGGGAAAAGATAATCGCGTTTTCTATCACCAAAAGTCATCTAAAAATTTGACTCCGGAATTATTGATGGAAACTGATTACTCAAAAGATGGTATTCGTACCGCTATTTTGAAAGCAAGAGTAAATGCAATTGACCAAACAAAGTTCACAGTTGTAATTAAGCCTACCGATGATGCTACTTATAAAAATACAGTAGATATTCTTGACGAAATGGCTATTACTAAATCTGATTTGTATGCAATTGTTGACCCTTCGAAAGAAGAACTCGAAATTTACAAACAGAAAATAGCTGTTCCTAAGCAATAATCGTGAAATCTCGTTAAGTATTATTCATATTTAATGGCTAATTTTTAAAATTATGGACCCTAAAAATAATGTCAATGTAACCTTAGATGATATGGTCTTCGAAAACCGTAACAAGTCGTACGGAGCCTATGATTTAAGAAAGACATACAAAAAGACGGTAAACCGCTCGCTTTTGTATGGTTCGGTCGCATTTTTGGCAGCAGTGGGTGCTCCAATGCTTTATGCATCAATTACGCCTAAAGCTAAAAAAGAAGTGGCAGTTGAAATTGACTTAGCAAAGTTGAAAGAAGAAAAAGTGGAAGATAAACCACTTGACCTTCCACCACCGCCGCCACCAGAGCAAAAACCACCTGAAGTTGCGACCATTAAATTCCTTCCTCCTGAGCCAAAGCCAGATGAAGAAGTTAAAAACGAAGAGCCACCACCGCCAGCTGAACAAATAGAGAAGGCGGTAATCTCAAACGAAACTAAAGAAGGTGTTGAGTCTGATGAAGTTGCAGCCGCACCACCTCCAGTAGAAGCACCGAAAGCAGTAGAAATTGAACAACCAAAAGAAGATGAAATCTTTACTACGGTTGAACAACAACCTGAGTTTCCAGGTGGTATCAAGGAAATGTATGGCTTTATTGCTAAAAACCTTAAATACCCTTCTGCCGCTCAAAGAGCAAACGTTTCTGGTAAAGTATTTGCCAAGTTCGTTGTAGAGAAAGATGGTAGCTTAGGTGACGTTCAGATTTTGAAAGGAATTGGTTTTGGATGTGACGAAGAAGCACAACGTGTATTGAAGTCTATGCCAAAGTGGAATCCTGGAAAGCAAAACGGACGTAACGTAAGGGTATTCTTTACTATGCCAATCTCTTTCGTTCTTGAATAATGTTACAAAACAGAAAACCACAAGGATTGAGCCAGGTTACGGTATATATTCGAGCTTTAACAGCACTGGGATATATCATAATGGGTATTTACGTTATTAAACGACAATGGCTTCTAGTTCCGCTTTCCGTAAATGTATCTTATGCTATGGGCATTTTGGTAGTATTATACGGTTGTTTCAGAGGATGGACGGCTTATCATGCGTTTAAAAACCAAAACTAAGCTCTTTCTTTTTAATATAAATAGGTCATTTCGGAAACGAAGTGACCTATTTTGTTTTTTTTGAATTTATTTGTAGAAAGAATTGTTTATATATTTAGAAAATAATCTAAATAGAATTGACTTAGTAAAATTAATTCATAATTTTACATCCAAATCTTAATCTTAGCAGATGAACATGAAAAGGATTTTTGTATTTATTGTTGTGTCATTGCTTTTGTGGCAATGTAATTCACAAGAGAAACAGGATTTACCAAATGATGGTGAAATTACTATTGCTGCGGATGAATCTGTTAAGCCAATAGTAGATGCTGAAGTAATGGCTTACAATGCACATTATCCAAAAGCAAAAATTAACGTGGTTTATGTACCTGAACAACGAGCAATGTCGTTGATGATGAACGATTCAGTAAATATTGCCATCGTAACGCGTGAAGCAACTGCAAATGAGCAAGAAGTATATACTTCAAATAAAATTCCTTATTTGCCAGCCAAAATGGCTCTTGATGGAGTAGCAATTATTTCAAATTTGAATAGCTCAATTAAAAACTTATCTGCTTCAGATTTGAAAGAAATGTTTGAAGGCAATAAGAATAAGGATATTAAATTAGTATTTGATAATAGTAGCTCAAGTAATTTAAATTACATGATGCAAAATCTTGGCATCAAGGATGTTAAAAATGCCAATATTTTTGCTGCAGATGGGAATCAGGATGTGATTGAATACATTAAGAAAAATACAAATGCAATTGGTTTTATTGGTGCAAACTGGATAAGTGATATTGATGATTCGAAAAGCCAATTTTTCATGAATACAATACACGTGATAGGAATTTCAGCGGGCAAAGAAAATGATAAATTCTACACGCCTACAACTGTAAATCTAAAGGCACGTAAATACCCTTTTGAAAGAAAAATAATTCTACATACCAAGAAAGGCTACGGTTTAACAAGTGCATTCATTAGATTTTGTTGTGCACAAATCGGGCAATTAGTTGTTGAAAAATCAGGTTTATTACCTTATTATATATATAATCGTGAGATTATTATTGATAGGAAACCTATGGGTAAATTACCTTAATTCATATAAGTTATTTTTGATTTGTTTTAACAAATGATTAACAAATATTTTTATAACTATCGAAACAAAAATCTGTCTAATTGTGAAAAAGCAAAATAATAAAATTGAGGTTTTTAAATATTTTTTTTAACTAATACACATTTTTATTAACTTTGCTTAGTATTTATATAAATCAAAAAATCTGTAAACCTAACTTTTAGAGTGTAAATGAACAAGATTTTGAAATCTTTGGCAGTAGCAGCAGTAGCTGTGCTGGCGTCGTTCCAAACAATGGCACAAACTGTGCAGGACGGACTGAAAAACTTGGATGCTGAGCGATATAATGCTGCTGAAACTATTTTCAAGCAATTGGTATCATCGGCTCCAACGGCAGAAAACTATTATTATCTCGGCTATTATTATCTTAATCTTCAAGATGGAGCCAATGATTTGGAAAAAGCTAAAGATGCATTTACAAAAGGTGCAGCACTTGATGCGAAGCGTCCAGATCCTTTGAATCGTGTTGGCTTGGCAACTGTAAAGTTATTATCGGGCGATAGAGCTGGTGCAAAGGCTGATTTTGATTTGATTAAAAAAGATACAAAAAATAAGAACGCAGATGTAATGTTTAGAATTGGTGAGGCGTATGCTTTATCAGACAAAGTAAATGACCCTGCCGAAGCAGTAACAAACATTCAAGCAGGATTAGATTTGCAAAAAGTTAAGAATAATCCTGACTATTATATTGCAATGGCAAAAGCTTATCTCATCAAAAATGATGGTGGTGCTGCTATGACTGCATTAGAAAATGCTGCAAATATGGGTCAGAAATTAGCAAAGATTAAAACATTAATGGGTCGTGTTTGGTATCAAGGAAAACAATATCAAAAAGCTCAAGGTTTCTTTAATGAGGCAATAGCTGCAGACCCTGAATACGCACCTGCTTACTATTACTTAAGTAATTTATTTACTACATTTGGTAACTTTGGACAAGCGGCAAAAAATGCAAAACTTGCTTTAGAAAAAAGTGAAGCTACGCCAGCTGAAAAGTTACGTTACATTAAGTTAGCGACTGCAAGTAAAGATTATGAAGGTGCTTTATCAATTTTGAATCAAATCTTTGATACAGAAAAAGACCCAATCAAATTCCGCTTGAAAGGTTATATTCAAGTTGAAAAAGGAGAATGTGCAGATGGTGTAAAAAATATTGGCGAATTCTTGAATCAAGCAGCGAAAGAACGTCATTTAGCTTCTGACTGGGGTATGTTAGGTCGTGGGTATGCATGTATTAAAGATGACGCAAACAAGAAGTTGAATGATTCATTAGCAGTTTTCAATATGGAAACTGCAATCGAAAAAGGTGACTCGACTTATGATTATAGAGGTGCAATTGTGAATATATACAAAGCACAAAGAAATTGGTCAAGAGTTGCTGAAAGCTATGAAAAACAAATTGCAGTATCTAAAAAGGGTGGTACAGCTACAGATTACTACAATTTAGCTGATGCTTACATGCGTGGAAGAAATTTCTCAAAAGCTGATACTATATATTCAAAAGCAATTGAGTTATATAAAGACACATGGTTGTTCCCATATATGCAAAAAGCTCGTGCAAAACAATATGCATTAGGTACAACAGTTGATAGTACATTCTCTGCTGCTCCATATTATGAAAAATATGTGAATTTATCGACTGATGTTAATAAAGCAGACCCTAAAAATGCTAAATATTTCTCAGAGGCTTATGGATATTTGGGTTACAAAGCATTGTTAGTTGAAAAAAATCCAGCTAAAGCTACTGAATTTATGAATTTGGCTCTGAAGTTTGACCCAACAAATACTAAAGCACAGCAAGTGTTGCAAAGTATTAATGCTGGTACAACTCCTGCTGCAGGTACAACACCATCACCAAATAATAATTCACCTAGCGGGGGAGCTCAACCAAAAAATTAAACAAAGATTTTAAAATTGGTTAAAACAATAAAGTCTGGTATAATTTACCAGACTTTATTGTTTTAAATGATAATTTATTTCTATTTAAACTTATATTTTCTAAAATAATGATTTATTTTTGCCCAATCATAGTTTTTTAAAATTCACTAAAGCTAACCTCTTAATAGTTTAAGAACCACAATTATGTTTAATTTAGTTATTTTCGGGCCTCCGGGTGCAGGTAAGGGTACACAATCAGCTAAGATTATTGATAAATACCGATTAGCTCACATTTCAACTGGTGATATGTTCAGAATGCATATTAGCCAAAATACAGCTTTGGGGCAAAAAGTAAAACAAATTTTAGCAGATGGCTTACTTGTTCCAGATTCAATAACAATTGAAATGTTGGAAGAGGAAGTACAAAATAACCCAGATGCAACAGGTTTTATTTTTGATGGTTTTCCAAGAACTGTCCCTCAGGCTGAGGCATTGGATAAATTTTTGGAAGGAAAATCAGAAAAAATCGACCTCGTTTTGCAATTAGATGTGACTGAGGAAGAAATTAAAAATAGAATTGCTGAAAGAAAAAAAGTTAGTGGTCGTGCAGATGATGATGAAGATAAACTTATAAAAAGAATTGATGAGTATTTCTCAAAAACTATTCATGTATTGCCTTACTACCAAAATCAAGGTAAGGTAGTAAAGGTAAATGGAATTGGAGAAATTGAGTCAATTTTTAATGCTATTTGTTCAGCAATTGACGAAGCAAAAAAATAATTCATTTTAATGAATGATGTGGACATTGTGTACTTTTTAAATTAGTTTACACAAGGTATGTACATTGATATATTGTATTAAGATATGACGAGTAACTTTATTGATTACGTAAAAATAAATTGTGTTTCTGGAAATGGAGGAGCTGGTTCAAGGCATTTCAGAAGGGAAAAGCACGTTCCTAATGGAGGCCCTGACGGCGGTGATGGTGGAAGAGGTGGACACATTATCTTGCGTGGTAATGCTCAATATTGGACACTCTTACACTTAAAATTTCAAAAACACATCAAAGCCCAGCACGGTGTAGCAGGTGAGGGGGGACGTCGTTCGGGCAGACAAGGAGAAGATAAAATAATTGAAGTTCCACTTGGTACAATCGCTAAAGACTCTGAAACAGGAGAGATAATAGGAGAAGTAACGAGTGATGGACAAGAAATAATCTTATTACCCGGTGGAAGAGGTGGTTTGGGTAACTGGCATTTTAGAAATTCGGTTAATCAAGCCCCCGAATACCATCAATCTGGTGATGCAGGACAAGAAGCTTGGATAATTTTAGAGCTAAAAGTTCTAGCTGATGTTGGCCTTGTAGGATTTCCAAATGCAGGTAAATCGACTTTACTTTCAGTAGTTTCTGCAGCCAAACCAGAGATAGCCGACTATGCTTTTACAACTCTTACTCCTAATCTTGGTGTAGTAGCTTATCGTAATTTCAAGTCATTTGTAATGGCTGATATTCCGGGAATTATTGAAGGTGCTTCTGAAGGTAAAGGATTAGGTCTACGCTTCCTAAGACACATTGAACGAAACTCAATTTTGCTTTTTGTTGTTTCAGCCGCTGCTGAAAATCCAATGAAAGAGTACAAAACTCTTCTCAAAGAATTAAAAAAATACAATCCAGAGCTATTAGATAAAAAGAGATTACTAGGTATTTCAAAAATTGATTTGATTGACGAAAAACAATTAAAGAAAATTAAAAGTAAAGTACCTGAAGATTTACCATTTGTTTGCTTCTCAGCAGTTTCTAATCAAGGAATTGATGAGTTAAAGGACTTAATTTGGATGAATTTAGAGAAATAAAAGATTAAATCTAAAATTAAGGATTTAATATAAAAACTTAGAAAGTTAAACGGTTTTGTTTCTCTAGGTTATAAAAACGTTTTCATATAATTTAAAATTGTCATTCTAGTTCATATTGAGCTTCTTGGGAAATTTGTTTAGTAAAAGCTTAAATCTTGAAGAGCATAGATATGTTATTCTACCCTAATCTATTAAAATTGTTGTCACTTATCAAAAAAATGGTAGCCGTAATTCAACAATTTACTTATTCTCAACCTACTATTATTTAGTTAGTATAATAGGAAAAGTAATCTAGTAGTTATTTATTTTAAGTGGTTTTATTCAATAGATGCCAAGTGAACATTTGTTCTGTGATAAGGCTTCTTAAGGTGTTGAGTATAATTAGTTGTAATTTCTTCTAATTAAGCGATTGTTGCCAACGATTTCAAACTTTTTCCATTTTATATTGATAGTATAGTATTTGAACACTTGAATAATTTTTTTAATCAAGAATCGTATATATAATATTGATTAAAGGAAATACCCATTTTAATTTTGCATGAGGTATTTAAAACCGAACCCATACATAAAAAAATGAATTATTTAAAGATTGGGTTAGTCATGTTAATGAATTTGATTCTTTTAGATTCTTTTTCGCAAATACAGATAACCTTTCCAGTTACAAGAATTGTTTTTCAAAGAAACAATCAGAACCAAGCAAGTATAAACATTGCAGGTAGTTATTTCCAACAACTAGATAAAATTGAAGTGAGAGCCGTACCTGTAACAAGTGGTCAAGGTACCGAAACTTCTTGGAATGTTGCACAAAATTTTAATAATAACGGAATTTTTAATACCACAATAACATTAAGTGGTGGTTGGTATAACATTGAGGCTAGAGGTATTTTAAATGGTAATATTGTAGCTTCTACTAAGTTAGAAAAAGTTGGTATCGGAGAAGTATTTATCGTAGCAGGTCAATCAAATGCCCAAGGAGACCCTGCCTATTCGGGTGCTCAAATTGGAGCTACTGACGATAGAGTCTCAACGATAAACTATTATGACCCCATTCTGAATGAAGATAACCTTCCGTTTCAGTTCTCACAACTAGGCAATAATACCAAAATGGCACCATATAATTATGTGCCATGGTTTTGGGCAAGGCTTGGTGATAAGTTAGTTCAAAAGCTAAATGTGCCTGTGCTTTTCTATGGAGCTGCCTTAGGTGGTTTAAGTTGTGAAGTTTGGCGACGTTCCGCTGATGGTGAAGATTTGAGAAATGAGTTGCCAATATTTGTGAAAGTTGCAGGCATGCCTTACAGAGGTTTAAAGGCTGCTTTACAACATTACGTTACACGCACAGGAGTAAGAGGAGTTTTGTGGCAACAGGGAGAAAGTGATGATAAGTCGAATGCTGAGTATTATTACAATAATCTAAAAACGATTATTGAAAAAAGTAGGTCAGATGCAAGAAAGAATGATTTAGCATGGGTAGTTGCACGTTCATCAAGAAATCCTTTTGTTTGGCCTGCGGTAATCGAAGGCCAAAACCTAACAATCCAAAGAATTTCAAATGTCTTCACTGGTCCAAGTACTGATGAAATTGTTGGTACGAATTTTAGAGCAGATGGTATACATTTTTTTAATGATGGCTTAGCCGTTGCTGCCGACTATTGGAATAGTTTTTTGGATAGGAATTTCTTTGCTAATTCACAACCACTGATGGCTCGCAGTTTACCAGTTGTAAATATTGCTTGTAATTCAGACGCAACAATTAATAAATTTACAATCAGTACTGGTGGTTACCCATTTTATAAATGGAGTAATGGGATTACTACAAATGTTATTTCAGCCACAAGTGGAACCTATTCATTTAAAGCCATTGATGATGTCGGAAATACAGTTTTTTCACAGCCATTTACACTTTCACCCAATAATGATGTAACACAACCCTCCATTACAGCTAATGGAAATACTACTTTTTGTGATGGACAAGGAGTGTTATTGACTTCAAATTTAGCTACTGGAAATGTTTGGAGTAATGGCGAAAGAGGGCAATCAATCATTGCTCGCAAGGCCGAAAGTTATTCGGTGGTAAATTATTCACTAAATGGCTGCAAATCTAAAGTGTCAAATTCGATTAGTATTAGTACAATTCCTTCACCAATAAATGTTATTAATACTACAAAATCTATCCCTATTTGCCCAGACGAAACCCTTGAACTTTATACCAATAATAACGATGGGGTTTCGTATTTGTGGAATACAAACGAAACGTCTAAGCGTATAACTGTTAGTAAAGAGGGTACATATAATTTAAAAATAAAGGGACAAAATGGATGTGAATCACAATCTTTTATTGATGTGGTTTATAGACCAAGACCTACAACAAATATTTTGGCTGATGGGGAAACAAGCTTCTGTTTAGGTAAAAGTGTTAATATATTTTCTGAAAATAATTTTGCTACCTATTTGTGGAATACTGGTGCTACAACAAAATCCATCAATGTAAGAACTGACGGTGTTTATACTTTAAGAGTGAAAGATAGTTTTGGTTGTACTTCTGATGTCATTTCAAAAAAAATAACCGTAAATTCATTACCACAAATAAAAATTGTTGTGGAAGGATTAGATAGTTTTTGTGAAGGAAATGTGGTTAAACTTTCACCAATCGTTCAATCAGCAATTGGCTATAAATGGAGCACAGGGGAATCAACAAGAGAAATATATACTTCAAAAGAAGGCTTATATACACTTGCTATAAAAGATGAAAATGGATGCGAATCATCTCCAGATTCACTGAATTTAAAATATATACCTTCTCCCACTGCAACCATCACAACCTCTAATCAATCTAATACGATTTGTAATGGAATGATATTAGTTTTGAGTAGTAGCGATGCCGCTGCTTATTATTGGAGTAATGGCTCAAATAGTAAAGATATAAAAGTAGATAGGGCGGGCGTTTATACATTGACTATCAGAGACGAAAAAAACTGTTTTTCGAAACCGAACTCAATCACAGTAGATGTCAAGGAGAACCCACCATCACCAACTCTTAATGTAGATGGGGCATTTCAGTTATCAGCAATATTGCCAACTACATCAATGTCTAACATTCTTTTTAATTGGAAAAAAGATAATGAAGAGCTTTCAGCGATAACCCCAATTTTAAAAGCGAATACCTCAGGAAATTACTCGGTAAGAACGATTGTTAAATATCCATTGCCCGATAATAAAAATCTAACATGTTTTTCAACTTATTCAAATAACATTAATGTTTTCGTACCATATCTTGATAAAGGCTTGAGAGTATATCCAAATCCAAATCCAAATGGGATAATTACTTTGGAAACTATTGATGATAATCCAAATGCAATAATTAGCGTATTTAATATAATTGGAGAGAAAGTTTATACAAGTTATTTGTCGGATTTGAAAGAAAAACGAACCCTTGATTTAAGACAATTGGAGAAAGGAGAATACATTCTTCGACTACACAGTGGGAATTATGAAGCATCTTCTCGAATAATTATCAAATAAAAAAGGGGTGAAAATATTTTCACCCCTTTTTTATTTTGTTTCTAAGTATAACAATAGTAATTTTGGAACATAAAAGGCAACAGTAAGTGAAAAGCTTAAAATAGATTATTAAACAATTTTGACTACTGTTAATTATTTAGATATGAAAGAATTTTTGCCATCAGATTTTCTCCCAATTATAGTACAGCTTTTAGCTGCTATAGGTTTCATCGTAGTAACAATGTTTGTTACTCATGCTATAGGTCCAAAACGAAGTAGCTCACAAAAAGATGCTCCATTTGAATGTGGAATTGACTCGGTAGGTGATGCTCGTGCTCCTATATCAATCAAATATTTCTTAACGGCCATTTTATTCGTACTTTTTGATGTTGAGGTTATTTTTATGTACCCTTGGGCGGTTAACTTCAAGAAATTAGGTTGGTTTGGCTTTGGAGAAATGGTTGTGTTCCTAGCATTGTTAATGGCTGGTTTCTACTATATCATACGTAAAGGCGTATTGAACTGGGAAAGAGACTAATAATTTGTTTGAACCCAAACAAATTAATATAACACTTAGTTGAATAATAGAAATTGTGTTCCTACAATTATACTATTGATAATCAGATAATATGAGTAATCAAATAAAAACTATAGAAGCTCCTGAAGGATTTGAAGGGTCAGGCTTTTTTGCAACTTCATTCGAAAAAGTAATTGGTATTGCACGTAGTAAATCTTTATGGCCATTACCATTTGCCACTTCTTGTTGTGGTATTGAGTTTATGGCTACGATGGGAGCTCACTACGATATTTCACGATTTGGTTCTGAACGTCCAAGTTTCTCTCCTCGTCAAGCAGATTTGCTAATGGTTATGGGAACAATAGCTAAGAAAATGGCTCCAATTGTAAAGCAAGTATATTTGCAAATGGCCGAACCACGTTGGGTGATTGCTGTTGGTGCTTGTGCTTCAAGTGGTGGTGTGTTCGACACTTACTCTGTTTTACAAGGTATTGACCGCGTTATTCCAGTTGATGTGTATGTGCCTGGTTGCCCGCCTCGTCCTGAACAAATTTTGGATGGTTTGATGCAAATTCAAGAATTGGCTATTAATGAGTCACTTCGCAGAAGAAATACTGATGAATATCAAGCTTTATTGCAATCATACAATATTCAATAAAGTACAGATTTCGTTTTGAAGAAAGCTTAAATTTTAGAATTAGAATGACAAATCAACAAATAGCTGAAGATATAGTAGCCAAATATGGCGAGAACGTGCATTCTTTTGAGGAACCTTGGGGATTGCTTACGTTCACCACTAATCGTCAGAATATCATATCGCTTCTTGAATATCTAAAACAACACGAAACGTTTCGTTTTACTTTCTTAACCGATTTGACGGGTATTCATCTTCCTGATAATCAAGGAGCTGAGTTTGGAGTGATTTATCACCTGCATAGTTTAGAAAATAACGTTAGAATTCGTATAAAGGTATTCTTATCGCAAGAAGACATTCACATTCCAACTGCTACCACTATATGGCCTTCAGCAAACTGGATGGAAAGAGAAACTTACGATTTCTTTGGAATCATTTTCGATGGTCACCCTAAATTAATCAGAATCTTGAACATTGAAGAGATGGATTATTTCCCAATGCGTAAAGAATATCCACTCGAAGATGCTACTCGTCAAGATAAGATTGATGCCTTGTTTGGAAGATAAAACTAAATAGAATAAGTTTCATTATAAGTCCTTAAATGAAGGATAGCGGTTTTATGGAAGACTTACTAATACCAAAAAATACATCAGATGCATTGGCACTTAATCGTCCAATCGTTGAAGATAACGAACTTACTACCTTAAACCTTGGTCCAACTCACCCAGCCACTCACGGTATTTTCCAAAATATCTTGAAAATGGACGGTGAGAAAATTGTTTCTGGTGAGCAAACAATCGGTTATATTCACCGTGCTTTTGAAAAAATTGCCGAAAGACGCCCTTTCTATCAAATTACGACACTCACAGACCGCATGAACTACTGTTCATCTCCCATCAACAATATGGGTTGGCACATGACAGTAGAAAAATTACTTGGGGTTACTGTTCCTAAAAGAGCTCAGTACATCCGTGTTATCATGATGGAGCTTGCTCGTATTGCTGACCATATTATTTGTAACTCAATCTTAGGCGTAGATACTGGTGCTTATTCAGGTTTCTTGTATGTTTTTCAAGAGCGTGAAAAAATCTATGAAATTTACGAAGAAGTCTGTGGAGCACGTTTAACTACCAACATGGGTAGAATTGGTGGCATGGAAAGAGACCTTTCACCAACTGCAATTGCTAAAATTAAAGACTTAGTTAATAATAGTTTACCGAAGGTTTTAGCCGAATTTGAAAAACTTTTCAATAGAAATAGAATATTTATTGATAGAGTTGTGAATGTAGGTCCAATTACTGGTGAACGAGCATTGGAATACGGTTTTACTGGACCAAATCTTCGTGCAGCAGGTATTGACTATGATGTTCGTGTAATGGAGCCATACTCTTCGTATGAAGATTTTGAATTTGATATTCCAGTAGGACACAATGGAGATACATACGACCGTTTCATGGTTCGTAACCAAGAAATGTGGGAAAGTATGAAAATCATCCGTCAAGCACTTGATAATCTTCCAGAAGGGCCATATTACGCGAATGCAAACCATTATTACCTTCCTCCAAAGCATGATGTTTACAAAAACATGGAAGCCTTGATTTATCATTTCAAGATTGTAATGGGAGAAATCGATGCACCAGCTGGTGAAGTTTATCACGCTGTTGAAGGGGGTAATGGAGAACTTGGATTTTATTTGGTGAGTGATGGTGGACGTGCTCCTTACCGTTTACACTTCCGTCGTCCGAGCTTTATTTATTATCAAGCATACCCAGAGATGTGCAAAGGTGTATCAATTTCTGATGCCATCGCAATTATGAGTAGCTTAAACGTAATTGCCGGTGAGTTAGATGCTTAATAAATGATTATACAATGACTGAGAATAAAAATATAGTTTTTACACCCGAAAGATTGGCGAAAGTCCAAGAAATTATTGCTCGTTATCCAGAAGGACGTCAGAAGTCAGCTCTATTACCAATCATGCACTTAGCTCAAGAGCAATTTGCATGGATGAGTACTGAAGTAATGGATTATGTAGCAAGTTTATTAAACATCAAGCCTGTTGAGGTTTATGAAGTGGCAACATTTTATACAATGTTTCACTTAGAGCCGGTAGGTAAGCACGTAATTGAGTATTGCCGTACGGGCCCATGTGTATTGATGGGTGGTGAAGAAGTTTTCGACCATTTACAAAAGAAATTAGGCATTAAGAAAGGAGAAACTACTTCTGATGGTCTATTTACTTTGAAAGAAGTTGAATGTTTGGCTGCTTGTGGTTGGGGACCTTGTTTCCAAATTCGTGAAAAATATTATATGCACTTGAACAACCAGAAAGTTGACGAAATTATTGAAGAACTTTCTAAGTAATAAAGAGATATGTCACTAAAAATATTAACCGAACATTGTAATACAACAGGAATCGAAACTTTCGAAGTTTACCGTAAAAAAGGCGGTTACACTGCTGTGGAAAAAGCTTTGAAGAAAATGACTCCTGATGAGGTTGTTGAAGAAGTTAAAAAGTCAGGCGTTCGTGGTCGCGGAGGTGCAGGTTTCCCCATGGGAATGAAGTGGTCTTTTTTAGCAAAACCTGAAGGTGTTCCACGTTATTTGGTATGTAATGCCGATGAGTCTGAACCTGGTACTTTCAAAGACCATTATTTGATGAAAACTATCCCTCATTTATTAGTTGAGGGGATGATTATATCAAGCTATGCTCTAGGTGCAAATAAATCTTTCATTTATGTGAGAGGTGAATTGATGTACGTTGTGCGTATTCTTGAAAAAGCCATTGAAGAGGCTAAAGCTGCTGGTTTCTTAGGTAAAAATATCCTTGGAAGTGGCTACGATTTAGAATTAGTAGTTCAACCAGGCGGTGGTGCTTATATTTGCGGAGAAGAAACAGCCCTTTTAGAATCATTGGAAGGTAAACGTGGTAATCCACGTAACAAGCCACCTTTCCCTGCGGTAAAAGGTCTTTATCAATCGCCAACGGTGGTAAATAATGTTGAATCAATTTCAACTGTTTCTTGGATTATCAACAATGGTGGTGAGGCTTATGCTGCAGTAGGTGTTGGTAAAAGTACAGGTACAAAATTGATTTCAGCTTCAGGACATATCAATAAACCTGGGGTATACGAAATTGAGTTAGGTTTATCTTGTGATGAATTCTTGAACTCTGATGAGTATTGTGGAGGCGTTCGCACAGGACATCGCCTAAAGGCAGTTGTTGCTGGAGGTTCTTCAGTTCCAATTGTACCGGGTACATTATTCTTAAAAAATGCCAACGGCGAAGATAGATTGATGTCTTATGAGTCGCTATCAGACGGAGGATTTGCAACAGGAACGATGTTAGGTTCGGGCGGTTTTATCGTTTTTGATGAAACGGCTTGTATCGTACGTAATACTTGGAATTTCTCACGTTTTTACGAGCATGAATCTTGCGGACAATGTTCTCCTTGCCGTGAAGGAACTGGTTGGATGCAAAAGGTATTAAATCGAATTGAGCATGGTAAAGGTTCAATGAGTGACATAGATTTATTGGTTGATGTTTCTAAGAAAATTGAAGGAAATACAATTTGTCCACTAGGCGATGCGGCTTCTTGGCCAGTAGCAAGTGCAATTCGTCATTTCCGTGATGAATTTGAATGGCACATCAAGCATCCAAATGAAGCTATCAAACCTGGTGCTGTTTACCCAGGAGCTGTGTTAGTTTAATATAGCTTAAATAATAAAAAAGATTTGAAGTTTATTTATCAGAAAGACTGATGGAAGATATAAAACCAACAATGTTCAAAGTTACAGTTGACGGCATTGAAATTGAAGTTGCTCCGGGCACAACAATCATGCAGGCAGCTCGTAAAATCGGTCCAGAGGTAGCTCCTCCAGCCATGTGCTACTACGAACCTTTGAAAGGTTCGGGCGGTAAATGTCGTGCTTGTTTAGTAAAAGTGTCTGCTGGTTCTGCCAAAGACCCACGCCCAATGCCTAAATTAGTTGCTTCTTGTATTACACAAGTGCAAGATGGTATGGTGGTTGAAAACTTTACTAATCCACAAGTTGTAGAAGCACGTAAAGGTGTGGTTGAGTTTTTGTTATTAAATCATCCACTTGATTGTCCAATTTGTGACCAAGCAGGTGAGTGCCATTTACAAGATTTTGCTTTTGAAAATGGTGTAAGTACAACTCGCTACCAAGAAGAACGTCGTACGTTTGAGAAAGAAGATATTGGTCCTTACATCCAATTACACATGACTCGTTGTGTATTGTGTTATAGATGCGTTTATACAGCAGACCAAATTACCGACGGCCGTGTGCATGGTGTAATGGGTAGAGGAGACCACGCCGAAATTTCAACTTATATTGGTAAAGCCATTGATAATGACTTCTCAGGAAACGTTATTGATGTGTGCCCAGTAGGAGCGTTAACGGATAAAACATACCGTTTTAAGAATCGTGTCTGGTTCTCAAAACCTGTTGATGCACATTGTAATTGCGAAAAATGCAGTGGAAATGTTCAATTATGGTATAGAGGAGACGAGGTAATTCGTGTAACTGCTCGTAAAAATGAATGGGGTGAAGTAAAAGAATTCATTTGTAATACTTGTCGCTTCGAAAGAAAGAAAACTAGCGATTGGACAATCGAAGGGCCTTCAAAGGTAAACAGAGCCTCAGTTATTTCAGCTAATAAATATGCTGGAAACTTAGTGAAGAAACCAGAGTTTGCCTTGAAATTAGCAGAATCTCAATTCAAAAATATTGATGATACGCGTCCATACGTAAATGAAATGGCCGAAATCAAACAATCAGATGATTACAAAGCTTTAATGAAGAAGAATGAAGGTTTCTTCAAAAAGTAATTTTTTTGAAATAGATTATTAAAATAAATTCGAAGTATCGACTCTTAGAGTTCATATTTCATCAATTGTACTTCGTAAATTTTTTATTATGAGTTCTTTTGTACAATGGCTTACCGAAAGCATGTTTCTTTGGAAAGCTCTTATTATTATCGTAATTTTTGCTATCACTTTAGGTATTGCAGCTTATTCAACTTGGGCTGAGCGTAAGGTTGCAGCTTATATTCAAGACCGCCGTGGGCCTAACCGTGCTGGTTGGGGTGGTTTATTACAACCCTTAGCTGATGCGGGAAAAATGTTCTTCAAAGAAGATTTCATACCTGCAGAAGCAGACCGTTGGTTATTTATCTTAGGTCCATGTTTATCAATGTTCACCGCCTTGATGTCTAGTGCAGTAGTTCCTTTTGGTGATTCATTTATGATTGGAAGTAAAGAGGTTTTTGTACAAGGTATTGAAATTAATATTGGTATTCTTTACATCTTTGGTGTTGTTTCATTGGGTGTTTATGGCTTAATGATTGGCGGTTGGGCATCGAATAATAAATTCTCTTTGTTAGGTGCTATTCGTGCGGCTTCACAAAACATTAGTTATGAACTTGCAATGGGTATGTCAATTATTGCAATTTTGATGATGTCGGGTACATTATCAGTACGTGAAATCGTTGAACAACAACATGGTGGAAATTGGAATGTGTTTTATCAACCACTCGGATTTCTGATATTCATTGTTTGTGCATTTGCTGAATGTAACCGTACGCCATTTGACTTACCAGAATGTGAAAACGAATTAGTTGGTGGATATCATACAGAATATAGCTCTATGAAATTAGGTTTTTACCTTTTCGCTGAGTATATAAATATGTTCTCTTCTTCTGCTGTAACAGCTTGTTTATTTTTTGGTGGGTATAATTATCCAGGTATGGATTTTGTTGAAACACAGTTAGTTAGTGCTTTAGGCTTAAATTTAGGACATAATATTGCCACATTGGTTGGTATTGGTTCGATGTTTACCAAAATTTTATTTGGAATTTTCTTCTTTATGTGGGTTCGTTGGACAGTACCAAGATTCCGTTATGACCAACTAATGAATCTAGGTTGGAAAGGCTTAATTCCATTAGCAGTTGGAAACCTTGTTGTAACAGCAGCGGCAATTTTATCTGGGTACAAATTAATTGGTATTTGGGTTGGTTTAGCAATTTTGGTTACTATCATCTCAATTGCTTGGTCATTTCGCCCTAAAAAGAAAAATGCAGTTTTAGGGGCATAAATTAAGAGAGTGTTTCTCAAATTTATAAAATGAATGTTGTTAAGCCCTTAATAATTAATGGGCTAAATTATAAAGATTATGCAGTTAACTAATAGAGCAAAAAAAACTGATAAATCCGAGATGAGTTTGTTTGAGAGAAGCTATTTACCTTCACTCGCAACAGGCTTAGGTATTACTATTAAGCACTTCTTTCAAAAGAAAGCTACAATTGAATACCCTGAACAAAAACGTTATTTAGGACCAGTTTTTCGTGGACATCACATCTTGAAAAGAGATGAAGAAGGCCGTGAACGTTGTACAGCATGTGGACTTTGTGCAGTTGCATGTCCTGCTGAAGCAATTTCAATGGTTGCACAAGAACGTGTGAAAGGCGAAGAGCATCTATATCGCGAAGAAAAATATGCCGCAGTATATGAAATTAATATGTTGCGTTGTATTTTCTGTGGTTTATGTGAAGAGGCTTGTCCGAAACAGGCTGTTTATTTACGCCATGATAAATTCGTTCCAGTTTTCACAGACCGTTCTGATGTAATTTACGGTAAAGACCAGTTGGTAGAAGATATGAATCAACGCTATCATAGAGATGCATGGACAAAAGAAGATGCCATGAAACTTTGGAAGTAAAAAATCATTCATTTAGGCTTCTTGCCACAGATTAGATACAAATTATGCAAAATATTCTTAGCTTACCGCCAATTTGGTATACTTTCGCAATTCTTTCAGTGCTTACACTTTTCGGGGCATTGGGTACAATTATGTCGAAAAACCCTGTTCATAGTGTAATTTATTTGATTGTTACCTTTTTTTCAATTTCTGCACACTATATTCTATTAAACGCACAGTTTTTAGCTGCGGTAAACATCATTGTCTATGCAGGTGCAATCATGGTTCTTTTCTTATTTGTAATCATGTTCTTGAATCTGAGACAGGAATCAGATGAGCTAAAAAACAACAAGATTATTACTGTAGCAATTGCAACTGCAGTTCTGTTGGGAGGTGTTTTGATTTTATTCTTAAGAAGAGCCGGGAAAGAAGGAGCTGAAAAGTTTGGTTTCAATTCGCAAACAGGCATGGTTGAAGTGCTAGGTAAATCTTTATATGGAGAGTATTTACTTCCTTTTGAGTTAGTATCAGTTTTATTTTTAGTAGCGATGGCGGGTGCGGTGATGCTTGCTAAGCGTGAGCCGGGAGAAAGACATTTTTAGATTAACAATTGTTGCAATTGAGATTGATGTCAACACTTGGTATATTTCTTCTAAGAAACCTGCCAGTGTACCAATTATTGTTCGATGTACATGATTATCTATAAAGAAATAATTGGAGCAATTTCAATATCTGCTACTTCATCAAAAGTTTGTATTATGTAAGTAGGTATACCAATAGCATAAGGATAAAACTAAATATTAAATCTTTACGCATCTATGCACTGAACTAGTCTTTCATTTTGATTTATCATTGGGTTCAATTTTAATTTCTAAAAAAATAAACTTTAGCTATATTTAGTGCTAAAACAATATTTTGTTTTTATATTTTTTAAAAGAACGCCTTTATCAAAATTTATGCCAAAAAAAGTAAGATAAAAAATGTAAGCTGTAACTGTTTGATTTGCTGTAAGTATTGTATTAAACTTTAAATTAGTTTAATCTGAGATGTTTGGCATGATTTTGGATAATTTGGTTTTGTTCGCAAAAGATATTTCCAAGAAAAAAAAAGCGTATTAAATTAACGTTTTTATCAATAAAGTATTCAAAAAGGTTCACTCAATAGACTTAAAGTCATCTGATATTATTGGATGACTTTTTACTTTTTATAATGTTTCTGCAAAGTTTTTTTTAACAAAAAATTTATTTAATGGTTTAAATATTTGTCAAAAAAATCCTACTTAGGATAACTAGATTACAAAAATTTAGACGATTATTTTAATAGATTTCTTACATTAAATTGATAATTCTTTATTATTCATTTTAATAAATATTTTCATTGTGATTATTTGATACGTTTTTGTAAAAAAACGTTTAATTTACATGGAAAAATGAAACCCCAAGTTATTCGATGATAAACTTAAGTGCCAATATTGTCAATGTATTCGATGGAACTATTTCTTACGGAACAATAACGATAGAAAATGCTAGAATCCATCAAATTAATCTTAATGGTGCGGAAAGGGTTGGAGAGAGGTATATATTGCCAGGTCTTGTAGATTCTCATGTACATATAGAAAGTTCAATGCTTACCCCTGCACAATTTGCCCGTTTGGCAGTTGTTCATGGAACTGTAGGGACTGTATCTGACCCGCACGAAATCGCCAATGTATTAGGTGTTAGAGGTGTTGAGTTTATGATTGAGGACGGTAAACGTGTACCGTTTAAATTTTGTTTTGGGGCACCTTCTTGTGTTCCAGCAACTACCTTCGAAACGGCAGGTGCAGAAATATCACTCAAAGATATCGCTTACCTTTTTTCATTCAAAAAGGTTGGGTATTTAGCTGAAATGATGAATTTTCCGGGTGTTTTGAATGATGCCCCCCTTGTATTGGAAAAAATTGCACTTGCACATGCTTATAATAAGCCAGTAGATGGTCATGCTCCGGGTTTAAGAGGTGCAGCTGCAAAAAAATACATCAGTGCTGGTATTGAGACAGACCATGAATGTTTTACGAAGGCTGAGGCATTAGAGAAGTTAAAGTTGGGTATGAAAATCTTAATTAGAGAGGGAAGTGCAGCCAAAAACTTCGAAGAATTAATCCCCTTAGCTGAAGATTATTATGCTGATATGATGTTTTGCTCAGATGATAAGCACCCAGATAATTTGGTTGAAGGGCATATTAATCAACTGATTAAAAGAGCAATAAAAAAAGGTATTGATAAATTCAAGGTTCTCAGAATGGCCACGATTAATCCAATTTTACATTATAGAATGGGAATTGGGTTACTGAGAGAAGGTGATTGGGCAGATTTTATTGTGGTTGATAGTCTTGAAGAATTTAATATTGAAGAAACTTATATCAATGGCGAAAAAGTAGCAGAAAAAGGGGTAACATTTATAGAAAACTTGCAGAGCAAAGAAATTAATAACTTTAATTGTGAACCAATTACAGCTAGTCAATTAAAGATAGAGTTACCAGAGAGAGTTAACCAAATGAGGGTCATTGAAGTCATTGATGGCCAGCTTATTACCAATGAATTATTGGTTAAACCCAAAGTTGAAAATGGATTCGTTGTTTCGGATTTAGATAATGATGTTTTAAAAATAGTTGTTTTGAATCGCTATAAAACTTCTGCTCCATCGATTGCTTTTATTAAAAATTATGGATTAAAAGAAGGGGCTATTGCCTCATCAGTTGGACATGACTCACACAACATTATTGCTGTGGGTGTAGATGATGTATCAATCGCTGAAGCTATAAATTTAATTATTCGTGAAAAGGGAGGTGTTTCGGCTGTTAGTAATACTAAAAAGGGGGTTTTAGGTTTACCTGTCGCTGGATTAATGAGCAGTGCAGATGGTTATATGGTTGCAGAAAGTTATACTACAATAGATAAATTTGTGAAAGAGCAGTTAAAAAGTTCGTTAAATTCACCCTTTATGAGTTTGTCGTTTATGGCACTTTTGGTAATTCCAAGCTTAAAGCTTAGTGATTTAGGATTGTTTGATGGTGAAAAATTTGAATTTGTAGATTTATTTTTAAATGAATAAAAAAGGGGTATGTTTAAATACCCCTTTTTTAAATTTAATTAAACTTGATGGATTTAAACTTTATGATTTTATCACTAGGTTTATCTCGTTTGATTGCAACAAAATATAAATCCATAAAACCTTCCTCTAAATTTTTTAAACTACATTCGACCCAAGCCATTTTATCCCAATTCCCTGTAGGAGTGTAGGTAACTTTACCAATCACAGGCCCCGCAACTGAATTTTTTCTAACTTCAATTTCGCCACTTTTATCTAATGAGGCATACTCAATACTAATTGAGCGAATATTTGTTAAATCTACATGTTTAAATTGAAGATAGGCTTTAGAATCACCTTGACGGAGCTGACCCCATTCGAAATTAAAACCAGGATGTGCATCGGCATCCATTGCTCTTAGAACATGATAATTTAATCTTAAAACTTCTTGACCAGTTTGGGCAGGTGCAACCGCAGTTTTGTTATCTGTATAGGTACTTTTTAGAGTATAAAAACCTTTTGGCGAATCTGCTTGATGGGCAGTTAAACTTAAATTTCCATTGACTGGGATATTCTTAAATTCTTTTTTAGGGTCGCTTAAAGACAAAATATATTTAACCATTTCGGTTACATCTTGTTTGGCTAATTGAGGATGTGCTGCCATTACATGGGTAGTTCCCCAATTACCACCACCACCTTCAATAATTTTGTTTGTGAGCAATTGTATAGAACCTTCTCTTCCAGAATATCTTTTTGAAACTTCAATAAAAGAAGGACCTACCGCTTTTTTATCAATCGTATGGCAGGCTTTGCAGTCGCTCGCTTCCATCAAAGTTTTTCCTAATGAACCAGACTCAACTGTTGAAATGGCTTTAGAATCTGTACTTTCATTGGCAGGACTGTAAGGATGTGGATTGTAATTGTACTGAACTTTAATTTTCTTTGGATTGATGACTTTATCCTCGTGATCTTTCACAACAACTGAATAATTAAAAGGTTTTTCATCCCAGTAAAATGACTTATTTTGAGCAGAAACAATGCTTACTTGAGGTTTTTCATTACCAATAATTGCAACTAAAGTATCAGTTTTTGAAAGTCCCTTTTGGTCTGTTACTTTAAATATTAATTTATATTTCCCACCCTTTGTGAAAGTATATTCGGTAGTAGGTTTTTCAGAAATTACAGTGTTATTGGCAATCCATTTGTAAGTAAGTTTGTCATCAAAATCAAGGTCTGTTCCTCTACCAACTACTTTAACTGTAAGTGGGGCTTTCCCAATAATTTCTTTTGGTTTTGGAAAATTCCTAGTCTCAGAAGTGATAAATGATTGAGCATTTATTTTGTCAATTAACTGACTGTCTGCAAAATAAGATTCCGCATTGGGTGCTCTATTACCTGAATTATACTCAACTTTTACAAGTCGAGCATCAACATTATCCGCACCATATACTGAACCATATTCCAGAATATACATGATACCTTCATTACTAAATGCTAAGTCGATTGGGCGACGAAAATCGCCGTTGATTGGCATGAATTTTTCGTTTCTAACATAGTTTTCGTTTTCATCGAATCTTAATGCTAACATCCAATTTCTCATCCAATCAAATACAAAAAGGGCACCATCGTAGTATTCAGGAATTTTTTTATTTGAACCCGAGTTTTTATTGTAAGTATAGAATTGACCAGCCATAGCACTTCTACCGCCTAAATCAAGTTCAGGAAATTCAGGCGAAAGAGAATAAGGATACCAAATAATTGGAGGTGTTGCTGGTGGTAGTTCTCTTAAGCCAGTATTATTTGGTGAGTTGTTAATTGGTTTTAAAGGGTCGAACTTCGGACCCGCTTTACCACTTTCAAAGTCCCATTTAGCATAGGCATAATTATTACCTACAAAGTAAGGCCATCCATAATTTCCTGGCTTTTTTGCTTGGTTAAACTCATCATAACCTCTTGGGCCTCTTTCTTTGTCTTCCCCAGCATCTGGCCCAATTTCTCCCCAATAAATGGTAGAAGTTTTTGGATTAACGGCAATTCTATAAGGGTTTCTACAACCCATTGCAAAGATTTCGGGGCGAGTATTCGGTGTTCCTTTGGGGAACATATTTCCCTCAGGAATAGTATAGGTTCCATCGGCTTCAGGGTGAATTTTTAATATTTTTCCTTTTAAATCATTCGTATTTGCAGAAGATCTTTGAGCATCCATTGAATAATATTTTTCCTCTCTTCTTTCATCAATAGGAGCATAGCCATCAGATGGGAATGGCGTAGTTCCATCTCCAGTTGAAAGGATTAAATTCCCGTCTTTATCGAAGGCCAGAGAACCTCCATGGTGTGCTCCACTGTTTATTTGAACGGGAACTTGTAACAATATTTTTTCAGACGCTAAATCTAGTATATTATTTGGTGAAAGCTTAAATCGAGAAAGATTAAATAAAATGGGTTCGCCTTCAATTGGTGGTGAATAATAGAGATAAATCCATTGATTTTTTTCGAAGTTAGGGTCGAGTGTAATACCTATTAGCCCAGTTCCACCTTTCATCACAACTGGGAAGCGATGTATGAGTTTGTGTTTATTCGTTTTTGTATCGAAAACCGATAAATTTCCAGCTAATTCAGTAAAAAATACTCTTCCATCTTTAGCAACAGCCAATTCCATTGGATTATTGAGGTCATTTACTAATACTGTTTTTTCAAAACGATTTTCCTCTGGAACTGCTTTTGCGTATGATTTGGAATAATTTAATGGTTTACTTTCACCCATAGCATATTTAATTCCACCTAGTAAATGCTCTAAAAACATTGGGTCTGAATAACTTTCATCCGTATGTCCATTGGCAGTGTAGAAGGCACGGCCGCCATCGTACTCATGATACCAAGCAATTGGGTGATTTCCCCCATTGGTTCCTCCTTCATAGGTATTTTCATCCAAATACATTAATGGTTTGATGCCGTGGTAAATATATTTAAAACTATACCACTCATCTGTGCGTTCCCATCTAGTTGGTAAATGACTAGTTGAAATATGTTTTTTTTCTGTTACATCTATACTCGCTTTTCTAATATTTGAGTTGTTTGGATGACTACCGAAATACGCTCCAACTAATTCGCCATACCAAGGCCAATTATATTCGGTATCAGTAGCAGAGTGAATACCAACATAGCCACCACCTGCTTGAATGTAGCGTTCGAAAGCTGCTTGTTGTTCATTATTCAACACATCGCCCGTGGTACAGTTAAAAATGACAGTTGAATACTTTTGTAAATTTTGGTCGGTGAAGAGTGAAGAATTAGTTGTTGTATCAACTAAAAAATTATTTTCTTGCCCTAATTTTTGAATAGCTCTTATGCCAAACGGAATACAACTATGCTTCCAACCTTTGGTTTTGGAGAAAACCAAAACTTTTTGATTTTGGGAATAGCTTAAATTAATGGTGAATAAAAGTAAAACCCAAACAAAGAAATGCCTCTTTGCCGGTTGTAATGGTAGATTCATTGGTAATTTTGTTTTAATTGAATAGATAGAATGTAAATATACAAAATAAAAAAGCTTGTTAGTAATTGACTAACAAGCCTTTTGGTAAAAAAAAAGGAAATTTTTAGAATGGTAATTTACCCAAATCTACATTTCCACCCGTAAGTATAATTCCAACTCTTTTACCTTTGAATCTTTCTTTTTCTTTTAAAAGTGCGGCAAATGGAACTGCACATGAGGGTTCGATGACAATTTTTAATCTTTCCCAAATTAGCTTCATTGCGGCAATAATTTCTTCATCACTCACGATGATTATATCTTTTACATACTTTCTAATTATCTCCAATGTTTTATCTCCAAGAGTTGTCATAAGGCCATCAGCAATGGTTTTGATATAAGGTGCTTTTTCTACTTTACCTGTTTGGAATGATAAAACTGCATCAGCGGCACCTTCTGGTTCACCTGCAATTACTTCGGCATTAGGTAACAGATAATGGGTTGCCAGTGCCGTACCACTTAATAGACCACCACCACCGACGGGAGCCATAATGACGTCTAAATGGGTCACTTCTCCGATAAGCTCAACAGTTGCTGTTGCTTGTCCTGCAATTACATCGTAGTTATTAAATGGATGAACAAAAGTTGCACCGGTACGTTCAATTACTTGTTGAACAGTCGATTCACGTGCTTCTAGTGTAGGTTCACATTCAATTATTTCACCATTCAGTGCTTTTACGCCATTTTTCTTTATGTTAGGGGCATTGCTAGGCATCACAATATATGCCTTTGTGCCTACTGCTATGGCTGCTAAAGCGATGGCTTGGGCATGATTGCCAGATGAATGGGTGGTAATGCCTTTTTCTTGTTCTTCAGGTGATAGCGAAAGCACAGCATTCATACCTCCACGGGCTTTAAATGCTCCAATTTTTTGAAAATTTTCACATTTAAAATAAATTTCACACCCTGCAAGTTGGTTGATACTGGCTGAAGTTAGTACTGGGGTGTGATGAATGAAAGGTTTGATTCTTTCGTGTGCTTCTTGAATTTCTGATAATGTTGGTATATGATTCATTGATTAGATTAATTTTAAATTATCTCTTGAATAAGATATAATCGGTCATGGGTAATTGTTCAATATTTCCTTTTAACAATATAACCACTTGCCCTCTATGATACGCTGAATGGAGTAGCAAATGTGAAAATATTTCGCTAATTGTATTTGTAAAACTATCTCCTTTGGTATTATGATAGGCAATTAACTGCCCCATTTCTTCTTTTTTAATTACTTTATTTATATCAGCAAAATTTATTTCGAGCAGTTCAAGCATTATGTTTACATCAAAAACTTCCCAAACACGTACTTCGTTTTTTTTTGCCATTATTCTATCTAGCCAAATTCTTTGGGCTGCAATTATATGTGAAAAAATTTCAATAGCCCTTTGAGGTGGAGTAGATGAATGAATGATGCTTTCTAAAACTTTTAAATTTGCCCAATATTCGTGCTCAAATAAATTTTTGTAATATTGATTCATTTAGTTGTTACTTTGTTTATCTCCTCAATTTTTCAACCTCCATTAGCACTTCCGCAATACCAATAAGAGGTATTTTTACCCAACTTGGTCGATAATTTACTTCGTAGCCAATTTCATAAACTGCTTTTTCTAATAGGTGGAAAAGCAAGAGATAATTAATTTCATTATTATCCTTAAATAATGGATGTGGACTCCCGAAGACGCCTAGATACTCATCTAAATAAGTATCTTTAATCAGTTTATACCATCTATCGGCTGCTCTTTGGAGAACCTTAGGTTCAATAGTGCTTGTTTCGGTGGCATTGAATAATTTAGCTGCAACAGCATAGTGATATGAGCGAATCATACCCGCTACATCTTTAAGAGGAGAATGTTTAATTTTCCGCTCAGTAATTGTACTTTCTGGTTCCCCTTCAAAATCTATTATTACTAAATCATGTTCTGTGGCTAAAACTTGTCCTAAATGGTAGTCTCCATGAATTCTTGTTCGATAGGAAAATAGCGGACGAGTTAAAACTTGGTCTATAAATTCAAGAATCATATCCTTAGATTCCATGAATTTCCAAGCGAGTGCCTGTGCTTGACCATCTAGTTTTAAATAATTTTCGGTCAATAAATTATATCTCCGTTCAAGAAGATTTTCGAACTTTTCGTGTAAAAAGCGGCGATATTGTCGGTCAAATGGTTCGGCATTGAAAGAATCGGCTCCTCTGAGAGCAAAAAGAGCCTTGTGCATTTCTGCGGTTCGATGTGCTAATAAAGAAACCTTATCAAAAACCGACTCTTTAATTTGGAAATTGCCTTCCACAAAAGCTTCTAAGAAATCATTTAGATAGTCGCCTGTCATACTCCAGTCATCTTTTAAGCTTTGTATCACTTCGACCATTACACCAAAAGTAATTTCTGGAGCAGTTTCTCGTTTCCAAGAAATACTTCCCGCAAATCTTGGAATATTTCTGAAATCAGAATTTTGAGTGATAAACTCAACCATTTCTGCTTCAGGATTTGTCTCAGCAAAGATTTTACGGTAAAGCTTTAGAAAATATTTTCCTCCAAAAATCATTGCCGAGTTAGAGGAGTCGATATTGGGTAAAATTGAGTCTATTTCCTCCGTTTCTTCAACGAATGCTTTCCCTTTCGCAAACACTAAAGAATCATCATTGTGTTGTGGGAAAGTTGATTGATGAAATACGCTGGTAAATAGTTTAGCACGAAATTTTTCATCATAAATGGCATCAACCAGTAAACCAATTTTTTCGTCCATACTGGCTTTACATAGTACGCCTTTTTGGGCTATTTCTTGCGTATTTTCTTCAACAAAAGAAAGGGGTAGTAAATAAAGCTCAGAGTCGCCCTCATCGTATTTTACTTCGAAAGTCATAAAAATAAACGACCCAAAGTGTACTGTATCTTTCACTTTTAAAAGTTTTATCTGCCGTGCTTTACCCGCAAACCATCTACATTGAGCTATATAAGGTGGGAGAATATTATCTTCTAATACTGTGTGAACATATTTATCTTTTTCAAATCCTTGCCATTCGATGGCCAATACAAATTCGGACATAGTATTTTCGTATTTAATATTAGGTTTACCAAATTAGGAAGTACGATTTGATTATGCAATGTTTTTGAATTAAATGTTTGAGTATCAAAGCAAAAGCCCTAATTGCAGATGCAATTAGGGCTTTAAACCTATTAAATCGTGGTTATTTTATAAAATACCATCAAAAACCTTCATTGCTGGGCCAACTAAACGAATATCTGTAAAGTTTTCATTGAATGAAACTTTTAAATTTCCTCCTTTGGTAATTACATTAATTGGGCTTTTCATTCCAAAACGTAAGAATGTTGAAAGAGCAGATGCAGTTACTCCCGTCCCGCAGGAATAGGTTTCATCCTCAACGCCACGTTCGTATGTACGTACGTAGATAGTTTCATTATCAATTACTTCAACAAAGTTTACATTCGTGCCACCACGGGCAACCCACTCGTCAGAATATCTTATTTTCTTACCTTCATTATATACATCAAAGCTTTCGATTCCTTTCACAAATGCAACATAATGTGGTGAACCTGTATTCATGAAATCGTAAAAATCGTGGCGTTCGATGCTATGTACTTCACCCATTTTCAAGGCTATTACCGCTTCATTGGCATCGGCTAAATGTTCACCATCGACTGCAATAAACTTTGTTTTATCTTTAAAAATACCTAAATCTTCAGCAAATCTTACTGTGCATCGTCCTCCGTTTCCACACATGCTTCCTTCTTTGCCATCGGCATTATAATATACCATTCGGAAATCATAATTGGGGTCGTTTTGAAGTAAAATTAGGCCATCTGCACCAATGCCAAAACGGCGGTGGCAAAGGTGTTCAATGTATGCTTGACTAGCTGGAAATTTTTCATCACGATTATCAATCATAACAAAATCGTTTCCAGTGCCTTGGTATTTATAAAATTTGATATTATTCATAATATTTACTGAATTTTCAAGGAAGACTTCGCTTCTTTCATATAAAAAAAGCCGCTCCAATGGGGCGGCCTTTTCCTACACAAAATTATGAAAAAGCTATTACTTTTATCTTTAGACAATTTTGAAATAAAAAAGTTAGATTTTTATATAACTTTTTTTCAAAATGTTTTTTTAGTTCTTCTTCAATTCTTTGATACGTGCAGCTTTACCTTGTTTTCCACGTAAGTAGAACAATCTTGCACGACGCACTTTACCGTAACGTACTACTTCGATTTTATCAACACTTGGTGAAAGTACTGGGAAGATACGCTCTACACCAACACCATTAGAAATTTTACGTACAGTAAAAGATTCACCATTTGTACCAACGTTACGACGTTGAATTACAGTACCAGTATAAACCTGAATACGCTCTTTGTTTCCTTCTACAATTTTAACGTGAACGTTAACTGTGTCACCAGCCTTAAAATCAGGTTGTGTTTGTCTCTTGCTAGCAAATTCTGCCTCGACTAACTTAATCAAATCCATTGTTTTGTTATTTACTTGATTATCAAATATTTACACGCTTAGTGAAGCGGCTGAACCGTACAAAGCCCAGCATTCGCCTAATCGGACTGCAAAGTTAATTAATCTTTGCTGTAAATCCCACAAACAACGAATGAAATTTTCGTTTGTTGTATTTGCTTGGACTAAAGTATAAAAAAAAATATTATTTGTAAAGTTTTATTTAAAAAATTATTTTTTTTTCGGGATGAATTACTTACAAATAAACCCTCTTCTTTTACCGCAAAGTCAAATAATCAAATAAAATGAGCTTCGTAGAAGTATTTCGATGAAAGGACCGAATATTTTATGCGTATTTTTTTATGATTGCGATTTGTCCAGCATGATAGGTTGTATGTGAAATGATTCTACCAAATGCCTCTGCTTTGGTTTTTGTACCAAATTCTTGGGTTGAAATGGTTTTCTCCCAGTCTTCGTCGCTTTGTTTCTCAACGATAGTTTTTAGAATAGTAAATGATTGATTGACATAAGCTACTAACTCCGTTACATTAGTCCATTCGCCAGTATCTTTTTTGTCAATTACAGTCTTTGCTGAAACTTTTACGGTGCTGTCTCCAAAGACATTTTTTGCAAATAGTAACTCAACATCACCAATGTGCCTAATCAGAAAACCAATGCTATTAGGCGAAGGACTTAGCTTTTTTTTTAAATCGTCCTCATGTAGATTATGCAGTTGATTAGAGAATCGAGTACGGGCTTCAACCCATAATTCGAGTAGAATCGTAGTTTTACTTTTCATTGCTGGTAAGGTTATTTGACTAACGAAAAGGCATAGAGCATTTCGGTTAAGAAATCTCTAACCGTTTGATACATTTACTCAATCCCATATATTTTTATATTGCAATATTGCGATAATATTTTCTTTAAAAAAAGAGAAATCGATAATTTCTCTTGGTAGAGCAAGCATAGATTTCCATCAGTTTTAACTAATTATTTTGAAAGTCCACGCTACAATTCGACTGATTTTTTGACCCTGTGCCATATTGATGGTTTTAACTTGAAGGGCATTTACTTGCTTTAGGTAATAGTAAATGCTTAGTAAATGTTCTTTTTTTGAAATTAAACTAGTAAACCATGTAATTTGTTGACTAATTTCTTTGCTTTCAAAAATCATATTTCTAACGAATGCTTCTTCACCACCTTCGCACCAAAGTTCGGCATTTTGTCCGCCGAAATTAAGTTTATTTGTATTTTTCAACCCTAAGTTTCTATTTTTTCTTTCGTTTCCCTCAGCAGCAGCTGTTGATGAAGCATGGAATGGCGGATTACAGATAGAAGCATCAAAAGATTCGTTTGGATTTATAATACCCTTAAATATATGATTGCTTGAAGGTTGTAATCTAAATTCAATTTTATTGGCCAAGACATTATTACTTTTTACGATATTTTGAGCCGATTTGATGGCAACTGGGTCAATATCTGCACCAACAAAATCCCAACCGTAGGCTTGCGAACCGATAATTGGATAAATACAATTAGCCCCTACACCAATGTCTAAGACTTTAATTCTTTTACCAGTTGGAATTGTGTTTTTATTGTTATCAGCCAATAAATCGGCCAAATAATGAATATAATCTGCCCGTCCTGGAATGGGTGGACAAAGGTAGTTTTGTGGAATATCCCAGTTGGGAATATTATAAAATTGTTTTAAAATAGCCTGATTAAGTGCTTTTACTGCATCTTGATCAGAAAAGTCAATACTTTCTGTACCAAATTTGTTCACAAAAACAAAAGGTTTTAATGCTTCATTGAGATTGGTTAGTTCTCTGAAATCATATCTAAATCGGTGGGGATTACGTGGATGTAATTCCAATTTTTCATTGGAAATTTCTTTTTTTTCTGACTTTGTACTCCCTTTTTTGTGCATGTTTTCTTTTTTTGCAAAAATACATCTGAATATTCATAAACAAAAAAAAGCACACGCTCTAAACGAAGAGGTGTGCTATACGTTATTTATTTAACCCTAAGTCTTTGCGTTTAAAATAGGTGTAGAATCAGCCTAATTCCCAAGATTTAATCCAAAATAATGCTTCTATAGCTTTTTATAATTTTGTAATAGTTTTGATAAGAGTATAGTAAGTTGTGTGGATTCAATAAACTTTCATGGCTCATTATTGATAATGCAAAGTTAGTCTATAAAATAAGAAAAGAAGTAGAGTTAAATTACGATAATCATTAGGGGTTTTTACTTGAATTTATTTATATTCACCAAAATATCTGACTCAAATTAGAGATACAACAAACAAAAACGACAAAATGAATATTCAAGGAAAAGCCAAAGAACAACTTACCTATGATGCCATTGTGGTGGGCTCTGGAATTTCAGGAGGATGGTCTGCCAAAGAACTTACAGAAAAAGGTCTTAAAGTATTGATGCTTGAACGTGGTAGAATGATTGAACACGTGAAAGATTACCATACGGCGATGAAAGCTCCATGGGAATTTCCACACCATAATCTTAAAATGTCTGATGAAGATTTAAAAAAATATCCAATTCAAAATCGAACAGGTTTTGCTATTACTGAAGCAACCGCTCATCATTTTGTTAATGATTTAGAGAATCCTTATATCGAAGAGAAACCGTTTGATTGGATTCGTGGGTATCATGTTGGGGGGCGTTCGTTGATGTGGGGTAGATATTCGTTTAGGTTTTCGGACATTGATTTTGAGGCTAATGCAAAGGAAGGAATTGCTGTTGATTGGCCCATAAGATACAAAGATATCGCTCCTTGGTATGACCACGTTGAGCGTTTTGCTGGTATAGCTGGCAATAGAGATGGTCTTCCACAATTACCAGATGGTGTTTTTCAACCAGCTATGCCTGATAATTGTATAGAAAGCCATTTTAGAAGTACAATCAATGGTAAGTTTTCTGATAGAAAAGTAATTTCGGCAAGAGCAGCTCATTTAACAGAGCCAACTGAAGAACAATTAAGTTTGGGGCGTGCAAAGTGTCAGTATCGCAATATGTGTATGCGTGGTTGTCCGTTTGGTGCGTACTTTAGTAGTCAATCGGCAACAATTCCAGCCGCACGTAAAACAGGTAATTTGACTATTAGACCGCATTCGATTGTAAATTCAATTATCTATGATGAGAAAACGGGTAAAGCATCAGGAGTAAGAGTCATTGATGAACAAACTAATGAATGGTTGGAGTTTAACGCAAAAGTGATTTTCTTGAATGCTTCAGCCTTGGGCTCTACTTATATTTTAATGAATTCAAAGTCCAACCGTTTTCCAAATGGTATGGATGATAGTGGTCAGTTAGGGCACAATTTAATGGACCATCATTTTCATGTTGGTGCGAACGGAGAATATGATGGAGATTTAGATAAAGTTTATTTCGGAAGGCATCCAGCAGGACTTTATGTGCCTAGATTTAGGAATATTAATGGCGATAAACAAAGTTTTAAGCGTGGATATGGTTTTGAAGTTTATACATGGAGAGATGGTTGGGGAAGTAATGCGGAGATGGAAGGTTTTGGACAAAATTTTAAAGAAAAAAATACTGAGTTTGGTAACTGGAAAATGATTTTAGATGCTTTTGGGGAATGTTTGCCTTATTTTGAAAATAAAGTTTCGTTGACCGATGAGCAAAAAGATAAATGGGGGCAACCTGTTTTGAAATTTGACGCACAACATCGAGAAAATGAAATTGCCATGAGAAGTGATGCCCAGCAACAGGCCATTGCAATGATGGAAGCTGCCGGATTTAAAAATATTGAGGGTTTTGATTCAAAAGCAACGATTGGCTTAAGTATTCATGAAATGGGTACAGCTCGTATGGGCAATGACCCCAAAACGTCTGTCTTCAACAAATTTAATCAACATCATGCAGTAAAGAATGTTTTTTGTACTGATGGAGCAGTTATGACCTCTTCGCCTTGTCAAAATCCATCATTGACCTACATGGCACTTTCTGCAAGAGCAGCGAATTATGCCGTTGAAGAATTGAAGAAAATGAATCTATAGTTTTATGATGAAATACAGCAAATTTACAGAGGAGTAAGATTTAGTTTTGAAAAGATAATTTGGATACTTTTATATTAAGTATCCAAATTATTTATACTTGTCGAGTGGGTAATTAGAGCCTACACTTTTACCTTAGCTTTCAAATCTTCTCCACCTCCAAAACAGCATTTTTATTTAACCTACCGTATAAATGCGGGAAATATTCATTATTTGTGGCTAATTCATATTTTAACTCAGCAGTGAGCTTTTCTGTATCAACATGTAGTTTTATTAAATTGGTTTGACCAACATAATACCTTTCTAAAACACCCGCTACTTGGGTGCTAGTACTTAAGTGGATAAATGTTTCTTCATTGAAAGTTGGACTTTCGTAATAGTCTAAACCTTCAAATTTATCGAACCATGATTGTGGGGTAATGTGATATATTATTGCCATTTCTTAAAAATTTGACTATAAAAAAACGCCCATTTGGGCGTTTTCATTATGCTTTTACCTTTCCCCAGCCCATTGTTGAAACCATCCAATTGGGTAGAGGTTTTTGTGTTTTTCTTTTCTTCAAATCAAGATACCAACCGATTTTCTTTAAAATTGGTACTTTGTGTGTTTCTACAAACTCAATTAATGTCCCATCGGGGTCTTCTAAGTAAGTAAATCTACCACCTGCTTTGCCCATAGCAAAGGTGTCGGCACTATCAACTGTAAATGGAAAACCATTTTCAGCACAACGTTTTTTCAGGGCATCCATATCAAGTGTATCAAAACACACGTGAATAAAGCCGAGGTCTCCCCAACTTCTACCTTCAAATATTGTTTTAGGAGTTCTGTCCAATGATTGTACTAATTCAACTTCCACATTCCCCAATAATCTACTAAACGCTCCATTATTGCTCATTGATTTTCGAAGTAAAACTCTACGAAATTGCTTGTTCTGAGCATCCAAAGAACTAAAGTCTTCAAAAGTGCCAGTTTTATCATAAACTAACTCGTTTATTTGAAGTACATCTTTGTATAATTTTAGGGCTTTATCAATATCACTGACACCAATTACAACGCCTACAACGCCACCAGTAAGACTGATATTAGCTTTGAACCAAGAATCATCATTTACAATCTGTAATTGGTTGCCATAGCTATCTTTGAGCCATGAAACAGCTTTGTTTTCGGGAGACTGGTTTGTAGAAAGGCCTTGCTTTTGGGCGAATTGGTTAACATCAGTTGACTTTATTTTTACGGCAAAAATGCCTAAATCGCCAATTTGAGGTTCGAAATTAGGAGCAAGAGGTTCTGGCCGATTCGATTGCCAAATTTCGGCACCACCACCACCAGCCATATTAAGGGCCAAAATGGCTCTTCTTTGACGAACGACACCATTGGTATGACGGGTCATGAGTGTAGCTTCTGCTACATCATCAAAAAGCGGGACATTCAATCCTAAAGTTCTATTGTACCATGCAAACGCTTCTTGGGCATTTCTTACTCCGATTCCAACTTGCTGAATTCCACTAATTAATTCTGACATATAAAAAAACTAATAGGTTTAGGTATTACTCTTTCAATGATGACAGTCAAAGAGTAAATTACCCTCATGTGTCAAAAAAATTTAACGGTAATCTAACATTTGGCGGTAAGTTTCCACCATTTCTTGTTGCGAGGCACGTCCACTTAAAAACATCCTCATTACCTTAAAATTTGCTTTCTGAACTCGAAGATAGGAATTTGTTTCGTATTTTCGGGCAGAAACAATGACATTTTTTGGAATAATACCGAATTTTAGCTCTTTTTTAGCTCTCAAGATAAACTCATAATCTTCCATAATTTGATGATTTTCACAAAAACCACTCATTTTATCAAAGTCAGATTTTCTAATAAAAAGGGTTTGGTCGCCACCTCTACACCAAATAAATGGAAATCTCGTGCAAAATGCATTAATTTTTAATAACCAATTTGAAGAATTGAATTGGTATCTATAACAACCAAAGTCAATTCCGTTTTCCAATGCTTTAATAATATCATTGGCAAAATCTTGATGAATTATCGTGTCAGCGTGTACAAAATAGAGTATTTCGCCTTGAGCAATTTTAGCTGCGGCATTCATTTGTATCCCTCTACCTTTTCTTGAAGACTTAATTGTTTTTGCTCCCAATTTCTGAGCAATCTGTATAGTTTGGTCAACCGAGTTTGGAGAATCAGAAACGATTATTTCTTGTAGATGAACACCACCATATTGATGAATTCTTTCTATCAATGCATCAATATTTTCGGCTTCATTATAAGTTGGTATGATTACACTTATTTTCAATGGATTAACAGATATATTTTTACAGTTTTTTGTTAATTTACGATAAAAAGTTTAGAATAGTTTTTTTGTGGAATCATAAATGAAAATATTGTCGTTACATCAGATTAGAGAAGCCGATTGTTTTACTATTGAGCACGAGCCTATTGCCTCTATAGATTTAATGGAACGAGCTTCCAGAGCATTTGTCAATTGGTTTTGTAAGAGCTTTGAAACAGGAGATTACAAAGTAAAAGTATTTTGTGGTCTTGGTGATAATGGTGGTGATGGCCTTGCCATTTCTAGAATGTTACACCCTTTAGGTTATGATGTTGAAGTATATGTGGTAAAGTATTCGTCTAAAGAATCGGACAATTTTAATATAAATATCAATAGATTAAAAACTCAAATTGAAGTGAATGTTATTGATGATGAGCAGTTTACGTTAAGTTTAAATAGCGGTGATATTATCATTGATGCCCTTTTAGGATCGGGAATTTCAAGGTCAATCGAAGGTTTACTTAAAACGGTAGTTGAACAAATAAATAAGAGCGAGGCAATGATTATTTCGGTAGATATTCCTTCAGGTCTTTTAGCGGATAAGCCTAATAATCAATCAGATACCATTATCAAAGCGTTCCATACTGTATCGTTTCAAGTACCCAAATTAGCTTTTATGTTACCACAAAATGCTGAATTTGTGGGTAATTGGCACATCGTTGATATTGGCTTGCACCAAACATTTATCAATAAGGCTGAGGTTGTTTTTTTCTATTCAACACCACAAGAAGTTGAAAAACTAATTAAGCCAAGAGCAAAATTTTCTCATAAAGGTACTTATGGACACGCTTTGTTGATTGCTGGAAGCTATGGTATGATGGGAGCGGCCATTCTTAGTGCACGTGCTTGTATGCGTTCAGGCGTTGGAAAGTTGACGGTACATTCGATAAGTTCTGGTTTGCCCATTTTGCAAACAGTTTTACCCGAGGCGATGTATTGGGAAGTTTTAAACGATGATAAATTTCTGACGACTGACTTTAAAATTGAAGATTTGAACAGCCGTTTTCAAGCAGTGGGTGTAGGGCCAGGAATTGGTGTTTACGAAGAAACAGGGATTTCCTTGATAAAACTATGTAGGCTATGTAAAGAGTTGGTAATCCCCATGGTCTTAGACGCCGATGCACTTAATATTTTCGCTTCTCAGTTTGGTGATGATTTTACAAACGAAATTCCAGAAAATAGTATTCTTACTCCACACCCCAAAGAATTTAGAAATTTAGTTAATCAATCATGGAATAATGACTATGAAAAGTTAGAGCTATTGCGAAAGTTAGCTATTCAAAATAAACTCATTGTTTGCTTGAAAGGGGCAAATACGGCCATAGCTTTACCTAACGGAACGATTCATTTTAATTCATCGGGGAATGCTGGTATGGCTACTGCTGGCAGTGGTGATGTACTAACAGGTATTATTACAGCTCTTTTGGCACAAGGTTATTCTCCTGATGAAGCAGCAATTTTGGGTGTTTATATGCACGGCAAAGCCGGAGATATAGCAGCTGAAAAATTTGGAATGACCAGTATGATTGCAAGCGATATTATTGAGAATATACGCTTTTAAAAGAATATTTAGTTGTTGTTTCAAAAGTAAAAAGAACTTGTTGTTTGGTCTTCTGAATCAAAAAATAACAAACCCTCTGAATTGGAATCTAACTTTCCTAAAACCTCACCATTTGAAAGCCAAACAGCCGATTGACCTTTGGCAACAAAATCTTCGGCGGGGCCTACCGAATTGCACATTAATACAGTTAAATTAAAACATTGAGCAATTTTTGGGTAGTGATTATAAGCTTTTTCCAAACCTTTGGTAGATTTTGCAACACTAGCTATATATAAATTAGCTTTAGCTTTGGCCGCTTTTTCGGCGTGTTTTTCTAATAACGATTCAAAACAAATCGCTGGAGCAATCAAATTATTTTCCTGCGAAATTAAAACTTCATCATTACATGTTACAAAATAGGGTAGCTCATCGGCATGAAGAATCTGTTTTGAATATACTTTTAACGGAAGATTTTTTTGAAAAATAAGCATGCTAATACTTACTCCCAGAGCTTGTAAAAGTGGTGCACCAATACAAATGGTAATATTTGATTGGTTGCTCAGCATTTGAAATATGTCAAATCGTTTATCGGTTGGAGTTGTGGCTAAAGTTCTAGCAAGTGTTGGTTCATAGGAGCTGATTGATAATTCTGGGAAGAAGATAAAATCAGCCTTCATTTCAATGGCTTTTACAATACAATTTACGTGTTTCTGTATATTTTTTTCAATTTCACCTCTATAAGATTGAATTTGTGCAAGACATATTTTCATAAAAAAGGGGATTTTGTTCGATATTAGCGAAAAATCCCCTTTTTATTAAATTTTTACTCAATAATTAAAAACTCTACTCTTCTATTTTGTTTGCGACCTTCCTCTGTGTTATTATCAGCAATTGGCTTTGTATCGCCATAACCTTTGAATTGAATTCTATATCCGGGAATTCCTTTGCTGATTAGGTATTCTCTAACATTGTAGGCTCTTTCTAGTGATAATCGCTTATTTTGGCTTGCTTCGCCCACATTATCGGTATGACCTTCAACAATGATATTCATTTTAGGGTCATCTTTGAGCATTTTTAATAAACCATTCAGTTGTTCGTACGAATTAGGTAAAAGTTTTGATTCTCCAATTTCGAAATATACTTTATCAAGCCTAAACTTATTTTCCTCAATCATTATTGGTTTATTTTCTTCCTTTTTACTCTCAACTACTTTTGGCGTTTCTTTGACTGTTTCGGGTTTCTTGATTTCTTTCTCAATTGGATTTAGATAAAAGCTCTGATTAAACAGTTGACTTTTATCTAGTTTCGATAAATCCATGCTCTCTTGCGTATTTTCATAGCCTTTGGCCGAAGCAATAAAAGTATAGGCTTCAGGTTTAATTTTAAAGGTAAATTCTCCTGTCGGAGTGGTTTTTACTGAATCAGATTTTTGTGCATCAAAGTCATAACGGTACAAAACTTTACCAACAATCGGTTTATTGGTTTTAGAGTCGATTAGTTTACCTTTGATTGTAAGCATGACCTCTTCATCTTCTCTAGGTGCTGATTTTTTTGTATCAGTTGGTGGAACTTGCACCAATGGGTTATTGATATGAACCCCATAAAAATTCCAATATTTATGACTATCCTCTGGGCGATTTTTACCTTCTATCAAATTAAAGGTTTCAATACCGGGGTCGAGTTTTTCAAAATACACTATAAATCTATATTTCTCTCCTGGAACAACTTCTTTTTCTTCTGGTAATTCGGGAATCCCAGTACATTTAACATATTTGAATCGTTTTCCATTTCCGTTAATATAGCTTTTAGGATTAAAAGAAATGGTATAACCACTATTTCTTCTTGGTTGGTTTTGATAAGGGAATTGAAATTGATAGTTATTTCCGCTTGCTTGGGTAATCTGATAGGAGAAATAGACAATGGTATTATTGCCACGAATTTCAACTTTTGTTATATCGGTTTCGTAGCTGGTTTGGTCATCAATCTCGGGCATTTTTGTGATTATTTGACCAAAACTATTGAGAAAAGATAAAATAAAAAGTGTTGATAATAATTTTTTCATCGTGTTGAATGTTCAATTTTACTCCACCAAAAAAACGATTGTAGGTATTTTTTAGTTTATTTGTGGTTGTTAATTTTTGTTAAATAAAATTCAATGAAAACCCTTAACGATTTACTACAATTGGGAGACCCTCGTTTATATGAGGTTTGCGAGCCTGTTCAAGAAAACGAATTGCCAATGGTTAAAGAATGGGTGGCTGATTTACACAATGTTATGGAAGAAATCAGAGCCAAATACAAATTTGGTCGTGGAATTGCTGCTCCGCAGTTGGGTATTATGAAGCGATTAATTTATTTGAATTTGAATACACCTTCAGGAAGTGTTCCATACATTATTATTAATCCAGTATTTGAGAATTTGAGTGAAGAGCTATTTGAACTTTGGGATGATTGTATGTCTTTCCCAAATTTGTTGGTCAAAGTTAAACGCCATCAATCATTGACTATTAAGTATTTAGACGAAAATTGGCAACCCAAAGTTTGGAAAGTGGAAGGGGCAATTTCTGAACTTTTACAACATGAATTTGACCATCTTGAAGGTATTCTTTGTACCATGCGAGCCATTGATAATCAATCTTTTAAATGGAGACCAACTCCCGATTCTAATTGAAAATTTAGATTAAAAAATGATAAAAAAATCCCCCTTGTGCGTAGGTGTGTGCGAATGTGGGGTTGTCAAAACGATTGTAATAGTACCAACCATGCTTCTTTGACTTTATTTTGTTCCAATAATTTGGCTGCTTCGGCATGTAATAAATTATCAAGAAATGCACAGCCGTACATTACTTGCTCAATAATATTTTGCATGACTGAAGATTCCTTGTAAGCTAAAACTTCTTCTTGGCTTGGTAATTCTTCAATATTTCCTAATTGCCCTAAATGATTACCTGTAAGTATTTTAGATAATCTGATACTTTCAGGAATGGCGTCATAACCAATGCCAATTTTGGTGTTTGGTTTTTCTACTTCAAACATCGAATCATTATTCGCCCGCACGTACCAATCTCCTCCCATGCGTGCTACCCAATCGGTTTTTGTTTGGTCTATTTTGTTGTGTTCATTTAGTATTAGTTCAGAAAAATGAGCCATAATTACCTCACAAATAACCATGTTCATGGTGCCAATTTGTTTGATTTCCAGTACTTTACATTCAAATTGTGCTTTTGATTCTTTTACTCTTGGCGGTTGAACTAAAATAGATTTTTCCTCCGTAAATCCTGCTTTTATAAATTCGTTTGTACCCTTTGGATATTCTACACTTGAGAGTGACATTTGCTGTACCATATTGTAATCAACAATATTGATGACTACTTCAGGAATTTCTTCAAGATTTACAATTGTATCTTTTTTAGAGCCATCACGTCCTCGATTATTTGGAGCAAAAACCAAAATTGGGGGATTTATACCCATAATATTAAAAAAACTAAATGGACTCAGATTTACATTACCTTCTTTATCAATTGTACTCGCAAAAGCAATGGGTCTTGGGGCTACTGCACCCGTCATGTAGCTATAAAAAACTCTTGAATCTAATTCTTTTGGATTTAACGTTAGCATGTTTTTTGTTGAAAAACAACCTTCTGCCCCTTTTTAATAATTCCCCTTTGAAGCGGGCAGGGGATGTAAACTATATTTAAACTATTTTACCAAAGACTTCTCCAAACCCAACACGTTTTCCATCTTTTTCGCAAAAACCGTGCATCGAAACTCTATCTCCATTTTCGAGATATGTTCGGGTTTGTCCATCGTTTAAACTAATTGTGTTTTTACCTGCCCAATTTAGCTCAAGTAATGAACCATAAGAATTTGCTTCAGAGCCACTGATAGTTCCAGATGCTAAAATATCGCCAATTTTTAAGTTGCATCCATTCACCGTGTGGTGGGCTACTTGCTGGGCAATATTCCAATACATATATTTAAAATTTGTCTTACAGATGGTGCTTTCGTTTAATCTAACCGCAAGTTTGATATCAAAATTCCTTGCACCATCTACTTGTAGATATGGCAATGGCGTAGGGTCTTGAATGGGGCCATTCACACGAAAATCTTCTAATGCATCAATCATTACCACCCATGGAGAAATTGAAGAGGCAAAGTTTTTACCTAAAAATGGGCCTAAAGGTAAAGTTTCCCAACGTTGAATATCACGAGCCGACCAATCATTGAAAAGTACAAATCCAAAAACATAATTTTCGGCGTCTGCTACTTTTATTTGTTCTCCTTGTTGGCTGTTTCTTCCAATAATAGCACCTATTTCTAATTCAAAATCTAATTCTTTAGTATATCCATAAATTGGACTAGCAGAATCTGCGGGTTTAAATTGCCCCATCGGTCTGTGTATATCAGTACCCGAAACTACAATCGAACTGGCTCTTCCATGATAAGCAATCGGAATATGTTTCCAATTTGGATAAAGTGGATTATCTGGTCTGAAAATTTTTCCTGCATTGGTCGCGTGTTCAATGCTTGAATAAAAATCAGTATAATCACCAACTTTTACGGGCATGTGTAAGTTTAATTCATCAATTTTATGAAAAAGGGCATAAAAATGTCTTTTTAAAGGAGAATTTTCAACTGATAACCATTCTTGGATTTGTAATCTGACTTCATTGCAGCGTTTACGCCCCAGCCCAATAAATGGATTAAGAGAATTTTGATTGAAAATATTTCTAGGAATTTCAAGTAGTCCTAACTTTCGAGCAAGTTCTAAATCAATTACCCATTCACCAATTCGGCAACCTACGCTTGGTTTTGATTTTTTTTTACTGAAAATTCCGAATGGAAGATTAAATATTGAAAAGTCGCTATCTTTAGATATATCGAGCCAAGTATTCATTTTTTGATTATTTACAAAATCAGTTTACAAACTTCAGTATTGTAAACTGATTTTGTAAACTATTGATTATTTATCGCTCACGTTTTTATAAATCGTGTCCATAATTCTCACCAGATGGTCGTAATCTTCATCGGTTAAACTACCCCAAGATTTCCTTCGAATATCAGCAATGACCACTAATGCATTTTCGTGCAGTTTTTCACCTTCTTCGGTCAAATAAATATTAAATTTACGTCGGTCATCATCGGCCATTTGGCGTCTAACTAATCCTTTTTCAACCAATAAATCTAAGATTCTGGTAATCGTTGGAGCATCTTTAGCGGTATCTACTGCCAAGTCATTTTGACTAATCCCTGCTTTGGGCTTAATGTGGTCAATAACCACCCATTGGTCAACAGTTAAGTCAATTCCGCCGTCAGTAAGTCCCTTTTGCATGAAACTTCTGATTCGTTTGATGGTGGTATCAATCTTGAAATAGTAAGAACGCTTATCTAAGTGAGTCATTTATTTAAAATTCAGTCTTTTTCTACTTTAGTTATGGAAGTTAGCTTTTAATAGAGTAAATATTTGATTGAGAGATTCGGTTTTTATGAAAATTTGCAAAAGAAATATTGATAAAAGTGCGAAAATTCCAAAGAATATCCAAAGATAAAAGCTAATTGCCAATTACTACAAACAATATTAATTACAAAAGTAGAAAAATCCTTCAATTATTGATACACTAATAATTGACGTTCTAAAATTTCTTCAAATTTTTTTAATGATTGATAAAGTTGTTCGTAAGATTCAATGACAAAGTATTTTTTTTGATAAGCATCAATTTTAACCTCTGTATTTAGAATCTTCTCAATATTATAGGTCACTCTTTCGGGAACCCCACTCACTAAACTATAGACACTTTCTCCGCTTGAAGAAATGATTCCGCCACCATAAATTTTTAATTGGTTATTTTCACGAATCAGTCCAAATTCTACCGTAAACCAGTAAAGTTTTTGGAGCAATTTTATTGCTTCTTCAATATGAATATACTTGAGAGAAATAACACTAAACTCAGCGAGGAAATCGCAAAAAGCTTGATTTGTCAACAAAGGAATATGCCCGAAGGTATCATGAAACATATCAGGTTCTTCTAAATATTCTAATTGCTCTTTAGTTCTAAGCCATGTTGAGGCTGGAAACTTTTTCGATGCCAAAAGTTCGAAAAATTCCTTAATTGGTACTAAACCCTCACACGCCACAACTGTCCATCCAGTTAATGCTTGAAGTCTTGGATTTATTTCTGTATCAAAATTCGGAATATGTTCTGCTGTAAAGCCAGCCTTATCAATTCCTTCTAAGTAATCAATGCTGGCAATTGCAGGTAATTTCTGCATTTGTCGTTCGAAAAGTAATTTCCAAACTTCTTGGTCGGCGGAGGTGTATGCTTGATAATTTTGATTCATTTTCAGAATGATTTAAAATTATTCTATAACGTTCCTCTTAAGATTTGTTCACGTTCAATTGCTTCAAAAAGGGCTTTGAAATTGCCTTTTCCGAATGATTTTGCCCCTTTTCTTTGAATAATTTCAAAGAACATTGTTGGACGTGGTTCGATTGGTTTAGTGAAAATTTGAAGTAAATATCCTTCTTCATCACGGTCAACCAAGATTCCTAGCATTTTAAGTTGTTCGATTTCTTCTTCAATATCTCCAACTCTACTTCGCAAATCTTCGTAGTAGCTATCTGGTACTTGTAAAAATTCAACACCATGGTTTCGCAAGTGCGTAACCGTTGTAATAATATCATCAGTAGCAACCGCCAAATGTTGTACGCCAGCACCCTCATAAAAATCTAAGTATTCTTCAACTTGTGAGCGTTTTTTCCCCTCGGCTGGTTCGTTAATTGGAAATTTGATTCGACCATTACCATTCGACATCACCTTGCTCATCAAAGCGGTATATTCGGTAGAAATATCTTTGTCATCAAAACTTACCAACTGATTGAAACCCATCACGTTTGAATAGAAATTTACCCACTCGTTCATGGCATTCCAACCTACATTCCCAACAATGTGGTCAATATACTTCAAACCAACTGGAGCAGGGCGATAAACTGGATTCCAAGGTCGGAAATTTGGTAAAAAGATACCTTTATAGGCATTTCTTTCTACAAAAATATGAACAGTATCACCGTAAGTATGAATACCTGAACGAACCACTTTTCCATTTTCATCCTCTTCAACAACGGGTTCAAAGTAAGGCTTCGCTCCACGAGAAATGGTCTCGTAGTAAGCATCGCTGGCATCATCAACCCAAAGGGCAACAACCTTTACACCATCGCCATGTTGGTCAATGTGACGTCCAATTTCAGTATTTCCGTGTAAAGGAGAAGTTAATACTAATCTAATTTTACCTTGTTGAACAACGTAACTTTCTCTGTCACGGAGACCAGTTTCTAAACCTGCATAAGCTAAAGGTTGAAAACCAAATGCTGTTTGGTAATAATGGGCAGCTTGTTTGCAGTTTCCTACATATAATTCAATGTAGTCTGTGCCATTGATTGGTAGGAAATCATTTTTTTGATCGGTAATATTTTGAGTTTCTTGAAGTAGCATTTTATTATTTTTTTTAGAATGTTGATATAAATTTTGAATTAACACGAAGCCATTAAGAACATAGAGAAATACTAAATGAAACTACTTGCTCTTAATGTCTTTTTGGTATCTATCGCTCAGTTTTAACTAATCTATCCAACTCTGAAAATATTTGCCATCATCATATTTCATGGCATTTTCAGTAATCATCAATGGGCGGAAAGTATCAACCATGACAGCCAATTCATGCGTTTCCTTTTTACCAATGCTTCGCTCCATTGCTCCCGGATGTGGTCCATGCGGAATTCCGCCAGGATGAATGGTAATATGGCCTTTGGCAATATCATTTCTACTCATAAAATCTCCATCTACATAATAAATTACTTCATCGGAGTCAATATTTGAGTGATTATATGGTGCTGGAATGGCTTTTGGATGATAATCGTAAAGCCTCGGGCAAAATGAGCAAACTACAAAAGCATCAGTTTGAAAAGTTTGATGTACTGGCGGTGGTTGGTGAATTCGACCAGTTATTGGCTCAAAATTATGAATTGAGAAGCCCCAAGGATAATTGTAACCGTCATAACCAACTACATCGAAAGGATGATATTGGTAAACTAATTGATGAAGTTGATGTTGTTTTTTTATTTTAATTAGAAATTCACCTTTTTGGTCGAATGTTTCTAAAACTTCTGGAAGTTTATAATCTCTTTCGCAAAAAGGCGAACTTTCAAGGAGTTGTCCAAAATGATTTCGGTAACGTTTTGGCGTATAAATTGGCGAATGGGATTCGACATAAAAAATTCGATTGTCTTCTGTATCAAAATCAATCTGATAAATCATTCCTCTCGGAATAATCAAATAATCTCCATATTCAAAACTAATGTTCCCAAGTTGAGTACGAAGTGTTCCCGAACCCTTATGGATAAACAACAGCTCATCTGAATCGGCATTTTTATAAAAATAGTCTCGTAATGACTTTTTCGGAGCAGCCATACCAATGATGCAATCTTTATTGAACATCATCGGCTCACGACTTTCAAGAAAATCATCTTTGGGTTCCACATTAAAACCAATAAACTTACGCATCATCATGTTGTGCGTATTTGCTGATTTTGGTGTTAAGTCTTGACTTTCAAGGATTTGCATCACTTGCGTTGGTCGATGAATGTGATACATCAATGAAGCCATTCCATCGAAGCCAATTGTCCCAAACAATTGTTCGTAGTATAAACTACTATCGGGCTTTTCAAATTGAATATGCCTTTTGGCTGGAATTTTCCCAAGTTTATGATAGATAGGCATTTTTTTGAATGATTTATCTAAAATTCTATTAATTGCTTTGCTAACTATTGTTGTGCATACAAAATTATAAATAATATTTGTTATGACAATTAAAATATAACTATTTTTTTATTTGTTTAAATTATACCAAGCAGAATAGTAAGATTATAGGACAAGTTTTTAACTTGTCAATCGGAGAGAAGTAATATGAAAAGGAAATGTAGTGGGCGTATCGCATACACCCACATAGATAGGGGGTTAAACTAAATTATCGAGCCAAAGAATGATTTTCTTGAAAACTTCAGCTTTTTCGGGCTCATTATGAGTTTCATGATAAAGACCTTCCAATGAAGTAAAAGTTAAATTCTTGCCAGCTTTTTGGGCAAAAAGTTCGCTTCCATGATGAGAGGTGAGTCGGTCGGCTGTGCCATGATAAAGTAAAGTTGGCACTAACAGTTTTGCAACATTTTCAATCGCCCATTGGCCGGTTTCTATCATTTCAATACCCATTTTGGCTGAAACTTTATCGTGCACTAAAGGGTCTTCATTGTATTTTTTCACTTCTTCTAAATCTCTCGAGATGGCCGAAGAATCTAAACCACTACTTAGACTTAACGATGGAAAAATTCCTTTCATCATTCGTCCAATAAAGAGTGTAATTTTCGAAGGTTGAAACGCTAATTGAAAATAAGGAGAAGAAAGAATTGCTCCAGTAATTTTAGGTTGACGACGGAGTAGGTAGTTAGCTACTAAATTCCCACCCATACTGTGACCATAAAGAATTTGTTTTGTATTCGGAAAATGCTCAGATGCTACTTTCAATAAAGTATCAACATCATTTAAAAATGTGTCAAAATCTGGAAAATGCCCTCTTTTCCCTTCTGATTTTCCATGACCACGGTGGTCACAGCCAATTACAGAGTAGCCATTGCTCGTAAACATTTCAGCTACATGGTTATAGCGATTAATATGTTCGCCCATACCGTGCATGATGCAAATTACTGCTTTTGTAGGTTGTGTTGACTCCCATTTTTTGCCATAAATATTGAGTCCATCAGAGGATTTCCAAGATAATTCGGTAGTGTTCATAAGGTTTTTAGAATAGATTGATGGTTAAAGATATGAAAAACAAATCATAAGTTGATGTATGTTTGTGGCTTGGGTTGGTTTATTTATATTTGTGGGGGAAAAGCAAAGTTCAGGTGTGATGTAATGATTAAAGTTGAAAGTAAAATATTGTCCGATTATAAATTTATCGACTTATTTGCAGGGATAGGTGGTTTTCATATTGCTTTGTCATCGTTTGGTGCTTCATGTGTTTTTGCCTCAGAATGGGATAAATACGCAGCCGATAGCTATGAAGCAAACTTTAACCAAAGACCGGTCGGAGATATTACTCAAATAAATGAAATTGATATTCCTAAACACGATATTTTATGTGCAGGCTTTCCATGTCAATCATTTTCTATTTCGGGTAAACAAATGGGGTTTGAGGACATTAGAGGTTCACTTTTTTTTGATATTGTTCGCATTATAAATTTTCATAAGCCGAAGGTAGTTTTCTTAGAAAATGTTAAAAACTTGGTTAATCATGATGAAGGCCGAACTTTAAAAGTTGTTATATATACACTTGAAAGTGTTGGTTATAAAGTTTTTACAAAGATATTAAACTCAAGTAATTTTGGTTTGCCGCAAAACCGAGAGAGAATTTATATTGTTGCATTTCTCACAAATATCGATTCAAATGGCTTTTCATTTCCAAAGCCTACTAACGAACCTACTTCAGTAGAGGAGATTTTAGAAACAAATCCAGTTGACGTAAAATTTATTGAGCGAGATGATATTCAGTTTTACAAAACGTATTTATTTCAAGATACACTTTTCGGGAAAACTAAAATCAACAAACCTCTGCAAATTGGTAAAGTAAATAAAGGTGGACAAGGTGAACGTATTTACGACATACGTGGTCATGCAATTACACTTTCTGCACACGGAGGCGGAATTGGAGCAAAAACAGGGTTATATTTTATAAATGGTAAAATTAGAAGATTAACTACAAGAGAATGTGCCAGAGTGCAGGGGTTTCCAGAAGACTTTAAAATAACCCCAAATACTTCACAAGCATACAAACAATTCGGTAATAGCGTATCGATTAATGTTTTGCAAAGAATAATGATAGAAGTTCAGAAAATTTTACTTAAAAATGAACAAAGAACAATTAAAAGGTTCACAAACAGCAAGGAATGGGTTTCTTAACGAGGATGATATTGTTGAAAAATTCAATGCTTGGCAAATTGATGATGATGCTCAAAAATGGCTTTTGAAAATGGAATATCAATTATCCGAGATTGAGTTTGTCAAAGCGATAAAGCTAAGTGGTTTTAAAACTGATGTTCAAGTTCAGATAACAGTAAAACTAAAAGAAGCGATTGATGCTCAGAATCTACAAGTCAAACTCATAAGCAATCCAAAAGGGTTTAATCAGATAGATAAAAGATGGGTAGATAAATATGTTGAAATGTGGGATATTTCTCCCATAATTGTCTCTATATTAAAACGATATACAGGAGAAATTCAACCAAATATTAATACTCCTAAGGATAAAAGAAGGATGTTTGCCAATGAATTTTCAGAAAATGAACAAGCGGAAATATTAAAATGGCTCAGTACCAATAAATCGCTTATTGTTTCGGATATTTTGAAAGGCAGAGGTCAATTCGCGGCAGAATGGATGTTGGTGGCACAAAAAACAAAAACGAATTCAAGATGGATTTTGAAACCAATGAATTTTTGTCTTAACTATTTTGGTAATGGAGCAGTTGAAATAACCGAAAGAGGTAATTTCAAAATAGGGAAAATAACAATGCAAAGAAAAGGCGGTGATGGAGGCAGAATCACAGCAAATATGCTTCAATTTAAGTTAAACCCTGCTGAATTATTTGAAAACGAATAAATTTAGAAATTAGTAAATACACTTCAAAAAATCAACAAAACCAAATGAAACAAGTATTAAAATCATTAAAAATCAAGTCTATCAATAATGGGCTAAGCACTGGAATAGAGAGTTGGGCAGGGAGCGGTAAAGTGCTGAGTTCATACTCACCAGTTGATGGACACTTGATTGGAAAAGTTCGTCAGGCAAACCGGGAAGATTATGATAAAGTCATAGAAAGTGCAAAAGCTGCTTTTAAAGTTTGGCGTAATATTCCTGCACCTAAACGAGGTGAAATTGTGCGTCAGATGGGCGATGCACTTCGTGAAAATAAAAATGCTTTAGGGCGTCTTGTAAGCTACGAAATGGGCAAAAGCCTGCAAGAAGGTTGGGGTGAAGTACAAGAAATGATAGATATTTGCGATTTTGCGGTTGGGCTCTCTCGTCAATTATATGGTCTTACGATGCACTCAGAGCGTCCGCAACACCGTATGTATGAGCAATGGCATCCAATTGGTATTGTTGGAATTATTACGGCTTTTAATTTTCCAGTAGCAGTTTGGTCATGGAATACCATGCTTGCTTGGATTTGTGGCGATGTTTGTGTTTGGAAACCCTCAGAAAAAACACCATTAACTGCCATTGCTTGTCAGAATATTATCCAAGATGTGTTGCGTAAAAATGATATTCCAGAAGGAGTTTCTTCGATAATTGTTGGCGATAGAAAAGTAGGAGAGTGGTTATCAAATGATACGAATGTTGCTTTAGTATCTGCTACCGGTTCTACAAGAATGGGTAAAGCGGTTGGTCAAGCTGTTGCCGCTCGTTTTGGTAAAAGTTTGTTGGAGCTCGGTGGAAATAACGCCATCATTGTCACACAAAATGCTGATTTAGATGTTGTAATCCCAGCAGTTGTTTTTGGAGCGGTCGGCACAGCTGGGCAACGTTGTACAACTACTCGACGATTATTCTTACACGAAAGTATCTTTGAGGAGGTAAAAGGACGATTAGTGAAAGCCTATTCTCAACTAAGAATCGGAAATCCATTAGATGTTCACAATCACGTTGGCCCTTTGATTGATTTGGATGCTGTTAATAACTATCAAACAGCTATTAATAATATTGTAAATGAAGGAGGAAAAGTGCTTTGTGGAAATGAAATTTTAAGTGGAACAGGCTATGAATCAGGTTGTTATGTAAAACCAACTATTGTGGAGGTTGAAAGCCAAAGCCCGACCGTTTGTCATGAAACCTTTGCTCCAATTCTTTACATCAAGAAATTTAGTACGCTTGATGATGCCATCGAATTACAGAATGCTGTTCCGCAAGGTTTATCTTCTTCCATTTTTACCCTAAATATGCGAGAAGCTGAACAGTTTTTATCTTGTACAGGCTCAGATTGTGGCATTGCCAATGTAAATATTGGTACTTCAGGAGCTGAAATTGGTGGAGCTTTTGGCGGAGAAAAAGAAACGGGCGGAGGTCGTGAAAGTGGCTCAGATGCTTGGAAAAACTATATGCGTCGCCAAACCAATACCATCAATTATAGTTCACAACTGCCTCTTGCACAGGGAATTAAGTTTGATTTATAAGATTAGATTATAAAAGCGAGACAAGAGCTAAATGATAAATTATCTCTTGTCTCTTGTCTTTTATCTCTTGTCTATTGTCTAAAGTCTCATATCTAAATATCCAACTTCGTTTCATTCTTAATTTCGCTCATAACAAATGTGCTGTGCGTACTTCCAATGTTTTCGAGTGAAGCTAATTTATTCATCAAAAAACTTTGGTATTCACGCATATCATCAACCACAACTTTAATCATAAAATCGTACTCGCCAGAAATATTATGGCATTCAATTACTTCACTAAGCTTTACTATTTCCTCAACAAATCGCTTACCCGCTTCTTGTGCATGTTCTTTCAAACGAATGTTGCAAAATACCATTAAATCTTTTCCCACTTTTTCACGGTCAACAAGAGCAACATACTTTTTTATAATTCCTTCATTTTCCAATCTTCTTACACGCTCATAAACAGGAGTTGGAGATAGATTTAGTCTTGAAGCCAATTCTTTGGTAGTCAGATGTGCATTATCTTGTAATGACTTTAAAATTTCTCGGTCAGTGCTATCTAACTTTTGCATAGATAAAATGTCGTTTTTAACAAAAATATTTTCCAAATTTAAAAATAAAATTACTCATAAGTACTATTAATATAGATAAATTATCTATTTTTTTGAAATTATTTAAAAAATCAATCTTTAAATCGTACTTTTGTGAGATAAATTTTGTTAATAGACTATTATTGATACATGAAGTGTGTAAGACACTTCAATCTAAGTAAAATAAAGAAAAAGTGGCGAACATTCAAGAAATATTAAAAGAAAGAATCCTTGTACTTGATGGTGCAATGGGGTCGATGATTCAGACTTTCAAATTGACAGATGCTGATTATCGTGGCGAAAGATTTAAAGATTTCCCACATGAAGTAAAAGGCAATAATGATTTACTTTCAATTACAAAACCTGAAGTTATCAAGAATATTCACCGTCAGTATTTAGAAGCTGGAGCCGATATTCTTGAAACCAATACTTTTTCGGGTACGTGGGTAGCAATGGCCGACTACCACATGGAAGATTTGGTGTATGAACTCAACTATGAATCAGCAAAAATTGCTCGTGAAGTAGCCGATGAGTTTACTACTAAAAATCCTAACAAACCTCGTTTTGTGGCTGGTTCAATGGGGCCTACAACTCGTTTGAGTTCGATGTCACCCGATGTGAATAATCCGGGTTATCGTGCCATTACTTTCGACCAATTAGTAGATGCATTTTATGAGCAAGTTAGAGGCTTGGCAGAAGGTGGAGTAGATTGTTTTTTGGTTGAAACAATTACCGATACACTTAATGCCAAAGCGGCTTTATTTGCTATTAGCCAATACAATAGAACTACTGGAAAGAATATTCCTACAATGGTTTCGGGTACAATTACCGATGCCTCTGGACGTACACTTTCTGGACAAACAACTGAGGCTTTTTTGACTTCAGTTTCACACTTGCCATTACTTTCAATTGGTTTAAACTGTGCCTTAGGTGCTGATTTGATGCGTCCATACGTACAAATTTTAGCTCAGAAAGCTCCATTCTTCACATCAGCACACCCGAATGCAGGTTTACCGAATGAAATGGGCGAATATGACCAGTCGCCAGAGCAAATGGCCTTGATTATTGATGATTTCCTTAAAAATGGATTTGTAAATATTATTGGCGGATGCTGTGGCACTACGCCTTCACACATCAAGGCAATTGCTGAGGTTGCTGCAAAATATAAACCACGCGAAATTCCGGAAGAAACGCCTATTCAAAAATTATCTGGTTTAGAACCTTTAAATCTTACCAAAGAAACCAATTTTGTAAATGTTGGTGAGCGTTGTAACGTAACCGGATCTAAAGCTTTTGCTCGATTAATTCGTGAAAGTAAATATGATGAAGCATTAAGTGTTGCTCGTAATCAAGTAGAAAATGGTGCTCAAATCTTAGATATTAACCTTGATGAAGGGATGATTGATGGGGTAGAGGCTATGACTACTTTCTTGAATTTAATTGCAGCCGAACCAGATATTTGCAGAGTGCCAATTATGATTGACTCTTCAAAATGGGAGGTAATTGAGGCAGGTTTGAAATGTGTGCAGGGGAAATCAATTGTAAACTCAATTTCCCTGAAAGAGGGTGTAGAGAAATTCAAGGAATATGCTCAGAAAGTAAAGGATTATGGTGCTGCGGCAGTAGTAATGGCTTTCGATGAAAGTGGTCAAGCTGATAGCTATGAGCGAAGAATAGAAATATGTAAGCGTGCTTATGATATTTTGGTCAACGAAGTAAATTTTCCTCCACAGGATATTATTTTCGACCCGAATATTCTTACGGTAGCAACTGGTATTGAAGAGCATAATAATTATGCAGTAGATTTCATCAATGCCACTCGTTGGATAAAAGAAAATCTACCTTATGCGAAGGTTTCAGGTGGGGTTTCAAATATTTCGTTCTCTTTCCGTGGAAATGAGCCGGTTCGTGAAGCTATGCACACTGTTTTCTTATACCATGCGATTCAAGCGGGTATGGATATGGGAATTGTAAATGCTGGACAATTAGGCGTTTACAGCGATATCCCGCAGGAAATGCTTGAGCATTGTGAAGACGTATTACTCAATCGTCGTCCAGATGCTACAGAACGCATGGTTGCTTTTGCCGAAACCGTAAAATCGAAAGGGAAAGAACAAGTAGTTGATAATGCTTGGAGAAATGAAACCGTTGAAAAACGTTTAGCCCATGCTTTAATCAAAGGTATTACCGAATTTATTGACGAAGATGTAGAAGAAGCACGCCAAAAGGCCAGTCGCCCACTGGAAGTGATTGAAGGACCATTAATGGACGGTATGAGTATCGTTGGAGATTTATTTGGTGCTGGAAAGATGTTCTTGCCGCAAGTGGTAAAATCTGCCCGTGTAATGAAAAAGGCAGTGGCTTACCTACAACCCTTCATTGAAGCCGAGAAAGTTGGTGGTTCTTCAGCAGGAAAGATTCTTTTGGCTACTGTAAAGGGTGATGTGCATGATATTGGGAAAAATATTGTAGGGGTAGTTTTAGGCTGTAATAACTACGAAATCATAGATTTAGGCGTAATGGTTCCGACGCAGAAAATCTTAGATGAAGCTCGTAAACACAACGTAGATATTATTGGACTTAGTGGATTAATTACGCCAAGCCTTGATGAGATGGTGGGAGTAGCTAAAGAAATGGAGCGTCAAGGGTTTTCCATTCCATTGTTGATTGGAGGAGCAACAACTTCACGCATACATACCGCAGTAAAAATTGACCCTCATTATTCTGGGCCAGCCATTCACGTTTTAGATGCTTCACGAGCAGTGCCTGTGGCGGGTAAGTTAATGCAAAATGAGCAGACTAAAGAAGAGATTTTTAGTGATATTAAAGCTGAATATGCACAATTAAGAGAAGAACACGCCAATCGTCAGAAAGATAAAAATTATGTTTCGATTGAAAAGGCCAGAGAAAATAAAACAAAAATTGATTGGACAAAATATGAGCCAACTAAGCCAAGTTTCTTGGGCAATCGTATTTTTGAAAATTATGATTTAGCAGAGATTGCCAACTATATTGATTGGACTCCATTCTTCCAAACTTGGCAATTACATGGGAAATATCCTAAGATTTTTGAAAATGAAGTGGTAGGAGTAGAAGCTCGTAAATTATTTGATGATGCTCAAGTAATGTTAAAAAATGTCATCGAAAATAAACTTTTACAAGCCAATGCAGTAGTAGGGTTTTATCCTGCAAATTCGGTGGAAGATGATATTATTTTAAAAGATTTTGAGGGTGATAATGTATTAGATGTGGTTGAAGAATTACAAAAAGATTTTAAAGTAAATGCTTTACCAGTAAAATCATTACATCATTTGCGTCAGCAAGGTCAAAAAGCTGCTAATTTGCCTAATATCGCTCTTTCTGATTACATTGCCCCGATAGAAAGTGGTGTACAGGATTATATCGGAAGTTTTGCTGTAACAACTGGAATTGGCATAGAGACTTTATTGGAGCAATATGAAAAAGACCATGATGATTATAATTCAATCATGCTCAAAGCAATTGCCGACCGTTTGGCAGAGGCTTTTGCCGAATTGATGCACGAAAAAGTTCGTAAAGAATTATGGGCTTATGCGAAAGAAGAAAACCTTGATAATGAACAATTAATCAAAGAAGCTTATCAAGGTATTCGTCCGGCTCCGGGATATCCAGCTTGCCCTGACCATACAGAAAAGGCTTCTCTTTGGAAGTTGTTAGAGCCAGAAAAAATTGGTATTCAACTTACCGAAAGTTATGCCATGTATCCAGCAAGTTCGGTAAGTGGTTGGTACTTTGCTCATCCAGATAGTAAATACTTTCCAATCGGAAAAATAGCTAAAGACCAAGTAGAAGATTATGCCAAACGTAAAAACATGAGCTTAGAAGAAGCTGAAAAATGGCTTGCTCCTGTTTTGAATTATGATTAATTAACATGAATTTGACTCTGCCAAAGCGAGAAATAGCAGAATTTGCCATTCTTTTTGCAGTTGCCTATTTATTTAAAGTAGTGTATGTACAGCAGTTTTTTTCTGTACATACACTTATTATTTTTATTACCCTTTGGGCATTTTTGAAAAGTATCTATTTTGTTTTCGAAAACTCCATACATTTACTTGTAGCAACTTCGCAAGATATAGCCTATCATAAATTTCTTTTTTTAATGACATACAATATTGGCCAAATGACGCTTTCATTTGCAGTAGATTTCTTTTGTCTATATGAAGTTGATAAGAATAGTTTTATTGGCGTAGCTCCTGAATTTTCAAAGTTAGAAGAAGCTTTTGAGTTTTTCTATTTCAGTGTGTTAAACTTCACTTTTTTTGGTTATGGCGATTTAATGCCCAATACAATTGCAACCAAAATAGTTCTTTTGATGGAAGTTATAATTGCATTTCTTACAATCATATTTATCCTTTCTGATTTTATTTCTATGAAAGATTCTTTGAGAAAAAAGTAAAATAATTAAATAATCCACAAAAAAAGAGCGAGTAATCAAATAATTACTCGCTCTTTTAGTATTGGTAATTAGATATTACGCCATTTTCAAAGCATCAAATCTGCGTTGCAAGAATGCAAAACCACCGAATAGAACTGTTGAAAAGAATAAGTCACCTAAAATTTGGTTTTTCAAGAATGGAAGACCTGCTGTATAGGAAGCCATTAACCCTTCTATTGAATGAGGGTATGAAATCATGGTTGGGTCATTGATTTCTGGAACTGGATATAAATAAGCACAGTTAGTAATCAAAAAGAAAATCAACGAGCTTGCTAATGATGCACCAACAACCTCCACTGGACTTACTTTTTTTATAGCAATCATTCCAATTACAGAAACTAAAGCAAATGCACCGTAAACCATTGGCATACCACTGTGAAAGCCAAAACCGGTAGTAATTTCTAAAATTACATCACTTAAAAACATGGCAGCCATCGGAAGGAAAAGTGCTTGCCAACGTTTAGTAAAATAAGCACCACCAAACAAAGCTATTGCCGCAATTGGAGTAAAATTAAATGGATGTGGCAGGAACCTTGACAATGCTGCCAAAACTACTATTGCCAATAAAGTTGAGAAACGTGTAATATTCATGATAAGAGCTCTGAATTCTGAGTTATGAATTCTGACTTTGAAAATAATTTAATTCAGATATACAAAAATACAAAAAAACTCAAAACTCAGAACTCAAAACTCATAATTATTTAAGTACCCAAGTATCTTTGCTGCCACCACCTTGCGATGAATTTACTACTAGCGAACCTTTTTTCAAAGCAACACGAGTCAGTCCTCCGGGCGTAACATGTATACCATTTCCGTAAAGAATGTATGGTCGTAGGTCAACGTGGCGGCCTTCTAAACCATCATCTACTAAACAAGGGCTACGTGATAGTGAAATTGTAGGTTGAGCGATATAATTTCTCGGATTTGCTTTGATTCGTTCTCTAAATATTTCGTGTTCTTCTTTGCTTGCTTTGGGGCCAATCAACATACCATAACCACCCGCTTCATTGGCTTCTTTCACAACTAATTGTTCGATATTTTCTAATACGTACTTCATAGAATCTGGTTCTCCACACAAATAAGTAGGTACGTTTGGTATAATGGCTTCTTCTCCCAAATAATATTTGATAATTCTTGGTACATAAGCATAAACAACTTTATCATCGGCTACACCAGTACCAGGGGCATTAGCTAAACCAATATTTCCTTTCTTATACACTTCAAACAAGCCTGGAATACCAATCAAGGATTGTGGGTTAAATGTAAGTGGGTCGAGGAAGGTATCATCTATTCTTCTATAAAGTACATCAACAGTTTGGAATCCCTTGGTAGTCCGCATTTTTAGATAATCACCTACTACAACTAAATCACGATAATCTACTAATTCTACGCCCATTTGCTGAGCCAAATATGAATGTTCAAAATAGGCTGAATTGTAGATTCCAGGGGTAAGTACCGCTACGGTAGGGTCGGGGCGTCCAGAAATATGACGTAGTACTTCAAGTAATTTCGCAGGATATTCTGAAATCGAACGAACATTCGATTGTGAGAGAACATCTGGGAATGTTTGCTTCGATAATTCACGATTTTCAAGCATATACGATACACCAGAAGGGCAACGAAGATTATCTTCAAGTACAGTAAATATGCCATTATTATCACGAATCAAGTCAGTTCCTGTAATGTGAATCCATACACCTTTGGGAGGTGTAAGTCCTTTACATTCAGGTAAATAGCCTTTGCTTGATTCAATGATTTCTCTCGGAATTATTCCATCATTGATGATTCTTTGCTCGTTATAAATATCTTGTAAAAATAAATTTAAAGCAGTAATTCGTTGGACTAATCCCTTTTCAAGATTATCCCACTCCTGAGAGTCGATTACTCGAGGAACTATGTCAATTGGAATGATTCGTTCGGTTCCTCCATCTTCAGAATATACGTTGAAAGTAATTCCTGCGGCAACCATCGAACGCTCAGCTGCTTTTTGTTTACTAGTTAAATAATCAAAGGAAAGATTTTCGATTTTTTCTTTCAAGAATTGATTCCCAGCTCTTGGCGAACCATGTGAATCAACCATTTCATCAAAGAAATTTTCGGTTTTGTAGTTGTTGAAATCGTAATTCATAATTTTTCTTTGTATATCGGTAAAATTGAAACTACAAAGTATGATTTTATTCTAAAAATCCAAAGGAAGTGTGTATAATTATTTACATTTGTATCATGATATTTTTCTTGAGTGGCCCTTTATAAAAACTTACCCTTTACCCTAAAATGAGAATCCTTTTTTGTCTTTTCTTTCTCACTATATCTACTTCATATGCACAACAGTGGCTTGGAATTTCATCAAGTAATTATTCGGGTACTTATGGTATTTACAATAATCCAGCGAACATTGCTGATTCGCGTTATAAATTTTTCATGAATTTTGCTGGGGCTAATGCTGATGTAATAAATAATTATGCTTCATGGGCGGCTCCCTTCTCAATAGTGGGTTTGATGACAAGAACTGTTCCAAATAGGTATCTAGCTCCTAGTGGTTTGCCGATTTTTAGTTTATCCTATATAAAGGAGAAGACAAATATTTCAAATGTAACTTCATTTGCGTCTATCGACATTAAAGGGCCCTCTTTGATGTATAATTTTAGCAAATATAAGTTTTCTATTGGTCTAACATCAAGGGTGAGAGTATTAACAAACCTCAATAATACAACTCCAGATGTAGCACATATACTTGTAAAAACTACATTCGACCCCAATATATTTGGAGTTAGGCAAGATAACAGCCATTTTTCTATGAATACAAATGGTTTTGCTGAAATGGGCCTCACAATTGGAGCTGTAATCAAAGAGCAAGAACAGGATTTCTTTAAAATCGGTTTAACCGCCAAACGCTTAAATGGTTTATTTAATGTTCATTTGTTGGCTGATAATTTAGATTATGTGATTGATGCAAATGCCTTAAGACCACTTCGACAAGATTTGTTTTTTTATAAAGCACAAGGTATTTATGGGACAACGAGTGGGGATGCATTGCGTAACTTTAGTTTTACACCTAATTGGCTTTTTGGAAATTTAGCTGCTGGAACAGGATATGGAATTGATATTGGAGGAGTATATGAATATCGTCCTGATTTTTATAAGTATGACATAAAATTGAAGGGAAAATGGAGCATGGATGGAACCAAAAATAAATATTTGTATAGATTAGGATTTGCATTATTAGATGTTGGAAGTATTCACTACAATAATCCCGCTTATGTTAAGCAAGTCGGTATTAATAAACCAAATGTTTATGTAGCACCTGAAACATTCAGTAAAATTGACTCCCCAGATAAGTTTTATCACCAAATGAATGATGCCTTTAATATTGCCCCTGCAAGCTATACCAGTGATTTTACAGTGGTTTTACCAATGGCTTTATCAACGAATTTTGATTATAAGTATTCAGAAAAAATTTACATTAATGCTTCTTGGATTCAGAGTTTGAGGAATCCAAAAGTTTTAGGCATGAATCAACCTTCATTAATCGCCTTAACACCGAGGTTTGAAACAAAATGGATTGATGTTGCCGCTCCCATTGCCCTACAAAATGGTTATAGAAATCTAACGATAGGTCTAATGGGGCGTTTTGGACCATTATTTATTGGAACCGAAAATTTGGGTGGTGTTCTAAATATCGCTAAACCAAATGGCATTAATTTTTATATGGGCTTGTTTTTACCTTTATTTATGAAACTACCCGATTCTCCAAATGGCTGTTATGTAGAGACTACTTCAGGATTAAAACATGAATTAAGAGAATTATTTAAGAAAAATAAACAAAAACGTAAATGGAATAAGGTACGTTAGGCATTTACTTGAATCATTTTAATCAAAATTTAATCTTATTTTTAGTAAGGACTATACTTGTAGTTAGAATTTTACAGTGTTAATAGCATTACAGTATTAAATCTTGATGAAAATGGCAGCAACTAAAATATTACTTGTAGAAGATGAATTAAGGCTAGCAGAATATGTAAAGAAGGGCTTAGAAGAAAATGGTTTTAGTGTTGATGTAGCCTATGATGGACAGATAGGGAGAAGTTTAGCATTGAGCAATGCCTATGACCTAATGGTTTTTGATGTTAATCTTCCTAAAATAAGCGGTCTTGAGTTAACAAAAAAGCTTCGTTCAGAGCAGATTAAAACCCCAATAATGATTCTTACAGCAATGGGAACTACTCAGGATAAAATTTCTGGATTCGACTCGGGTGCTGATGACTATTTAGTTAAGCCATTTGACTTTTTAGAATTAATTGCTCGCCTTAATGCATTATATCGCCGCTCAAGTGAGGTTGCGGAAATGAAAAAAAATCTACAAGTTGCAGATTTGGAGTTAGACCTTAATGAAAAAAATGCTAGAAGAGGGGGTAAATTGATTACCCTTACTTCAAAAGAATATATGCTTCTTGAGTTTTTTATGAGAAATAATGGAAAAGTTGTTTCTCGTACTGAAATTGCTGAAAAAGTTTGGAATCTCAATTTTGATACTGGAACGAATACGATTGATGTTTATGTAAATTTTCTACGAAAAAAAATAGATCAGAATTATGAAGTTAAGCTTATTCATACGGTTGTGGGTAGAGGTTATATGATGAAAGGATGAAGCAGCTTTTTTCGCATTTTATAATTATGACATAAAAAATAACTTCAGAAATGGCCAATCCAATCTGAAGTTATTTTTTTACGGAATTATAAAAATGTTATTACAAATTTACAATCCGAAGATAGTACAGATTTTTAACACCGATTTTACAGTTGTTATTACATTTTTAGCAAAATCAGCGATTTTTATCAATTAAAAAATCCTTTGATTGTTTCGGACATTGCTTCAAATTCAATTAAAAAACCATCATGTCCATACATTGAATCAATAAGTGCATAACGTGCATTCGGAATTTGATTGGCAATAAATTCTTGTTCTTCTGGTGGAAAAAGTACATCTGAACTTATTCCAATTACCAAGGTCTTTGCTTTTATTAGCTTGAGTGCCTCTTCAACTTTTCCACGTCCACGCCCAACATCATGTGAGTCAAACATTTTTGAGAGTGTCCAATACGAAAACGCATTGAATCTTTTACCAAGTTTTTCTCCTTGATAATTCTGGTAAGTATTCGCTCGAAAGAAATCTACTTGACCTTCATCTCTCGATTGCGTACGGCCATAAGTTGCATAATTTCTGTAAGAGAGTAGTGCAATTGACCTTGCCACTTTCATTCCATTCATACCTGCTTTGGAGTTTCTTTCAATCCAGGTTGGGTCTGCTGCAATAGCCATTCTCTGTGACTCATTAAAGGCTATTCCCCAAGGTGAATGAATGGCATTTGTTGAAAATAAAATTAGGTTTTCAAATAATTCTGGTTGTATAATTGCCCATTCAAGGGCTTGTTGCCCACCAAGAGACCCACCCAAAAGGGTATTTATTTTTTCAATATTTAGGCTTTGTCTTAATAAATCTATGGCACGCACTACATCTCGGATTGTCAGAAATGGGAAATCATGAAAATAAGGCTCACCAGTTATTGGATTCTTGCTTAATGCATTGGTCGAACCATAATGAGAACCTAAAATATTCGCACAAACAATAAAATGTTCAGCTGGATTATACAGTCTTTTTTCACCAATTAGGCCATTCCACCAATCCGATGGATTAGCATTTCCTGTAAATGCATGGCATACCCAAATTACATTACTCTTATCAGCATTGAGTGTCCCATAAGTTGTATAAGCCAAATCGAATTCTGGTAACCAAGCTCCTGATTCTAACTTAAAGGGTTCGTCGTGATGAAATATCTTGTTTTCCATTATTTAGTTGTACACAAATTACAATTTGTTGATTAAGCTTTGTTTTTTCTTAGTCTTTCAAATAATTCAATTATTCTTTTAATTCTTGTTTCGGGTAGTTTGCCACTATCAATCCATCTTCTATAATCCTTTTGTCTAGATGCAGAAAGTTGGTTGTATAAACTAGTCATTTCCTCATCAAAATCAAGGGCTTCTTGCAGTTCTGTTGGCATAGGCACTATCCGTTCTTCAAAATCTTCCTCAAGGCTAATCAAAATTTCATCATGTAATTTTATACCTAAATCTTTTTGTAGTTTTATGGGTAATGTTAGGGCATGTTGGCCAGCACCTTTAGGGAAAAGATTACTTTTAAAAGGTTTATTATTTATTAAACCTTTAACCTTGATAAAGCCTCTTTTTCCAAATATCTCAAAAGCATCTTCATGAAAATCAACGTAATGCCAAGAACCAGCTGGATTGGGGGGCATTTTCTTGATTACTTCTCTGAATACAATAACTTTATTAGACATAAACTAATGGGTTGCTCAAAGCTCCAAACAGAACCATGTTCCACAACATCTCTGTGCAATGTTTACTATCAGATTTAAGTACTATAAAAAACCAATGATTGATGTATGATTGGTTTATAAGTCCGAAAGGTCTGACCCATTCGGTAGGTGTTGGCACCTTATCGCTAGTAGCGGGACAGGTTGCCCGAGGTTCATAGAGCCTATTCTCTCCACTCGTCTGTATAAATCAATCAATCAGCTACTTGAGTAGGATAATTGAATTGATGATGCAAATATGCGTTAGTATTTGTTAGAAAACAAGATTTTGAGTAGAATTTGTGTGATTATGGTGTCAAAAGTGATTTTTTTATTTAGGTAATAAAAGATTATCGCTGACCAAAATATTCGTTGATATCTTTAAATCCTTTATTCCAATCTTTTTTTTCTGCTAAAATCCCAGCCATTAAGAAATCTTCAATTATTGTTTTTGTTCCGTTTATTCCAGCCTCATCATTATCAAAGCTTATCCAAACTTTGTATTTTTTGAAGTATTTAAACCATTCTTTTTTAAAGGTTTTTGCACTGCCCAAACTCACTGCCGGCATACCATTTTTGACCAATGTCATACAGTCAAATGCACCTTCAGTCAGATATACTTCTGAATTTGGTCGTAATTTTTTGATACCATCAATATTAAAAATGGTTCTCGGTACTCCCGAAAGAAATTGATACTTACTAGCTCCTTCAGGTGGATTTCCTATACTTCTTCCTTGTAGATAAATAATTCTTCCATCTTGGTAATAAGGAATGATGATAGGATGAACAAAGAAAACTAAGTTCCCTTTATCATTCACAATTCCACTGCCTTTTAAGTCTTCCAATGAAAAATGTTCTTTTAAAAACTCGTTTGTAGCAACGTAGTTTTTGATGACAAATAATCTGAAATGCTTGATTGTCCAGTCATCAATTCCACGTCCACGTAAATATTCTGCTGCTTTTCGAGCAGATTCTGTTGCGGGCTGACTTAGGCAGAATGTTTGAAAACGTTCGTATATTTCGGTGTAAATAGGCTTGAATTCAAACTTTTTTTCGGGAAGTGGTTTATTGGAATAAATACTTTTAATGTCAACTTTTCTAAAGTTTTTATTTCGAACACCATCGTAGTTTGGAATGTACCTACTGGCAAGTTCTTCAAGAGCGGTTTTGAAATCTATTTTGCAAGTATCTGCATAAAGATTGATAACATCTCCGTGTTTACCACAACCAAAACAGTGAAATTCGTTTTGTGGAGGAGGGTAAAAAATGAGGGAAGGAGAGTCTTCAAAGTGAAACGGACAATTCATTCTTCGGCTTTGGATTATTTCAAAACCTAAGTCACGAGCAACTTGCCGAATATCAATTTCTTTTACCCGCTGAAGTAGATTATCCATTGAAATGAATGAAGATTGAAGCTACATAAATGATGATTTTTACTGAAAAAAATCATCATTTATGTAGCCTATGTTATTTTCTGTGAATCATGGTAGGTGCAGATTGTGCTTTGGCATAGAGCACAATATCAGCTATTGTAACTCGGTCAGGCGTATTTATTGCATACAAGATTGTATCTGCAACATCCTGTGGTTGAATGGCTTCAAAGCCTTCATATACTTTTTTGGCACGTTCAGCATCTCCTTTAAATCTTACCAAAGAAAAATCTGTTTCTACTGCCCCAGGTGCAATATTTGTAATTTTAATGCCATGTTTAGTTAGGTCATGACGCATTCCTTCACTGATTGCTTCAACGGCCGATTTAGAAGCACAATAAACAGCTCCATTCGGATAAGTATATTTGCCCGCTACCGAACTTATATTGATAATATGCCCTTTTTGGCGTTCGACCATTAGAGGCATTATTTCTTTCGAAACATACAGTAAACCCTTTACATTTCCATCAATCATGGCATCCCAGTCTTCTAGATTACCGTCATTGATTGGTTCTAAACCGTGAGCATTTCCCGCATTATTTACTAAAATATCAATCTTTTTCCAATTATCAGAGAGAGATTGTATTGCCTTTGCCACATCAGATTGCTTTCTTACATCAAATGCAAGTGTTGTAACGTTCACTTTTTCGGAAAAATATTTTTGTAGTTCTGCAAGTACTTCTGTTCTACGACCACATAAAATTAAATCAATTCCGTTGTTAGCAAATGCCTCGGCCGTGGCTTTACCAATTCCAGAAGTTGCACCAGTTATTAAGGCTATTCTACTCATTTGTTGATTTTAATGTTTATATATTATTCTTTAGTTTGTTATTGCTAAAGATAGTTTCATTTTAATCATTAAAAGAAAATTAATATTGACCTGATTAAATTCAATACTTAAATTAACCTATAATTTTGGGTCCTTCTTGATTGATTCCTGAAACATACGCATTCGCAATAATACCTACTTTTTCGAAGCTACTTTTCATTGCAATTCCAACCTTTTCAGCAGTTTCTAAACCTTTACTAAATGCAAAAATTGATGGACCAGCTCCCGAAATACTACATCCTAGTGCACCCGCATCTAATGCAGCATTTTTTACTTCAAAAAATTCGGGAATTAAAATCGCTCTAACTGGTTCAATGATAAAATCAATCATTGAGTTGGCAATTAGCTGATAATCTGCTTGCATGAGTCCCGCAATCATTCCAGCTACATTTCCCATTTGAGCAATTGTATTTTTCATAGATACTTCATTACGTAAAATATGTCGAGCATCTTTTGTATTTACTTCAATATCAGGGTGAACGATTGTTACAAACAATTCACTAGGCGTAGGCACTTTAAATACATCCAATGGATTATAACTTCTAACAACCACAAAGCCACCCAATAGTGCAGGGGCTACATTATCTGCATGAGCCGAACCACATGCTACACGTTCTCCTTCCATAGAAAAAGGAAGTAAATCTTTACTGACTAATGGCTTGCCAAGTAGTTCATTTACCGCAAAGACACCCGCAACTGAGCTTGCAGAGCTACTCCCAAGACCACTGCCTAATGGCATTTTTTTATGAAGTTCAATATCAAAACCTTCAGAAATTTGAGTATATTGAAGGTATTTAAGAATTGGCACTGAAACGGTATTTTTAGAAATATCGTAGGTGAGTTTTCCTTCATCGCCTGTAATTTGTGTAATAACAATTTGTTTGTCAGTTCGTTTTCTAACAATTACTTCATCGCCGGGAGCATCTACTGCAAATCCGAAAATATCGAATCCACAAGCTACGTTGGCTACTGTTGCGGGAGCAAAAATCTTAATAGAATCCATCAATAAAAATTTGTATGTTTCTTTGGTTTTGTTTGCCAAATTTAGTCCTTTTTAGCCGATTTTCTGAAACTGATTTTAGAAATATTATTTACTTGCGTAAGATTGTCCTTCTTTTTGTGTCGTACAAAGAAAAAATACTTGTATTTCGGTTACTTTTTATTAGATTTCGCTTCGTAAGAATAAAAAAAGTAATTTTACTGAACCCCAAACAAATCAAACAATGAACAGACTTTTTTTACCACTTCTGATTCTACTTTGGGCATTGTTGTACACAGGTTGGTGGAACTGTAGTAGAAAACCTCTATGTTCTGGCGAACCTGTCGCTGTAGGAGGTGATTTAACCGAAAATACAGTTTCTCCCCCAACAATTGATTCTACAAAAGTAGCCGATACTGTTAAAACAGAAGTACCTAAAGCTTCCACACCTGAAGAGCAAATTTTATTTACTCCATTAGATGTTTATTTTAATGTGAATCAATCAGGTATCAGTAAAACACCTGAAATCGAGAAGTTTATTGAAACAGCCAAGAAATATTTTGAGAAAAATCCCAATAAACAACTGATTATCACTGGTCATTCGGATAGCGATGGCTCAGATGAATTGAACCAAAAGCTTTCTGAAAACCGTTCTAAGAAAGTAAAAGAATTTTTAATTCAAGAAGGTTTAAAAGCTGAACAAATTATCACGGAAGGTAAAGGCGAAAAAGAACCAATCGCTTCTAATGATACTCCCGAAGGGAAAAAGCAAAATCGTAGAAGTACGGTACGTTTGAAAGAATAAATAAAGAAACTTTATAACTAATAAAAATATTAAAATAATGGAATTTTTTAAGTGTTGGCTAACAGACTTCCCTTGGGGAGTATTTCTTGGATGTTTATTACCACTACTTTTACTTTGGTGGTTTATGAATCGACAGATTAATCGTTGGAAATTACATGCCAATGAACTTGAAGACCGTATTAGTTTTTTAGAAGGTGAACTTGCTGCATGTAGAAAATCTAAAGTGTCAACAATTCCGAATGTAGATACTGCCAATGGTTCATCTGGAATTACCGCAGGAGCGGCCATTGCTGCAGGTGTTGGAGTATATACAGGACCACCAAAAAAAGATGATTTGAAAATTGTTGAAGGAATTGGCCCTAAAATAGAAGAATTATTTAATAATGCGGGAATCTTTACTTTTGCTGAGCTAGCTGAAACTTCAGTAGAAAGTATGAAATCAATTTTAGATGCAGCTGGGCCACGTTTTCAGATACATAACCCTACTACATGGGCTGCCCAAGCAGCGTTAGCTAGAGATGGTAAATGGGATGAGTTAAAAAAATGGCAAGATGAACTTTACAAGGGCAAGGCTTAATTGAAAATTATGAATATAAAAAAGTCTCTTCGGATTACCGTAGAGACTTTTTTAATGCGGTTACAATGTTTTTCTCGAAAAAAAATGTTTGTTTCGCAGAAAATTATCTAAGATTGAAAATTATTTATTAGATAAATAGTTCTTCAGTTGTTTAAACTATAATTAATGAAAAGGATTGCTATTTTTGCTTCTGGCTCAGGAAGTAACGCCGAACGCATTGCCACATATTTTGCAGCGAATGATAAGGTTAGTATTGAGCTTTTTCTTACCAATAATCCAACTGCGGGTGTAATCGAACGTGGAAGACGACTAGGAGTTCCGACCGTAATTTTTGATAAGAAAACTTTTAGTAAAACTGATAAAATTGTTCAATTATTACAAAATCAGGAAATTGATTTGGTAATTTTAGCTGGTTTTTTGTGGTTGATTCCTGAAAACTTAATAAAAGCATACCCAAATAAAATAGTTAATATACATCCAGCTTTATTGCCAAAATATGGAGGTAAGGGAATGTGGGGGCATTTTGTTCATGAAGCAGTAGTAGCAGCCCATGAAAAAGAGTCTGGAATTACGATACACTATGTAAATGAGCATTATGATGAAGGTGAAGTGATTTTTCAAGCTAAATGTGAAGTCGTTCCATCGGATACGCCTGAAGATGTAGCCAAAAAAGTACAATTACTTGAGCATATTCATTTCCCGGAAGTAATTGAAAAACTAATTGAGTAAACAACCTTTAAAAAAAGAGGGCAAAGATGGTTAGAATTTTTTACAAGGAGGGCAAGCAGGTAAAGAAAGAAACCGATGTCAGAGAGATTGGCCTATTGAAAAACTTGATGTGGGTTGATTTGCAATCACCTACTAACGAAGAAGAAGAGTGGGTTGAAACAAAGTGTAATATTAGTTTTCAGACTCCGCAAGAAATTGTTGAAATTGAGAGTAGTGCCCGCTATTTTGAACAAAATAATACCATTAATGCAAACTCCAACTTTTTAATTGCTGAAAATGATGGTTATTCATTTTATCCAGTTTCTTTTTTAATTAGAGATAATATACTTTTCACCTTTCGCCAAGGCGATTCTAAGACTTTTGCTGATACGGTAAAAAAGATTCGATTGGGTGAAGAAGTTTTTAAAGATGGGGTTGATATTCTACTTCTTCTATTAGAAACAAGAATTGAATCGGATGCAGATTTACTTGAATGGATGACCAAAGAGGTTAAAAGTATTAGCCGTACGCTGAGCCGTGAAAAGAAACCCAAACAAGATTCTCTAATTACCATTAATAATCTCCAAGAAAATACGATGGTTATTCGTGAAAGTATCATTGATAAACAAAGGGTACTTTCGCAGATTCTAAGAAGTCTTTATTTTCCGGAAGATAGAAAAGAACGCCTTCGAATTGTTTTAAAAGATATTAACTCCCTACTTGAGTACACTACTTTTAATTTCGAACGTTTGGAGTATTTGCAGGATACTTTTATGGGCTTGATTAATCTAGAACAGAACGAAATAATAAAGATATTTACTGTTGTAACCATCTGTTTTCTGCCACCTACGCTCATTGCAGGTGTTTTTGGAATGAATTATCCATTAATTCCAACAACCGAGCATCCTTTCGGATTTTGGATTGCTGTTATTTTAATGGTGATTTCCTCCTTGGGGTTTTTGTGGTTTTTCAAACGAAGAAGATGGATTTAGAATGTACGTTATTTAATATTTTTTAAAATAAATGCCAATTTTACCAACAAATAACGAGTATAGGCCACCGAAGTGGCAATTTAATGCCCATATTCAAACAATCTATCCGAGCCTTTTTCGGAAAATTCCAGTAAATTATCAACGTGAGCGAGTAGAACTAGCAGATGGAGATTTTCTTGATTTAGATTGGTCATTTGTAAACAATACCCGAGCTAAAAAACTATTAATTGTTACCCATGGATTGGAGGGTGATTCTACTCGACATTATGTGACGGGAATGATTAAGGTATTTAATGATAATGGGTATGATGGCTTAGGTTGGAATTGTAGAAGTTGTAGTGGAGAAATGAATCGTTTACCACGTTTTTATCATCATGGTGATGTAGATGACATTCGATTTGTTGTAAATTATGCAATCAATACCTATGCTTATGAGGAAGTAGTGGTAATTGGCTTTAGTATGGGTGGGAGCATGACGATTCGACTTTTAGGGCAAAATCCAGAACTATTACCTTCGCAGGTGAAAATGGGAGTTGCTGTTTCTGTTCCACTCGATTTACACACTTCAGTGTATGAATTGTATAAGCCTGGAAGAAGATTTTATATGAAACGGTTTATTAATAAACTAGGAAAAAAAATAAAGGAAAAGTCAACACAACATCCGAATAATAAATTAGTTAGTTATGAAGGGTACAAGCAAATTAAAAACTTTGAAGAGTTTGATAATCGCTATACCGCACAAATGTTTGGTTTCAAAAATGCCCATGATTTCTACCAAAAAGCAGCCGCTAAGCCTTTTTTGAAAAATATTCAAGTACCAACATTAATTATACAAGCAATTAATGACCCATTTTTATCTACTGAATGTTTGGATTTAGGAGAGGCAGGCGATAATCCAAATGTATTGCTTCAACTTTTAAAAATGGGTGGACACGTAGGTTTCATGATGCCAAACTCTAATGAAACTTGGGTTGAACGAAGAGTGATAGAGTTTATTAATGAGCACAAAATTTAGTTTTTATAAATGAAACAATTTGAAAAAATCCTACACGAAAGTTTTTTATTTAACCCAGTCGAAAATTGGCTTTGGTTTATTGGAATAATAATCGTAGGATTTCTTTTTAAAAGAATTTTTTCAGTTCTTCTTAGCAAAATTGTTTATCGATTAATCAAGCAAGAAACAAGAGATGTACCTGTTTCGAGTTTTGTAGATTTACTCAAACGACCTGTTGAGTTTATCATAACACTTTTGATTATTTACTCAGCTGTAAATGAAATATCTTTCCCAAAAAGATGGAGGATTATTCCATTTGGTAAGATGAGAGTAAGTGATTTTGCGGATAAAGTGCTTGATACCCTTTTTGTTATCGCTATCACGTGGATAATCATAAGGTTGATAAAATTCTTTGCCATTGTTTTTTTGAAAAAAGCGGAGGAAAATGATACAAAAGTTGATGAACATTTAGTGCCATTTTTTCGAGATATTATTATTGCACTAGTAGTATTTTGTTCGTTTTTCTTGATTCTTGGCTTTGTTTTTAGGCAAGATGTCATAAGTCTGATAACTGGTTTGGGTATTGGTGGGGTGGCCTTAGCTTTAGCAGCACGTGCTACTCTCGAAAACCTTTTTGCTTCTTTTACGTTATTTACTGAGCAGCCTTTCATTGTTGGAGATGATGTAGAATTAGATTCAATGGTGGGAAAAATAGAAAAAGTAGGTTTTAGAAGCACTAGAATTAGGCATGTTGATGGGAGTTTGGTTATTGTTCCAAATCAAATGTTAGTTTCACAAACGCTTAATAATCTTACTCAAAGAAAAGCTCGACGACATAAGTTTTTTCTGAGATTGAGCTTAGAAACCCCTCTTGAGAAAGTTAGAATAGTAATACAAGACATTCAGCAACTGCTTGATAATCACCCAGAAACAAGTGCTCAAGAGGGACATGTAAAATTTGATGATATTGGGGAATATTCAATCAACTTATTAGTTGTATTTTTTGCGGCTACTCCTGACTATTGGGAAAGTAAAACAATTAGGGAAGATATAAATTATCAAATTTCAAAAGTTTTGGAAAAGAACGGAGTGGAAATTGCAATGCCTCCAAACGTCGTTGGGGCAAATTATTCATTAAAAAATATTGATGATGATTATTGATTGCTATTCATGAAGTTAAGTCATTTTCGAATGAATAGCTTTCTTTTATTCACGCTCATAAGAACACAATTAACTTTATTGTATAAGGGTATTAAGTGAAAAAGATATTAAAAATGCATAAAATGTTTAGTTTTTTTTTGTAAAATTAAATTATTGTCTTATACTTGCATTCAAATCCAAAAAAACACTTCAAACGGTTCTTCTTTTCTTAAGAATCATTCATCCGTGAACCAGCTAGTTGTGTCCATCAAAAAGTTCCATTTTTTTTCGAGTTAATCCCCGATTATTTTGAACAAAAATCTATAATTTCTTTGGAATTGCTTTTTCCATGATATATCAAACCGCTAACCATAGCATCATAAAGTATTGTTAATTCTCTCGTATGTACACATTAGAAGAACTGAATCTTAAACTTCTATCAGAGTTAAGAAAAATTTGTATTGAAATGGGTGTTAAAGATGTGAGAACTGCCTCAAAAACTGAGTTAATACAGAAAGTTTTAGAGCAGCAAAGCTCCAATTCCCTTTTCAATATTCCGAAAGACCCTGCCGTAGATCAGGCCGCTGTGAATAATCCAGAACCGCCACTTTTTAAAGAAAAAGAAGATAAAGGTGGTAAAACACGTAAAAGACTATCAAAAGTAGAAGAAAAATCTACTTCTGAGAATAATACTGTTCAGGTTGTCCCTCCTGCAGTGGAAGTTGAGCATAAAACACCTCATCACAAAAGCAATCAGAATAAGAAAAACGATTTTAAAAAGAATTTTGATAAAGCTCCAAATATTGAATTGGAATCAATCGTAGATGAGCCTCAAGCCAATATTGATGAAGATCCAATTTTATCTATCCCTGAACCAGAAGAGTTTGATTTAGCGGAAATTGATGCAGAGATGGATGAATTTGCTCGTTTGACAGAAGACATTGTTCCTGAAATTACTGAGCCGAAAGAAGATAAACGCTACGTAGATACTTATACCAAAGATATTAAGAAGCAGTACAATAACCTAATCAAAGAATTTGATGGTATAATTGAGAATGAAGGGGTATTAGAAATTATGCAAGAAGGTGGATACGGCTTCTTACGTTCTGCAGATTATAATTACCTTGCAAGTCCAGACGATATTTATGTATCACCATCTCAAATTAAACTGTTTGGTTTAAAAACGGGTGATACCGTAAAAGGCTCAATTAGACCACCAAAAGAAGGTGAAAAATACTTCGCACTCTTAAAAGTACTGTCGGTCAATGGAAAAACTACTGAAGAAATTCGCGACCGTATCCCGTTTGAATATCTTACTCCTTTATTTCCAGAAGAACAAATCAAATTAAGTGGCCGCCCAGACGTATATTCTACGCGTGTACTCGATTTATTTGCCCCGATTGGAAAAGGACAACGTGGGATGATTGTGGCACAGCCCAAAACAGGTAAAACCGTACTTTTGAAAGAAATTGCCAATGCAATTACTCGCAATCACCCTGAAGTTTATTTGATAATTTTACTAATTGATGAAAGACCAGAAGAGGTAACTGATATGCAAAGAAGTGTTCGTGCAGAGGTTATTGCTTCTACTTTTGATGAAACTGCCGACCGCCATGTAAAAGTATCTGGTGTGGTTTTAGAGAAGGCAAAACGTTTGGTTGAATGTGGACATGACGTTGTTATTTTGCTTGACTCAATCACACGCTTGGCTCGTGCTTACAATACAGTTATTCCTTCATCGGGTAAAATTCTTTCGGGTGGTGTTGATGCGAATGCACTCCATAAACCAAAACGTTTCTTTGGGGCCGCTCGTAATGTTGAAAATGGCGGTTCGTTGACAATTATTGCTACTGCTTTGATTGATACAGGTTCTAAAATGGATGAGGTAATTTTTGAAGAATTTAAAGGTACAGGTAACATGGAGCTTCAACTTGACCGTAAATTGGCCAATAAACGTGTTTATCCTGCAATTGATATTTTGGCTTCGGGTACACGCCGAGAAGACTTATTGATGGATAAAGAATCTCTACAAAAAGTTTGGTTATTACGTAAGTTTATGGCCGATATGAACCCAATGGAAACCATGGAGTTCTTGCTAGATAAAATGAAAGGAACTCGAAATAATGAAGAGTTTTTATTGACAATGAATAGATAGACATAAAAAAGTCCCAGTCTTTAAAGCTGGGACTTTTTATTTGGTGGGATTGACTTAACTTAACTTTGTTAACCCTAAAAATTAACCATTCTTAATAACCTTCTTTGACCTAATCACATCATCTTGGTTTACAATCACAAAGTAAATACCCTCAGGGAGTCCAGATAAATCAAAATCGTGCAAAGCCTTTTCATGTACTGCTTCTTGCAAAATTTTGCCCGAAAGATTGGATAACTGATAATGTGTTTCGATACCCGCAGGAACTTTTACATAGACTTTTTCATCGGGTTCGTTATAGTAAATTACTAATTCGTCTTTATTCATTTTTGCAAGCCCTCTTGTTCAAGGGTTCTAATTTTTTATTACTTTACTCGTTCGTGATTTACCCTTCTGTGTTGTTCGTATAAAATACATACCACTCGTATAACCCGACAAATCTATACTTGGTTCGATTTCTTTTGTTTCTATCTGATACAATGCTTTCCCCCAAATATCTTCGAGCGAAATTTGTGTTTTTTCGCCGTTTAATTTTAAAGTTATTTTGTCGGTGGTTGGATTAGGATAAATTTGAAACTTTGAATTATTGGGCGTTATTTCATTGGCTGTAATGGTGAAATTCCCTTGCCAAGGTACTAAATTTGTCTCAGGCGTTGGTAAGTTGACATTAGTAAATATATGAAATTCTCCTGCAGCTAAATTAACAATTGGTGTAGCTTCATTGACATTAATTTCTTGTCCTGAAAAGTAATCATACCATTTCCCAGTTTTTTCAAAGTTAATATTTGTGCTTTCACTTCCGATGCCAAGATTCGCAATTATTCGAACATTCATTGAACTGTGATTCAAGCCTACTTGTTTAACAACTCCTGATGAACTTTCAGTAAAATCGCTAGAACTAAATGCTACTTGCGTAGTTTTGAGTTTTATCAGTTCGGCATAAACCTTAAATAGCTTAAGCCTATTTTCATCTTTTAAATACTCCCATTTTTGAGGTTTTATACCTGTTCTACCGTTAAAATCTATATTTACGTCGTACCCAAATTCGCCAAATTGCCAAAGCATTTTCGGACCCGGATACGCAAAAAATAAAGCGGCTAATGCTTTTGTGCGTTCAAGTACTACACCTAAATTTTTGACTTCATTTCGGCCATTATTCAAGGCATCATAAACAATTCGTTCTTCATCATGGCTTTCAAGATAACTTACCAAATTTGGTTCATTCCAACCTTTGTATTTATAATTTAGGCCAGATAGACTATTATTATTACCTTTGACCAAATTTCTGGCAGTACCATTCTGATTTCCCCAAAGCATAAATCCATAATTAGCCAATTCAATTTCTTCAGAATTATCGGCAAAATGTTCTAAAATCAAATAACTATCTTTATCAAATGACCGAACTTTATCATAAAAATGCTTTAATGTTTTGATACGATTTTCGTCATAGGCGGCCATTTGTGCATCTGTTAAAGATTTTTTTTGTGTAAAACCTTTCGATAAATCAAATCGGTATCCATCAACTTTATATTCTTTGAGCCAAAATTCTAAAACACTATCAAAATAGCTTTGGGTAGCTGAACTTTGGTGATTAAAATCGTAAAATACCGAATATAAATGTGGTGCAGTTGGGTTTTGGAAAGGACTATCAACTGAGGGTTGTGAACCATTCCAATAGGCTTTTGTATATGGGAATTCATAATCTGCATGATTGAAAACCACATCAAGAATAACGGCAATACCATTTTCATGGCATTTATCTATTAGATATTTTAAGTCATTTTTTGTGCCATAAGCTTTATCGGGAGCAGTATAGTAAGTCGGATTATACCCCCAAGAATTATTTGCCGTGAATTCATTAATAGGCATTAATTCGAGTGCATTAATTCCTAAACGTTTAAAGTACGCAATTGAATCGGCAACTTCTCGGTATCTTCTTGAGTTATTAAAATCTCTTACTAAAAGTTCATAAATGACCAATTTATCTTTAGTGGGTCTTTTAAAATCATTTATTTTCCAATTATAGGGAGTTTGTCCTGTCTGTATAACCGAAACTGTACCACCAAAGGTGTTTTTGGTAGGATATTGTTTTAGGTTTGGATAAGTACTAGAAGGTATCTCTGAGTCAAACTTTGGGTCAAGAATTTTCTCGCAAAATGGGTCTCCTACTGCAATTATTCCATCAATTAAATACTGAAATGCATATTCTTTTCCTTTTTCTAAGTTGTTGATTGTGAGCCAATAACGTTCGCCATCAGGTGCTTGATTCATCAAATATTTAGAGTCAATTTGCCAATCATTGAAATCACCAATAAGATGTACAAAGTTTTTCTTTGGTGCAAAAAATGAAAACGTTACGGTATTATCATTGATATAGTTGATGCCGTCTTTGATATTTGGAGGTAAGTTCAATACTGTATTTTGGGGTTTTATAATAAATGAGAACTCGCTTGTAGAAGATTCGTTTCCAAGTTGTACACTAATTGTGATTTTATTAATACCTTCAATGGTTTTGAATTGCAATGTTTTTTGTAAAGAAATAATTGCTGAATCACCACTAACTTGATAAGAAACAATAGGTGAAACTTGTGTTATTGCTTGAAACGTAAGATTCGCATTGGCTTTCGAAAATTTAAACTTAAAAAGAATATCTTCATTTTTACTAAAAATGGCGTTTGGGACAGGTTCAATAATTTTGAAATAAAGCCCATCATCATACAAATTCAAAATAAAATCTTCAGTTTGTGCTTTACCATCTCCACTTTTCAATAATAAACCTAGTTTTTTAATGGTTTTACCGGTAGGAACCTTAAAATAATCTCTTGGTTTTAGTTTGATACTCCATCTATCATTGCCTAGTGAACTCATTCGACCTGCTTCAAATGGAATATTAAAGTTAGTTTGACCACTTGGTTGATATTCAAAAGCATTATCAACCGTTCCAGCTCCAGACCATAAAAAAACGTCAGAATTTTTACCCAATAAACCACTAACACGTGAATCTTTGGCTTGTTTTAAATCAAAAATTAGTGTAATTTCTTTATCTCCATTAGGAAAGTAAGAATCAGTAGTAACTGCTTGACTAAAAGACTTTTGCAGTACAAATAGAAGAAGTGTGCATTGTAGAAAGATGCGTTTCATTATTTTATAAGTTAAAGTATGTTGTAAAAATACAACTATTTTTTTACAACATACTTTTCAAGCACCTCATAAACTCGATGGACGGGTAGTCCCATGACCGTATAAAATGAACCTTCTATTTTAGGTATGCCAATCATTCCGATAAAATCCTGAACGCCGTATGCTCCAGCTTTATCAAATGGTTTGCAACGTTCGATATAATAATCTATTTCCCAATCACTCAATTCTTTAAAATGCACGAAAGAAGTATCCGAAAATCCAATGGTTTCTTCCTTGGTCATTACACAAACACCAGTAATTACTCGATGTACTCTTCCACTTAGCATTTTTAACATTCCTTTGGCTTCCTCATAATCAGCGGGTTTATTTAAAATAATACTCGATTCATTTTCACGGTCGATAATAACTACTGTATCTGCACAGAGAATTATTTCATCTTGAAGATTTTCTTTAAAACATTCTGCTTTAGTTTTAGCTAAGAAAACAGGCACTTCTTCTACTGGCATACGCTCTGAAAAACTTTCATCTGTAGGAATTACTTTTACGGTAAAGTCAAATCCTGCATTATGCATGATTTCTTTTCTTCTGGGAGAGTTTGAGGCAAGTACAAGCGGTTTTATTAATTTCATTATTTGATTATTTGTTATTCGAAGGCGAAATTCGTTATTTTTAGCCAATTATCATTCTTTAAACTAAAGAAGTAGAGTGAATTATTGAAAAAACGTTAAATTAGGGCATGAAGTTTTTAATTTACATACTATTATTACTTTCGGCTCAAGTTTGCTTTTCACAGAGGATTTCATCTGATAGTTTGGATAAGCTGAGGTCGGCGAAAGATAGTGTGATGTATCAAAAACTAAAGATAAGGTTAAGTAAGACAAAAATTGGAAAAGAAGTTTATGGGGCATTATTTCGAGATGTATATAATTCAAATAGTCAGAAAAAGGTCATTTCAGAAATTGAAATAAATCCATTTGAAAAATATGAAGGTAAAATTATTGGCAAAATTTTAATTAAAAAGTTGGAGATTTTCGGTCCAACAGTTAATGATACAACAAGAAAAGGTAATAAATTCGAGCATTTTGCGAGTAAAACATTTCATTATAATACTCGCGAAAAAGTTATTCGACAGTCTTTTTTACTATTCAATGAAGGAGATAAACTTAATCCGCAAATTTTAAAAGATAATGAGCGACTTTTGCGTGCCAACCCAATCATTCACGACGCTCGTATTTATGTTCTTGAGCGAAAGGATGTAACTTGGATGGTTGATATATTGGTAATTACGCAGGATGTTTGGTCAATTAACTTTGAAGCCTCTGGAAGTAGTGCAAAAAATTTTGTACTCGGATTTGAAGATAGAAATTTTCAGGGAAGAGGACATTCTTTTCAGAATAAATTAACATGGAGAGCGGATGACCCCTATCAGAGGTTTGGTTGGAGAAGTATTTATACCGTACCTTACATTGGAAGGAGTTTCATATCTGGACAAATTAAATTAATCAATGAAAGAGATTTAGCTCAATATTCTGTTCAAGTTTATCGCCCTTTTTTAACTGTCGAGACTCGTAATGCAGGTTCGGTTGAAGTTGGATATTCTAGAATTCGAGAGTATAAGAAGTTATTTATCAAGGGGATAGATAGTGCCTTGACATATCCAGTTAGTTATTTTTATTCAGATGCTTGGTATGGTAGGGCATTTCACTTAGATGCCAACCAAAGAAACAAACAATTAATTCTCGCACTTCGGAGAACTAGCTATGAATACAGAAAAAGGCCCGAAGTAGGCCTTGATACCAATAAAATTTATTGGAACCGAACTACTTGGCTCGGAAGTTTGGGCTTTTCTAGCCGCAATTATCAAAGAGACTTCTTGATTTACGGATTTGGTCGAACCGAAGACGTTCCAGTTGGAAACTTAATGTCGCTAACATTTGGTACAGAAAGCACCGAATTCGGGAATAGGGGCTATGCTGGTTTTCAGTTTGCAAAAGGCAAATATTTACCTCAAAATAAGGCCTATTTTTATATATTGGCCAATGCTGGGGCTTATTTAAAACAAAAAGTTGTACAACAGGGAGTTTTAGGAGTTCAAGGTTTTTTCTTTAGTCGATTAATGCAAATAGGCCTATCACAAACTCGACAGTTTTTAAATGTTGGACTTACGTACGGTATTAACAGAGATGCTTTAGATTATTTGAATATTAGTGGTAGAGATGGAATTGTAGGTGTTAATAGTGAGGCACTCAGGGGCGACAAACGCCTTACTTTAGGTTATGAATCAGTATTTTTTTCTCGTAAAAGTTTTGTTGGTTTTAGGGTTGCTAGCTTTGTTTTTGCCAACTGGGGGCTTGTTAGTCTTAAAGATTATCCACTTCTTACAAGTCCACTTTATCAAGGATATGGTTTTGGTTTAAGAATGAGAAATGAAAATTTAGCAATTAATACTTTTCAAATTAGATTAGGTTTTTACCCAAATATACCCAATTTATCGTCCCCAATTAGATTCGCATTTGATGCATCACAGCCTTTGAAACTTCGTGATTTTGATATTTCCGCTCCAACAATAATTCCTTTTAGATAATTTTTTTAAAATATTTTTCAAAGTATAACTGCTTGATTATTAGTTAATAATGCTTCTTTTTTGCCTTTTATTCAAATTTTTTGCTAAAATTTATAAAAATGTTCATTACATAGTGAACTAAAAATCGTGTGTTATTGTATTGTATGTATAAACATATATTGTTAATGTATTATATTTGTACAGAACTAAATAAAATATAATCATGTCAATCGAGAAAGATATTAAGCAACAAAAACCTTTTAAGAGTAGCTACCAAAAATTAGTAGTAAATTTAATTTATACTTCTAATTGGATGAGCTCTGAGCAACAAGGTTTGTTAAAGCCTTTTGACCTTTCTTCACAACAATATAATGTTTTGAGAATTTTACGTGGACAGTACCCCAACCCTATTACAGTGAATGGTATCATAGAAAGGATGTTGGATAAAATGTCGAACGCTTCTCGATTGGTTGATAAGCTTCTATTAAAAGGCTATGTATCAAGGTGCGATAATGCTGATGACCGTAGAGCTTGTGATATCAGAATCACAGAATCTGGAGCAGAAATTTTAAAAAAAATTGATGTACTTCAGGAGCAGGCAGATGAAAAAATGAAACGTTTAACTCCAGAAGAAGCAGAATTGTTAAGTAGTTTACTAGATAAGCTGCGAGGAAGCGAAGATTAATCAATAAAGCTTAATTCTTTTATTTTTATATTTTAAATCAAATTTTAGTTCAAAAAATGAAAATTGTTAAAAATTTAATGTTTGTAGCGTTTGCTGCATTGGTAAGTGTTTCAGCTATGGCTGATGGTGGTAAAAAAGGAGCAGCTCCAGTATCTTTGAAAGTAGATACAAAAGCAAGTACTTTTAATTGGTTAGGTAAGAAAGTAACTGGCGAGCACAACGGAACAATTGGAATTCAGAGTGGAAGTTTGGTTTTGAACGCTGGTAAATTACAAGGTGGTGAGTTTGTAATTGACATGAAATCAATCAAATGTTTAGATTTGACAGACGCAGGTTACAATGCAAAATTAGTTGGCCATTTATCAAGCCCTGATTTTTTTGATGTAACAAATTATCCAACTGCTGCTTTGAAAATCAAAAAAGTAACCGCAAAAGGTGGTTCTAACTACGATGTTAATGCTGACCTCACAATCAATGGTGTAACAAATGCTATTTCTTTCCCTGCTGTTGTAACTGTTGAAGGTAAAGGTGCTACTGCAACTGCTAAATTTGAAGTTGACCGTACGAAATTTGGTAGCAAATTTGGTTCAAAAACTTTCTTCGAATCAATCGGTGATAAAATGATTTATGATAATTTCCAAGTTGATGTTAAAATCGTTGCAGCAAAATAATAGCTGATAAGCATTACCCTCAAAAATGGAAATAGTTTAATAAAGAAAAAGCCATGGATGGATAAACCATTTATGGCTTTTTTATTTTAGATTTACTCTATATTTATTCAACACTAAATTTCAAATAATATGGCGTATAATCAACCAATGTTAAGAGATGGTGCTTTAGAGGGAAAAACATTCGTAGTAACTGGAGGAGGAACTGGTTTAGGCAAATCAATGTCGAAATATTTCCTCGAATTAGGTGCAAATGTTGTAATTACAAGTAGGAAATTAGCAGTTTTGGAAGAAACCGCCCATGAACTTAGTCAAACGACTGGAGGGAAAATTTTACCAATTGCTTGTGATGTGAGAGATTATGGTGCTATTGAAGCAATGAAAGATAAAACTTTGGCAGAATTTGGCGAAATCAGTGGTTTGCTTAATAATGCTGCTGGTAATTTTATTTCACCTACTGAGCGTCTTTCGCACCGAGCCATTGATACCATTGTAGATATTGTTTTAAAAGGTACTTATTATACAACTTTAGCACTCGGAAAACATTGGATAGAACAAAAGCAGCCTGCCACAGTTTTGAGCATTGTAACTACCTACGCTTCGACTGGCTCTGGTTTTGTTGTTCCCTCAGCCATGGCCAAGTCGGGAGTGTTGACTATGACTCGTAGTTTGGCAGTAGAGTGGGCTAAATATGGTATTAGATTCAATGCAATTGCCCCCGGACCTTTCCCGACTAAAGGAGCTTGGGATAGATTATTTCCAGTAGAAGCATTTCCACCACATTTAAAGGAGCGTTTTTCTGACCACGGAAATGTGCCAACCAAGAGGGTAGGGGAGCATCAAGAATTAGCTAACTTAGCCGCATATTTAATGTCTGATTTCTCTTCATATATCAATGGTGAAGTGGTGACGATTGATGGCGGAGAATGGCTAAACGGAGCTGGAGAATTTAATCACCTCAACGAAATTCCAAATGATATGTGGGATGTCATTCAAGCTGCAATTAAAGCTAATACAAGACCCAAAAAATCAGAATAAACAAAAGAGGGATGGTATTAAACCATCCCTCTTTTGTTTATGTAACTGCAAGTTTCTCAATACCGAATCTTTCATACTCTTTTTCACTTACAATTTTCTCAATTCTAATAACCGTTTCCAATAATTCAGTAAAGGTATTGTATAAGGGAGCAATGCCTAAACGAATATTATTTGGTGGGCGAAAGTCTGGGATTATGCTTCGATTTCCAGACAGTGGTTCAATCATAGCTCTGTTTATTCGATAACCTTCATCATGCTGAATAGATATATGTGACCCTCTATAATTTACATCCAACGGAGATGCAATACTGAATCCAAGTGGTAATAGATATTCTTGAATTAATTCAATAAAGAAATTACTTTGGGCAATACTTTTTTCTCTTAAATTCTCAATTCCTGCTTCAATTAAAAGGTCAAGTCCGGGTTCTGTTGCTGCTAGAGAAAGAACTGTTGGCGTACCTGCTGCAAATTTTTGGATATTATTTTTAGATGAATATGCTAGACTAAATTCAAATGGATTTTCATGGCTAAACCATGCCCAAATTGGATTGATTAGTTTTTCCTGCAACTCTTTTCTTACATATAAAAAAGCAGGGGCACCAGGACCGCCATTCAAATACTTATATGTACAGCCGACAGCCAAATCGGCATTGTTTTCGTTTAGATTAACTGGTACCGAACCAGCAGAATGGCTTAAATCCCAAATGACAAGTGCTTCCTTTTTGCGTGCTAATTGATTGATTTTCAGCATATCATACTTATAAGCACTTTTAAATAATACATGACTTAAAGTAAGAAGAGCGGTTGAACCATCAAGTGCTGCTTCAATTTCATCTTCAGATATATTTATTCCATTTTTACTTTCTAATATTTGTAATTGATGGTTCTTGAATTGCTGATTTATTAGACCTTGTAAAACATAAATATCAGTAGGAAAATTAAGTGAATCTGTGATGATTTTATTCTTAAACTGTTGATAATTAAGTACAGCAAACGCTAGTTTATAGAAGTTGATGGAGGTACTATCGCCAACAAAGATTTCATCTGGTCGAGCACCAACAATTTTGGCTATTTTGGTTCCAATTCTATTTGGTAAATCAAGCCATTGTTCGTTCCAACTTCTAATTAGTCGGTTTCCCCATTGATTTTCAATAATTTCTTTACTCAACTCAAGGCTTTGTTTAGGTAATCTACCCAGTGAATTCCCATCTAAGTATATCTCTTCATTTTGAATAAATTGGTTTCTAAAGGAAGCTAATTTATCGGATTTGTCAAGTGTTTCTGCTTTTTGCTGAAAATCTGCTAAACTCATGTTAAATTTAGTTTAATTGCTGCATAATTAGTGGCTGAATTTTTTCTGTCCACATCTGATACATTTTACCAGATGGATGTAAGCCATCTTCAGCAATGAGTGATGCATCATCTGGAGCTTTCCGAGATATAGGAGTAATATCAATGTAAAGAATGCCCCTTTTTTCGGTTTCTGCTTTGCAAATAGCATTGAATAAATCAATACTTTTTGAAATATCTGGCCTACTACTGTTTAAACCAAATGGAGTTACTCCCCAATCTGGAATAGACACCACAAATACTCTATTTTTATTATTGTCTGCAAATTGAATTGCTGTTTCTAATAAATCAACGAACTCTTTACGAAATTCTTCGGCATTTCTTCCTCGATACTGATTATTTACGCCAATCAATAAGGATACCAAATCAAATTTTTCAATTACATTCTCTTTGATTATTCGTGCCTTTAATTCATCAGTTGTCCATCCAGTTTTTGCAATAATTTTTGGTGGAGCAATTTTTTTTCCTGTATTTCTCAACTTTTCTACTAATTGTACTGGCCATCGTTGGCTTTCTGATACACTTTCACCAATGGTGTAGCTATCTCCTAATGCCAAATATTTAAGTTCATTATCCATTGTTTTTTTACTTTTTAAAGATTGTGAGGTTGATTCACAAGAAATAAATAGGCCAATTATAACCCCAAACAGATATTTTATGTTCATTAATTTCACATTTCTAATACAAACGAATTTCAATGCTAACTTAGATTTATGCTTCTTTGTTTTTGTTAAAATTCGAAATAAGATAATAAACAACTGAAAGTATTGAAAGAAAGACAAGAAGACTTATAATTTCTTTCGTTGCTAGGTTTGATAGAAACCAAATTATTGAAAGAGCGGCTATGATTGGAATGCTAATGCCAAAAGGGAGTTTAAAAGTATTTTTATCTGAAAGATTTGATTTTAATCTTAATCGAATGGTCGCTAAAACTACCCCAAGATAAACAGTAAGCAGAGAGGCACTCGCAATGACAGCTAATTCTTTGAAACCACCCGAAATTGAAAAAATAAAGTCAAGTAAGGCATAGACAATGATAGCAATATAAGGAGTAGCATATTTAGGGTGAATTTTTGCCGTAAACTTAGGCAACCAACCTTTATTCGCACCCGCAAATAAAACCCGTGGGTATGATAAAACAGAACCACTGAGAGCGGCAAACATTGAAAAAGCTGCACCAATCACCATTAAAGTACTTCCAAAAGAACCTAGTACTACGTTGGCAACTGCTGCCAAAGGTGCTTGCTTTTGAACAATTAATTGATTGCCCAATACACCTTGAGCGATTGTTTGAATAAGCATATAGAATAGTACGACAGCTCCCATTCCAGATAAAATACCCAATGGAACAACTTTTTTTGGATTTTTTAGTTCACCGCTAACATTTAATGAGGCCTCACCACCAGCAAACGCAAAGAAAAGTAAAAGAGAGGCTTCCCCTAGGCTACTTATATTTGGAAATATATTCCACGTTAAATTTTGTGTTTGACAATGAAAAACTCCTAAGACAATCAGTAAAGTCAGTGGGATAAGTTTGATTAGGGTATTTATTTTGACAAAATTGTCACCATGTTTTACCCCCAAGATATTTATGAATGCGAAGCCCCCGAAAATCAAAATAAAGAATATCGCTCGATAAATAGTTTCTTGAATTGAGGGGAAGTAAATACTTATCATATCTGCCATGGCATTTGCTACTGCTGCATCGGCTAAAATACCGACAAACCAAAACATAGTATTGGCCAAGAAACCTGCATAATTGCCAAATGCGGCGTGGATATAGGCATATGCTCCTCCTGTAACAGTTATTTTACTGCCAATTTCAGAGAAACAAAGCATAATGAGCATCATTAGTAAGCCACAAAAAACATAGGCTAAAATGCTGGTTTCTCCTAAAATATTAGCAACTAGCGACGGTAGTACAAAAATTCCTGCTCCAATCGTTCTATTGAGTGTGTTAGCAGCTAAGCCCCAAACACCAATTTCTCGGCGGAGGCCCTCATTATTTGTTGATGACATTCTATGAATAGGGTTTGGTTTATTTTCTGAAACCAAAGCTAATTTATTTTTAGACAAGAAAAAAGCCCTAAAATTGAGTTTTAGGGCTTTTTTATGATTCAATAAATTATTTGATAATTTGTATTCCGTGGCAGCCTCGAGGCATAAATAGCTTAAACTCTTGTTTTTGCAAACTTGGTTTTTCTCCATTATTTACCTTCCAAAACTCAATTCCTCCAAAGTGCTTGCCGTAGTTGAAGTATTCAAAAACTGTAACTGCAATATTTTCACCTGATTTATCAAAAATAATACTTTTGGGTAAAATTCCGTCAAATTCGTATTCTGCAATGTTGTTAATCGAACCATCAGAACTCAATTTTAATAATGATATTGATGATTTTTTTGCTAATTCAGTACCTTCCCATGGAAAATATGATTTTTTCGTATTGCTTACTACTATTAAATCACCTTTAGGACTAATTGCAAAATTGGTTGGAGTTTCTCCGATTTTCGTTTTTGTAATTAGGTAATGTTCACTTGTACCTTCTAAATTGAATTTTAAAACAAACAAGTCACCATTGGCATCTAAAGATGATTCTGGTTTATTATGCAAATTTGATTTTATATCTGGAACAAGGTAGTATTTGCCATCTGGAGTAAATTGTCCCGCACTTGGATGTTGCCCAACTTTCAGTGTCTTCCCAACTAAATCTAATCTGATAATCTTGGTAGTTGGCCCATCACGAGTTACTTTCAGAAGTCCTACTTCTTTAGAATCTTCCATTGAAAATGCAATGAAATTATTATTCGGGTGCCAAGTTAAGTCAGTAATTCTTCCAGAAGGGAAGTCTTGGGGTTTGTTAATGATTCTAATTGGTTTTCCCGTAGGGTCAAGTTCTAAAACCTGTAATTCTTTTCCGTATTCTTCACTACAAAGAGCTAAATACTCGCCATTAGGGCTTATATCAACAGAAATTGGGTTTTTACCTGTTGGAAATTTGTAGAGTACTTTTGGTTGAGTGAGGTCACTAATATCAACTACTGAGATAAATCCGCCAGCTGGTAATTCTGTGTTTAGATTTCTTATTTCGTTAATTGTTTCGGTTGGTACACCACGATTTTCTACAACATAAGCAATTGGGTGAACAGGAGAAACCACAATGTTTTTATTAGAACTTAAGGCTGAGTTTGAAACTACTAAGCTTTTAATTTCGTCTGAATATTTCTCAACTGGTAATTTTATAATTGAGAGCATATCTTTGCTGCCTTTTTCCTTAAAAAGCCTTCCATCGACAAATGCTGAGGCGGCCATATCTGCATCTGAGATTGCCACAATGCCCTTCGCATTGAAATTTAGTTTTTGGGAATAAGCATGAATGTTGGCAAATGCCAATATTGAAATAAGTATTTTTTTCATGAAAATTAAGGACAATGCGAGCTTAAATCGCCGTAATAGACTGCAAATTTCAGAAAAAAACAGCAAAGTAGGGTAGTATTTTACAGAAAATTAACTTTCAGCATCATATACTAATACGCGTTCCCATAATTGTGAACAATTATTGATAAACACGTAGTGGTCTGGATGAACTTGATAGGCATCTTGGTCGGTTGCATTATCAAATACAAAAGTTAAAGAAAAACTGTACGATGAGTCTATAACTTCTCGATTTGTATTAGCTGGGCGGCCAATGTACGCAGTTTTGATTAAATCAATTTTTGAAAGCTCAAGTAAACCTGCATGAAGTGCTGCTTGATGTTCTTTATTATCTTTTTCCTTCAACCAAAAAAACACGGTGTGAACAACACCTTTTTGTAAATTTGCCATAGTTTTTGTGTTAAAAATGCTCAGAATTATTTTATGTTACTAAAAAAAGAAAGTGTTCCTAATAAATAAGTTTGAATAGAAGAAGCATGGTCACCTCCTTGAACTGGAATTAGTTCTACATTATTTGCTCCTCTTTTTTTCATGGCATCGTAAGCTGTTTGAGAGTTAAAAAAAGGTACATACGTATCTGCAGTTCCATGATACAATTGCGTTGGAGTTTTTGGATTCCAGTCGAAAACGTCATTATCCTTGACAGCATTTAGTAAGGCAGTATCCGTACCATTGCTTATCCCTTTTTTTACTGCATCACTAAGAAGTGTTGTAAGACTCCCAGAAATTCTTGCATTTTGTTGCTCTTTTTGAATTTGAGCGGCATAAGGAGCTGCAAAGTAATCGGTCATTGGGCGATTCAACTTATAAATTCTATCATAAGTCAAGAGTACCCAAATATACGAAGCGTTGTGTTGTGGATTTCCACTAGAAGGAGTAGAAACCAAAGTTTTGAAACTAAGCGTTTTATTATAGGCCCCTGCTCCACAACTAGAAGCTTTTAGGTTAAATTCTGTACCCGTTTCTTCTTCAATCTTTTTTTGCAGTGATAATGACGCAAATCCACCTTCAGAATATCCTGCTATATAAAGGTTTTTATTCCAATTAAATTTCTCATTTGTAATCACTTCTTTAGCCGCACGAAGCATATCTAAGCTAGCATTTGCTAAGCCTTCACGATGTTCGTAAGTGTGCGGTAGGTTATTCGATGCACCGTATCCAATGTAGTCGGGAGCCGAAACAATATAGCCCAAAGTTGCTAAAACAGAAGCGATTGTTCCTTCACCATCAGTTGTAAAATATGATGGAGCTTGTTTATCGTCGAAAATAGTACCATGTTGATAACTTACTAAGGGCAGTGCATCTGAAGAAGTTGTACCAGAAGGAACTATAAGTGCACCAGAAGCCTGAATTTCAGTGCCATCGGTGTTTTTAGTTTTGTAAACAATTTTGTATTGTTTTACTCCTGAGCGAATGAATAACGAAGCTTGTGCTCCTAAACTTGAGCCCAAAGCAGCAATTAATTGTTCTTTGCTAAGTTCTTTAACAAGTGTAGAGCTTACGAGTGTTTGTGGTTGCGGGTCAACTTTGGTGGTTTTTTCACATGACCATGTGATAAAAACTAGGGTTAGAGAGATTACGAAGTACTTAAAAAATCTTGCTTTCATAATTTGTATTGATATATTACAAAAGTACAAATTTGATGTGATAATAGTTTAATAATATTATGTTTTTACAACTCGAGAGATAAGGTGAAACTTGGTTGCATAAAATTACCATCATAGCATTGTGTATTGCTAATTGTATTGATAGTAACTGAATTTTTAGTTAAAAAAGTTTGATTTTAAAATTAAAAAAGCCTGACAAGTGTCTAACTATCAGGCTTTTAATCTAGTGGAGAAGATGGGGCTCGAACCCACGACCTCTTGACTGCCAGTCAAGCACTCTAGCCAACTGAGCTACATCCCCGTATTTGATTGATACAAATATCCTATGTTTTGTCTAAAGAACAAAATACTTCTCTGAAAAAATTACCACCCCGGAACTAAGAAATTAATACCCGAAACGGCTGAGTGTATTTTTGAATTATAAATAGGCAATGCTACATAAGGTTCTATAATTAAATAGCCCATGAGATTAACCCTTAAACTAAGGCCTGTCATCATTCTTGGTTCAACTTTTAGTTTAATTGAGGTCTCATTTGATGTTTGGTATTCATTAGTTGTACCAATTTTTTTATCGGAAGACCAAACCATTCCACTATCAAAGAAAAAATTGAGGTCACTTGGTATGTAGGTAAAATCAAATAAGGCTAATTTTTTTGAACCAGTTAAAGGTAAACGAACTTCGAAGTTTGTTACCAATAATTGCTCACCTTGTAAGGCTTCTTGGGTAATTAGACCCATACTTTGTTGTTTTTGCAATGCTCCACCATAAAAGCCGTGCATATTCCAAGGAAATCCTAGATACAGAGGGTTTATTTGGTTTAAATAATTTAAGTTAGAAGCATTTAGGCGTCCATTGTACAAGAATCTTCCTGCAAGCGTAAATGGTTTTAAATATTGATACTTTCTGGCGTCTAGCAATACATTTGTATAGCTTGTTGTACCAAAATATCTTCCTGCTTCAAATCTATAACGATAACCTTTGATTGGTGCAGTTGTACCAAAAATTGTATTGTCTCCTACAAAAGATACATAAAGTTGACTTAAACTAAAAGCCTTGAATCCTTGTGATTGAAGATAGCTTTGTGACATCCTTTGTCGTTTGGAGCTATTTGGAATTAAAAATGACTGTTTACTGATGGGGTCGTAATAAGTATAATCGGCATATTCATCGCCCGAGAATCCGTACCAATTTCCATTGATACCCGCCTCAATTCTTTGAAATGTATTTAATGGATAAAAAGCAAAAACGCCTATTTGATTAATTGCCAAGCGATTAATTAAATATTTACTTTCAATCAATGAATCTCCATTTGGCACACCAAATTGCGATTTAATCTTGGAATCTGTAATAAAGTTTGTCTTATAATAAGTGCTAGTTTTCGTGACACTATCTTGATAAGTCCCTTGGAATCTATATGGTAAACGACCCATAGTTACTCCCCATTGAAATGGTTTCTTTTGATTTAGGTACATTAATTGACCACCAAAATCTTGAATTTGTCCATTTATTGAAACCGCTCCTGCAATCTGATTATGATTAAGCATATCACTGAAAAGTCCAACTACACCTCCCCCTAAACCCGTGCCCCATCTACTAGCAGAAACTCCCACTCCCGAACTCCCTAAGTAGTCTAACTTGAATTTTGGTTTATAATTAAGCAGTTGTAATTTCTTTTCAGAAACTTTTACAGCAAGGGCTTCTGTCTCTAAATTTTTCTGAACTATATTTCTGCCTTCTTTCTGATTTGATAAATTTGCTGCTCTTTTATGAACTTCATCACCTACAATTTGCTGTTGAAATAATTCATAACTTGCTAAATATAAATCATATTTGCCATTTTTGAAGTAGTTGTATAATAATTGTCCAGTTTTGTGGGCTATACTAACTGCCGGTGAATACATTGTTATTCCACTTATGCCCGTGTAGTAGTTGGTTAGTTTTTCAATTAATTTACTTTGTATATCGTATTTATAAAGGTTTCTAAAACCATCTGCATCTGATAAGAAATAAATGAATTTTCCACTCGGAGATACTAAAGGATTAAGATTATCCGCATCTTTGAAAAAGTCAAAACTTTCGATGGTAGATGTTAATAAGTTAATTCTTGAAATATTGAAATTGTTTCTTTCTAACCTTTTTTCTGAATTGGCTCTATCAGAGACAAAGTAAATCCATTCTCCATTGGGTGACCATGAGGGTTGTAGGTCAGAAAACTCATCATTTGTAAGGTTTTTTGTTGTTTTTTCTTTGAGGTTATATAAATATAAATCGCTTTCTCCGTTCATTAAACCTGTTACAACAATTGAATTCCCATCAGGAGACCATGCAGGATTAGTAAAAGAATCTACATCTTTAATTTCAAAGGTCTCTTTATTTCCATTGGCAATATCAATTATTAAAAGCTTATTTCGACCCTTGCTTTGAATAACTAAAGCAAGTTTTTGTCCATCGGGCGACCAGGTTCCAGCAGTTTCTAAGAAACTATAAGCATCTACGTGAGAACCAAATGAGCTACTTTCAATTTTGCGAAGGATTTTCCCCGTTGATACTTCAGCAATATAAATATCGAGCGAAAGGACATTTTTTGAGGAAATATATGCCACATAACGGCCATCAGGACTAATTGCTGGAGAAATATTCATTTCACCTGCATTTTTTTGAGTAGCAATTTCTTTTCCAATTGCTTGAAGACTTGTGCCTTCACGCATAGGTGTATAGGATTCAATCAATGATTGCTTCCATTTACTCGAAAACTTTTCAAGGGTAGTTTTTAAAATTCGAGAAAATGCTTGTTCAATACCTAATTTCGCGGTTTCTCTAAAAAGTGGCCTAATAATATCATCACCATAGTTAGCGGTGGTATAAGCCCAAAATGCTTGCCCCCAGCGATAAGGGAAATATTTGTATTCTTTTGTAACTAAATCACGAATACTTGGAATATCGTTATTTTGTACTGCATCACGCATCCACATGGCTGTATGAGCATCTATTCTTCCTAATGACATGTATTCAGCTAAGCCTTCAACCATGAATAATGGTAGATTCTGAATGTTGCCAATTTGGGTTGAATCTCCAGCAGTCATTAATTGATATTGAAAAGCATGCACCAATTCATGCCCCAAAACATGGTCAGTTTGCCTTTTTGAGTACATCATTGGCATCACAACCCTGTTACGTAATCCTTCCGTTACACCGCCCGTTTCTTCGCTAATTTGTCCACCAATGGCGGTAGTCTCTTGAAAATCTGGGTGATTTTGGTAAACAATGATGGGATTGGGATTTAAGAAAGCAATTTTAAAGACTTCTTGATGTATTTTATACCAATGTTCGCTATTGATAATGAGGTTGTTTGCCGTCTTCTGATTATTGAAATAATGATAAAGTTCAAAATGAGGGCTTTGAAGAACTTTAAAACCGAAGGTCTTGTAGCGAGGTTTATTTTGTCCGAAATACTGAGACTGTGTCAGAGCTAAGTGGCTGATAAACAATCCAATAAAAAATAAACAAATTTTTCTCATACCTTCTTGGGAACATTTATTGCTAAAGCTTTCAATAAAGAACGTAAAAATACACAAATTCGCTTATTTGAATAGAGTTTTTTATTAGGGTGCCAATGTATTTGGATAAGTGGGTCGACAAACTCTTGCGAATCTGCTTTTCCAATAGTTGGTCATCATATTATCTTCAATCACTCCTTTCGATGTAGAAGCATGAATAAAACGTATGTTATCTTCGCTGATAACTTCGGTTACTATTCCTGCGTGACTAATATCACTCCCAATTGTTACGAAGAATACTAGGTCGCCTTTTTGAATATTTGGAAGGTTAATAGCGGGGAAAAAATCTGATTGTTGCCAAGAAGTACGTGGAAGCTTAATCCCTATTTCTTTGTAAACCAAGCATATCAAACCCGAACAGTCGAGTCCGCGTATATCATTTCCACCACTTTTATACGGCACCCCTTTATAATTTCTTGCTATTTGAATGATTTTCTTTGTGAATATATGCTCTTTTACAAGGCTTGGTTCTATTTTTTTTGAATGCGTGGCTTTACACGAACTAACGAACAGAAGTGTTAGAACAATAGTAATAAGAGAAATGTATTTTCTTGGAATGAGCACGACTATGTTTTTTAGTTTTCATATTGAGAAAATGATGCCAAACTTTATAATTTTTAAAACTTTTTTAGGGTTTATCTCGTAGTTAACGTATATGCTTAAAAAAATAATTTAGGAATTATTTAAACTAATATAATTATGAAAAAAGTGTTTTTAATGGTTTTGCCTTTCTTTATGTTGGCGTGCCAAAGTTATTCTCAAAACAATAAATCAAAAAAGGCCAACTGCCAGATAGTAGAAATTAAAAAAACCGATGCAGAATGGAAGAAACAACTTTCTCAAGAACAGTATTATGTAACAAGAAAAGCAGGTACTGAGCGTGCTTTTACGGGTATTTACTGGGATAATCACGAAAAGGGTATTTATAAATGTATTGGTTGTGATTTAGACCTTTTCGCTTCAGATACGAAATTTGAATCGGGTACTGGTTGGCCAAGTTTTTGGAAGCCCATCAATGAATGTAATGTAGAAGAACGCTCTGATAATGCTTATGGAATGATTCGAACGGAAGTAGTTTGTAATCGTTGTAAAGGCCATTTAGGGCACGTTTTTGATGATGGACCAAAACCAACAGGTTTACGCTATTGTCTAAATTCAGCTTCCTTGAAATTTGTGAAGAAATGATGGAGCATTTGGAATGTAGAATGAATATTGTTTAGATTTTTCGTTTCTAGATTTTTTCAAAAAATTATCTTAAATTTTTCATGTTTCATTGCTGTCAGTTTAACTGATAGATATTTAGATATAAACAAATTTGACTTTAGCCTAAACATATTGTTTGACTAAAGTCAAATTTATTTTTTATTAATTACCGTCACTTAAAACATGCGGCAGTTAGTTATTTCTATTCACCGATGCGTTTTAAATAGATTAAACCAAATAACTACTGATACTCATAATATCTGCAAAAACTCCTGAGGCAGTCACTTCTGCACCAGCACCAGGGCCTTTAACAACCAATGGATTATATTTATATCTTTCGGTAGTAAAGGAAATAATGTTTTCAGAACCTGCCAGATTAAAGAATGGATGCGATTTTCCAACAGTTTTTAAGCCAATGCTTGCATGATTATCTTCATCAAGTGTGGCGATAAATCTCAAAACTTCTCCATTGGCTTCAGCGTCTTGTAAAAGTTTTTCGAAGCGAGTATTATCTTTTTCTAATTCTTCAAAAAATGCTTCAACTGTTGGGGCATTCAAACATGCATCATTCAATAAATTGGTGATTTTTACATCTTCTGGTTCGAGTTTTAAACCTGCCTCACGAGAAAGAATCAAAATTTTGCGAGCAACATCCTGTCCGCTTAAGTCATCACGCGGGTCTGGTTCAGTATATCCTTTCGCTTTGGCTTCTTTTACTACATCTACAAATCGGTCTCCAACTTTGAAGTTATTGAATATATAGGCCAAAGTTCCTGAAAGAACTGCCTCAATTTTATTAATTTTATCTCCACTCGTAATTAAACCTTGTAGCGTATTGATGATTGGCAAACCAGCACCCACATTGGTTTCATAAAGAAATTTTACGCCATGTTTTTGAGCAGCCTTTTGAAGCATAAAATATTGCTCATACTTACCTGAGTTGGCTACTTTATTAGGTGTTACGATTGATACACTGCTACTTAATAATGAATGATAATATTGAACGATATTCTTATCGGCGGTGCAATCCACAAATACACTATAAGGTAAGTTTAAATCTTGTACATCAGAAACAAATGAACCAATGTTGGCGATTTCTCCATTTTCAAGCAAATCTTCTTTCCAATTTTCGAGATTTATACCACCTTCTTTCAAAAGCATCTTTTTAGTGTTCATCACACCTACAAGCTTGATATTAAGATTTTTTCGTTGCTTTAAATAATCTTTTTGTTCCTGAATTTGGCGAAGAAGCGTACTCCCAATCAAACCAGTTGCTCCAACTAAATACAGATTAAGGGTAAGACCATCTACTTGGAAGAAAGTTTCATGAATAGCGTTTAGAGCCTTCGTAATATCTTTCTTGTAGATTACAACTGAGATATTCAACTCTGACGAACCTTGTGCAGTGGCTACTACGTTGATACCATTTTTACCAAGTACACTAAATAATTTACCCGATGTACCTGTACTTGATTTCATGCTTTCACCAACAACAGCGATAACCGAAAGATTTTGTTCGATAGAAATATTATCTACTAAACCTTGTGAAATTTCAGTTGCAAAACCTTCTTCTAAAATTTCTTTAACTCCATAAGCAGCTTTAGGGTCAACTGCAAAACAAATTGAGTGTTCTGAAGAAGCCTGTGAAATTAGAATGACACTGATTTTGTTCGCCGCAAGAATAGAGAATAACTTGGCAGAAACACCCGCAACTCCCATCATACCTCCACCCTGAACGTTTACAAGTGCGATATCATCAATTGATGAAATACCTGTAATTGCATATTCTTTGGCATTCGCAGTTTTACTAATTAATGTACCCTCATGTTTGTGATTGAAAGTATTTAATATTTTTAAAGGAATATTTTTCTGAAACGCAGGTGTTAAACTAGGAGGGTAGATAACTTTCGCCCCAAAGTGCGATAGTTCCATTGCTTCTGCATAAGTGATTGTTGGAATTGTGAAAGCATTTTTCACCTTACGAGGGTCGGTTGTGAGCATGCCATCCACATCAGTCCAAATCTCAATTACAGTTGCATTTAATGCAGCACCGAAGATAGAACCTGAATAATCAGAACCACCACGGCCGAGGGTTGTTGTTACGCCATCAATTGTAGAAGCAATAAAGCCTGTAATACATTGAAGTTTATTCGTTTGGGCAAAATGCTTTCTGATTAACTCATTCGTAAGCTCAAAATTTACTTCTGCGTATCCAAAATGGTCATTGGTTTTTATTACTTTACGGGCATCTAAATATTCAGCATCGATTCCTCTATTTTTGAGGGCTTCAGTGATGATAGTTGTTGATAATCGCTCCCCAAAACTAACAATAAAGTCATTCGTACGAGCCGAGAGTTCTTTAATCAAGGAAACTCCACGTAATAAATCTTCTAGTTCATTTAAAAGACCTTTTACTTTGGCAATACAGCTACTTTGGTTTTTTACATCAATTAAGCCTCTGACAGCAGCAAAGTGGCGTTCTTCAACGGTTTTGAGAAGTTGTAAATATTCAGTATCTGAAGCAGCAGCTAATTTACCAATCTCAATTAGACGATTCGTGACGCCACCCATGGCCGAATAAACAACGGCTATTTTTCGACCTTCATTTAGATTTTCTTGTAAAATCTGGATTACCTGATTGATGCTTTCAACAGTGCCTACTGATGTTCCACCGAATTTTAATACTTTCATATCCGAAGCACAACTCCAAAAGCGGAGCTTTAATAATAAATTAGTTAATTTTCACAAATATAATAATTTATATACCATTCTATGAAAATTGATTGTAAAATTGTGTTTTTCTAAGAAATAGCTTTTTGTTACGATATTTTGTTTAGAGGTTTGTCTAAATATTTAAGAGAATGTTTGTATTTATAAATTAGAAAATTCATATTTGTGAAATTAACCTTAGGTCATTAATTATGAATAATTTGTTTAGAGCATTGAATGATGCAACTCGCCGTGAAATTTTAGAATTGTTGAAGGATGGTGATATGACAGCTGGAGAGATTGCCGATAAATTTGATATGAGTAAACCAAGTATCTCTCACCATTTAGATTTACTTCGTCAGGCTGATTTAGTTGCTTCGGTGAAGAAAGGTCAGTTTATTTTTTATTCATTGAATATGACAGTTATTGACGATATCATGGTTTGGTTCATGCAATTTAAGCCTTCAGCTCAAGCTGAAAAGCCAAGAATTCGTCTGCACGTTGGTAAAGAAGCCCAATAAATGTAGTTTTTGTATTTTTCAAATCTACACCGATGAAAAAGCAAATATTTTTTGAATTGCTCATCATTTCAATTTTGATGGTGCCATTTGCATATATTTATATGTATTGGCACCCAAAGTTTTCTTTGGAGCATCAGTCAAAACTCTTCTTTTATATTATTGCGGTCTGTTTCTTCTATATTATTCCGCTATTAATGCAATACTTAGATAGTAGAAAACCCAATGCAGATTTATTGGTAAGAAGTGCTAAAAGAATCAGACTCATTTGGACTGGTTATGTATCGGCTTTGGGGTTAATTTTATTCTATTATTTACTCAATGAATATGAGTACGATAAACCCCGTTTACTTGGCGTTGCTCTTTCATTGTTTTTGTTTGCAAGCGGAAATTTTAGGCAGAATATTCACCCAACGAGTATTTTTGCGGGAAATGGTATTTTCTCAAAATTCGCTATTTTAAGACCTTCTGATGAACAGCAAAATCGTAAAAATCAACGATTTACCGCTAAATTATTCTTTTGGGTTGGAATGGTGGGAACTCTCTTCTTTTTATACTTTAAAGATACTTTTCTTACTTCTTGGGGGCTTTTTTTCATTGGAATTGTAACTTTTTATGGAATTACGATTCGAATGATTCGAAGTGTAGTATAGTTATTATTTTAGCGTATTTTCAACTTCTTTTACGTCAGTTATTTTTTTCTCTCCTTGCCATTCAGCATAAATATATGTCGTGATTTCGGCAATATCAAGATTAGTCAATGAATGATTCGCTGGCATTGGTTGATTATACTTTTTACCCTTCACAACAATTTCGCCTGAAAGTCCATTTTTAATAATACTAATCACTTGAGATTTATCTTTTAAATATTCACTACCAACGATAGGAGGGTATAGCTCTTTGAAACCTGTACCATCTTTTTGGTGGCAGTTTGCACAGTTTTGTTCGTATAATTCTTTCCCGCCAATGTAATATTGTTCAAACTTAATTTTTTCTTCCGATTGACATGCCGAAAAAGTTATACTTGCTATGATAGCAACGAATATTTTTGAAAAGTATGTACGTAGACTTCTCAAGAGCAATAGCACTGATTTGAAAAAATCTTCATATTTATCGAAACTTCTATCTCTAATGGCGTATTTCATACGAAAATTTATTTTTCTTCATTTAGTAAAACATCCATGTCTTTTAACAGTTTTGTCACATCAGTTTCTTTAGTACCATCGTAAACGCCACGTACACGACGTTTAGTGTCAACCAAAATAAATGCTCCACTATGAATGATTCCACCCGCAGCAGTAGAATCTTCCCCTGCAGTGACATAATAAGATTTTTCCCCGATTTCGTAAATTTTTGATTTTTCTCCAGTGACGAAATTCCACATATTTCCACTAATGCCTAATCTTTTTGCAAATTCACGTAATACCTGCACTGAATCATGACGTGGGTCAATGCTGTGTGAAAGAATGCCCACTTTGGGGTTAGTTTTATATTTTTCATAAACCCTAAGCATTTGTTTTTTCATAACTGGACAAATGGTAGGGCAAGTAGTAAAGAAAAAATCGGTGACGTAAATTTTGCCTTCGTAGTTCTTGTTTGTGATGACGGCACTATCTTGATTTACGAATGAAAAATCTGGAATGGTATGATAAACAGAATCACCATTGATGAATTCACGTTCGCCTAAAATTGGAAGTTTACGAGAAGAATTATCACAAGAAAAAAGCGTGATAATACTAAAGATAAAAATTGTGCTTAAAAATAAGTTTTTCATGATATGATTAAAACTTGTAGAGTAGTTGAAACTCTACAAGTTTTTGGATTTAATCTAAAATTATTTCAAAAATTCTTCAGCTTGTTTTTTAGCATCGTTTGTTGATTGCTTGATTTTTTCGCCTTCAATTTTCAAATCAGTTAAAGCCTTTACTTTTTCTTCTCCATCTTTCATTTCGGCAGCTTCTCCTAATTTAGGCATCCATACTTCCATATCATTATAAGCTTTATCCAGTGCCGATGAAATATCCAAGGCTTTCGCTTTAAGGTTTGTATCTGCTTCTGCTTTTTTCATAACATTGGCTTTCAAATCTTCTAAATTCATGCTAATTGGCATGATTTCATCGTGTAATTTGAATGTTTCTTCCTTTAATTTAGCGGCCTCTTCGGCTGCTTTGTTTGAACATGCCAATGAAAATATAACGAGTAAAGCAATTAATATGTTTTTCATGTGTATTGATGTATTTAGTGCAGGAATTTTGTTTAATTTCCTACTTAGTGAGTATTTGTTAATTTAAAATATGATAGAGTGATAATCAGATTACGGATTAATTCCTAACATTTCTATCGCACTGTGAATGGCACTTTCTGATGGGTGTTCGCCGCCAATCATTTTGGCAATTTCAATAATACGTTCATCTTGACTCAATTGTTTCATGCGGCTAACCGTTTTGCTTGAAGAATTATCTTTATAAACATAGAAATGAGATGAACCTCTACCAGCAATTTGGTGTAAGTGCGTAATAGCAATTACTTGAATACTTTGTGCCATTTCTCGCATCATTTTTCCAACTTTTATAGCCACTTCGCCAGAAATACCTGTGTCAATTTCATCAAAGATAATGGTTGGGAGTGAACGCTTATCACCCAAAACGTATTTGATTGCTAACATTAAACGTGAAAACTCGCCACCCGAAGCTACATCTTTTAATTGGCGAGGAGTAATTCCTTTGTTGGCACTAAATAAAAAGTTTATTTGGTCAATTCCCTCATTATTTAGTTTGATGGTTTGATGCTGAATTTTGAGAGTTGAATTAGGCATACCTAATTCAATCAATAAACCAACTACACGTTTTTCAATTTCAACGAGCACTTTTTGACGAGCTTTTGAAAGATTTTCAGCAGCTTTAATGGCTACTTCGTAGGCTTTTTCTACACGTTCTTTGGCAGCGGCAAGATTTTCACTGAGATTCAGTACTTTGCTTACTTTTTCTTCTAAAATCGCTTGAATCTCTAATAATTCACCATTAGATTTTACTGCATGTTTTTGTTGAAGTTTGTAGAGGAGATTTAGTCTATCTTGAATTCCTGAAATTTTCTCACTATCTAATTCAATCCCTTCTTCCTCTGATTCAATATCTCTTGAAACATCCTTTAATTCAACCAAACAACTCTGGATTCTATCTTTATATTGCTGATAGTCAGGAGAATAGCTTGAAATTGGGTTAAGTGTGCTTACCGTAGCTTGAAGGTTAGATAGTATTGATTGTTCAGAATTATTCAAATATTCGAAAGCAGTTTTCAAGCGAAGTTTTACTTCTTCTGCATGCTCTAAAATATTGAGTTCTTGCTCTAATTGCTCTTGCTCGTTGGGGTCGAGTTTAGCTTTTAGTAACTCTTCTAATTGAAAATTATTGAAATCAAATTCTTTTTTATTTTGGTCAGCTTCTACCTGCAATTGTTGGTAAGCATCTTGCAGTTTTTTGTAGGTTCGGTACTTTTCTTGATACTCAACCAATTTATCATGGCATTGGGCATATGTATCTACAATTTGTAATTGATATTCATTCGAACCTAGCAAGATTGAATCATGCTGAGAATGGATATCCATCAATTGAGATGAAATCTTTCGAAGTGTTTCGAGCGTTACTGGGGTGTCGTTGATAAAAGCCCTTGATTTACCACTTGGAGCGATTTCACGACGAACGATGCAAGAACTTTCAAAATCAAGTTCTTCTTCCTCGAAAATGTTTTTTATATAGAAGCCTTCCATATCAAAAGTGCCTTCAATGATACATTTTTCTGAGTCGTTATATAGTGTTTTTGTATCGGCTCTATTGCCCAATAATAAACCAATAGCACCAAGCATAATTGATTTACCGGCACCAGTTTCGCCTGTAATTATATTAAAGTGAGCATCTGGATTGAATTCAAGATGTTCAATAAGAGCATAGTTTTTAATCAATAAATGTGAAAGCATGAAAATCTGGCTTTATATGCATGATTAGGCTTTAACGCACTTTCTGTTATGAAAAATAAAAACCTATTTTTAAGTGTGACAAATTTAGATTGATTTTTATGAATCGAAGTATAAATAAGAATGATTTTTTTGTAAAATCTTTCTCCTTGAAATTTTAACAATGCGAAGTGCATTTTTGTTGCACGCTTGTCTAATAACTAGTTGTATCTACGGCAGTATCAGTTTGGGCTGCTAATGAATCTACTGAGAATGTTCCTTTGGTTTTTCGCATGGTATAATGCGTGAAATCTTGGTCAGCTTCCATCCCAATGCCATGAAGTTCTTCTTTAGGAGTTTTAATTGTAAATTTCTTATCCGTATATACTTTCTTTTGCACCGGCGACCATATCAGCAAATCAGTTGAAAGGCTCTGTTGTTGAACTCTATTAAAGAAAAATACATTACCCATTACTTTGTAAATGCCCGATTGTCTTTCAAATCGGCCAGAATCTCCTCTGAGTGAAGAATATTCTACTCCTGTACGGTCGTAAAATGTTACATAAACTGCTTTTGGATAAACTTCATCTTCATTTTGGAATTTGAGTTGGCGTGCAGTGGTTAATTTTACTTTAGTATACCCAGAATCGCTGAATGCAACTACTAAATTGTCAGTTGACATCAACGGACCATTGTATTGTACTCTGATACTTTTTTTCTTTTTTTCTTCACAAGAAATAGCCATGAAGGTAAATAATAAAAGTATTAGGCTTACAATAAAATGTTGTATGTTTTTCAAACGACCATTCATCATTCAACTAAATTTATTTTAAAATCAAACGTGGCACGCTTGAAAAACAGGCGTGCCACGTTTAGAATACCTATTAGCAATTAATCTATTTTAGGTTTCAAGAACCAACGAGTATCCATTAAAGAGAAGCCTAATGATATTTTAATGTAATTTTCTTTAACCAAACCAGCACCACTTACCCCTCTATTGCCTACCGCTAAAGCTAAGTCGATATAGCTTACACTTCTGTACGCCAATGGGGTTGAGAGACCAAGCGAGAAACTATTATCAGTAATCTGTGTTCCATTAACCAAATAAGGCGTTTTGATTTGTTGGAAACCAGCACGATAGAAAACTTGATTGAAATATTTGGTAGAAGTATATTTTGGTAAGTATTCTACACCAAAAGCAATTCTTTCACTTTTTGTTAGGTTTTTATCGGTTCTTCCATCAAATGTTAAATACTTTGTCCAATCTTGACGGCTATATTCAGCAGAAAATACCCATTTATAAGGGCTTTCAAGACTGATTCCTAGTGCATATCTTGAAGGAAGTGTCATTCCTCCAGTTGAAATGCCAAGAGTATCAACTTTTTTTATGAGTGCTGGGCCATTACCCGAATCATAAAGTGTAGAGAATGTACGAATTCGATCACCATTTAATTTGCTTTGTAGCTCATAAGTTCCTCCAACATTAAGATTCCATTTGTCTGTCAATTTCTGTTGGAAAGCAAAACCTGTTTTTAGAGCAAATCCACCAACCGACATACGGTCTGAATATCTCAAAAATACATCATCAGCAGCTACTAAGAGTTTTGTAGTTGTATCTCTACGGAAACTACCAAAATAAAAGCCAGTTTCTACGCCTAAGTATAGTTTTTTACCTACTAAAAATCCGTTAGACCAAGCAGCTTTTGAAAGACCACCTAAGCCTTTGTAAGTTTGGCTAACAGTTTGGTCACTTCCAGTAATGGTTTGCGTAATTCTAGCCTCGTGTTCAACCCCAGAATATGGCTGAAGACTAATCGCAGTAGTCCACTTTGTTTTTACAGGAAAAGCCAAGGTAATGTGGCTAAGATTCATACCAAAATCTGTCTGTGAAAGAGTACCATTCGATAAAGTTTTATACTGACCTCTCAAGCCAGTATTAAACGCTACGTAGCGGTTTTTAGCCAATAAGGCTGGATTTATTGTATTAATGATAATACCATTACTAAAACTAAGACCTGTTCCACCCATTGCTTCATTAGCAATTGCACTGCCTGAATAAATATCGCCAATACCTAGGGCCGAATACGGTGAATTACCATAAAGGCGAGACTCTTTTTGTGCGAATGTTTGGTTGATGCCTAATAAACTGATAATCAGGTAAGCAGTTAGGTTAATTTTTTTCAACATTGTATTGTAAAATTCTGTTCAAACCTATTAAGGTCAAATTTGAGATATGCTCAATCGAAAATTGGGGTTCTGAGTTTTTGTTTTTTATGTCAATTCCAAAATCAAGTGCAAAGGTCGGCTTTTTTATTTGACTTTCAAAGAAACTTGCATCACCACCACATAATATCACTTTTCTAATCCCTTTTTCTGAGTACTTTTCAATCATTCCGTTCACCTCAGCAATGATTCCATTGATGACACCACTTTCGATACAAGCTTTGGTGTTTTTACCAACTAATTCAGGAATTTCTCTTGCTTCAACGAAGGGTAGTCTTTTTGTAAACGTATGAAGTGCCTTAAATCGTATTCGCATCCCCGGAGAAATTATGCCACCTTCAAATGCTCCTAATGCCGATACATAATCATATTTGATGGCCGTACCCATATCAATTATTAGCACATCTTGTTTTGGAAAAAGAAAATTAGCTCCAACGGCTGCTGCTAATCTATCTGAACCCAATGTTTGAGGTGTATCATAATGTTTAGCAATCGGTATTGGCGTTTCAGTAGTCAAATAAAGTTTATTCACTGAAACTTTATCAAAGATAAGTTCTAATTCTTGCTGAGATTTAGTAACAGATGAAATGAGTACATTTTTAACATTATTTAATAAAATAAGTGCTTCAATCTCCTCTAAAGTCAACCCTCTTTTTATTTCGATTAGATTATTATCTTTAAAAAATCCTGCCTTAGCGGTTGTATTACCGATGTCAACGACTGCATTCATTTTATTTTGGTTTGCATCGAATAAATTCAATTATTCCTTTGTTTTACTCCTTAAAGCTGTTTTTCTACGAATATTTGAAGGACGTTTGGTCATTTCCACTGGGTATCCTAATAAATCTCTTATTACAACCGAGGCACAAACACCACCAAAAGCCGCTGGTAAATAAGAAATCGTTCCATAGGCAGAGCGTTTGAAATTAGAGCCATCTGTTAAAATTAGCGATTCTTTCATCACGGGTTCAATCGAAAAAACAGCTTTGATTCCTTTTTCGATACCCATTTTTTTGCCGCGTTTTCTAACATAATGAGCAAATAAACATTCATAAGTGTCAAACAAATCGGTGACTCTTAACTTTGTAGGGTCTAATTTCCCTCCGGCACCCATCGAACTTACAATTCTTTGTCCACTTGCATAAGCGGTAGAAAGTAGGGTAAGTTTCGGTGTAACACTATCAATACAATCCATGACATAAGAATATTTTGTTTCAAGGATTTCTTTACATTTATCAGGCGTTAGAAATTCTTTTACAACATGTAATTTTAATTCAGGATTGATAGCCAACAAGCGTTCGGCCATAATTTCTGCTTTTGATTCGCCATGATTGGTTGCCAAAGCAGGTAACTGACGATTGCGGTTAGTTGGGTCAACAACATCACCATCAACGATAGTCATCTCACCCACACCTGAGCGACAAATAAATTCTGCGGCAAATGAACCCACTCCTCCTAATCCTACAACTAATACATGGGCATTTTGAAGTTGGTCGATTCCTTCTTTACCAACTAATAATTCTGAACGTGATAGCCAAGCGGGCATTTAATTTTAAGTTTTGGTTATTTTTCAAACAGTGGTGCGTTATTATTGGCATATTTCCGAATAATTTGCAAAAATAGCATCTTCGAGCTTATCTAATGGCATTTTTAGAATAAAAGATGCCTTTTCATAGATTTCTTGAATAGAAACATCTTTATCATCAGTTTCTAAAAATAATTTTTCAATAGGAATATTGGGCAATAAGTGAGCAGCATTCGAATTATCATTTAGAATAGCTGAACCCAAAGAAAGGTAAAATCCTCTTTCAAGAACTGCTTGAGCGATATGGAAATTATTGTTGAAACCATGAATAATCATAGGTACTTTGGGCCTAACAATTTTTTTAATTGAAACAAGCTCATTGAAACATTTTACACAATGAATAATAAGTGGCTTTTTTACATCTTCTGCAACTCTAATCTGTTTGATAAATATTTCTTCCTGTAAGGGTAATGGACAACCTTTTAATCTATCCAATCCACACTCTCCAATTAGCTTAATGTCTTTATAGTTAGCTAATTGTCGAAGTTTTTCAATTTGCGATTTATGATTGCTTTCATTGATATACCAAGGGTGAATTCCAGTGGATAACCAAGTATTAGGGGTTTCGTCACTCGGAAAAACCTCTAACTCTTCTTCAGAGGCAGGAATGATAAGGTTATAAATAATTTGCTCGTTGGCTTGTTTATCAGTTTGATGCGTATGTATATTTATGAGCATAAAGCTAATTTTATTTGAGTTTAGAATTTGTCATTGAATAGAGAATTTATCATTCGAAAGACAAAACCGTAGCTACAAATATAATTTATGGTTTTTAAGAATCTTCATAATAAACAGATTTTAGCATGAATATAAAGTGTATTCCTTTTTATGAATTGAGTTTGGATGAATTGTATGAGATAATGGTACTTCGCCAAGAAATATTTATTGTTGAACAAAACTGCCCGTTTGTTGATGCTGATGGGAAAGACCAATTAGCATGGCATTTAATGATTAGAGATGAAAACAATAAATTAGCAGCTTACACCCGTCTTTTTGATAAAAATGTTTATTATGAAGGATATACTTCTATTGGCAGAGTTGTTACGTCGGCCCATGCACGTGGTTCTGGAATTGGCAAGTTTCTCATGAAAAATTCGATTGAAAAAACTATTGAATTATTTGGTAATGAGGCAATTAAGATAGGAGCTCAAAGCTATTTAATAAAATTTTATCAATCTTTAGGCTTTGAGCTCACTGGAAACGATTACATTGAAGATGGAATTCCTCATACCTATATGATAAGGCCGGTAGAGAAGCGTCATCAATAAATTAAAGATTTATTGATGTACCAATTTCTTGCTTATTCGTTTATTATTTGATTCGATTATTAAAATCTTTTCTCCGCTTACTATATCATTTTCAGGCAATTCAATATGAAATTCATTATCACCGATTTTTAAGAATTCGTTGCCTTCAAAAATGATATTCCCAAGCATATCTATTAGTTTGATAGATGCTTTTTCGGCGTATTGTGATTGAATATTAATATTTATCCGTTCTAAAAATGGATTAGGAAATGCTCTAATATTCATTTCAGTTAATGCAGGTTCACTGTCGGTAATAGCAAAATCAGTTTTGATATTATTATCAAGCCATTGGAGCCTTTGTGTCAAGAAATTTTGTAGTTCTATAACCTCTTGTTCCCAACTTCCAGCGTATGGAGAAGGTTGAGGCCAAACATATGTACCTAAAATAGGCCATTTCTGGAAGTTTCTTTTGATGGGTTCCTGTAATGCAGAAGCCAAAGAATCAATTTGTTGTTTTAGGTAAGAATCACGTAAAGCACCGTATTTTCGATGAAAACCATATTCTTGTCCGAGTTCTTTGACAAAGGCAGAATCACCTAACATTCTTTCCCACCAAAATGGTACTTGCCAAAAATCGGTTGGACATACGTAGTTGAATCTATATGAAAAACCGTAGGGAGAATCTCCTTCACAGTAATTAGCATTTCCGTAGGTAATATCGTAGTCCCACGGTGGACCAGCTTTTATTTTACCTCCTTTGCTATCTTTATCCTTGTAGAAAAAAGTACTTATTCGGTAGCCATCTACGTTTTTGGAAACTTCGTTCAATAAAAATAATTGAATAAATGAGCGTGTATCAATGTATTTTCTATATCCATCGGTTTTATCTCGATAGTTATCTGCTTGTAAGGCCGTTTCTGCTTTATCAACGTAGTTTCTTAAATAAGCTCTTTGTTCAGCAGTAATAGTTTTGGGGTATTCGTATAAAAAAGTAGTAAAATTATTCGGTGCATTATAGTTAGGGAATTTAGATCGCCAACTTCCGAGTGTAGAACCAGTAGTTTTATCAGCTTTGAAAATATAACCGCCAGTAATATCATCGCCAGAAATATCTGTTTCTTTTAATTTGGCAATATCTACACGCCCTTCCGAACGCTTTATTTTCTCCATGAATACATAAACGCCCATATAGACATTATTTATCACTACTTCTACATACTCTGTTCGTGAAGCATATAAACCCATTGCACGAGCAACCCGCATGGTGAGTACATTGTGCATGAAGCTTTTTTCGTTATATGAAGCGAATAAAATCCAATCAGATTCTTTAGGCATTCCTAAAAATGGAAATTCGATAGATTCTGATTTATCATTCCAAAGCTCTATTCCTAATCCTTTTTTGGGAAATGTCTGTGATGAGGAACCCCGATATTCAATTCCTGCAAATCCATCATAATGAGGTTTGTCATTGACACTATTCGTTTTACCAAAACCATTGAAATAAATTTTGAAATCAGTTTTTATTTTTGGTTCATCTGTTATCTGAAATCCATTGGTATTTATAACAATAATTGGTAAGGTTGAAGTTGTAAGAAATTGTGCTTTACTATTAAAAATTGCTAATGTAAAGCATAATAATAATAGTTTTTTCATAAGTTTAATGGGTATTTTTTGTGCTGGATTAATACCTAAGTGTTTCTACTCTAAGTGTAGGGCCTATATCTTTTCTTGATTCTAAAGATTTTTGAATAGCACTAGGCACATTAGAGAGAAAATCGAAACCCGTAATAGATTCTAAATCGTCAATACTCAATCTATATTCTCCCCATTTTGTGCCACCAACACTTTCTTTATTTGGAATATTTACTGCAATTACACGTGTTTGGGTATCTACTCTGGTGAGGTCATTACTGCCCACTGGTAATATTAAAATTACTTTCCAAAAAGATTCGGGTACGACGACTTTGCCATTTTCAAGTGTGCTGGTTTTGCCTCCATTGCTACCAGTTCCACCTTTGCCATACACACCAGCAACGATGTAAAGTTCATTTCCTGCTGAAGCAATTTTTCGGCAATAGTCTTCTAAATCAGCCCATAAGCCTCTATTACTGCTTGGAGCTTGTGGAGCAATGTTGGTCATTAAAAAAGTTTCGTCATTATCTTCATAGCTGCCATCGCGGTCATCAGATGGACAAAGATGGCCTCTGTCGAAACCTGAATTTGTATAATCTCCGGTTTGTACTCGGTACCAACTACTTGGAAGCTCATTATCGGCTCTAAAATTATTTGTTCGTTCGGTGTTTCCTTTCCAAGCGGTGCTTAAGTGCCAACTTACCCAATTGGCGGTGCCTTTACTTCGATTATATGATAGAGTATAGCCTTTTTTTATCATCAAATAGTTATTGTCATCTTTAGAATCAGCATTGCTCGGATTTCCCATCGCTAAATTATCATCGCGAGTAGGTGTGGTAGAATTTGTTTGTTTTTCTCCATTAGAGGTAATAACTAAATCATCAATATTCAAGCGATTGGCACCACCAGAAATTTTACGAATTTCAATTCTAATTTTACCTGATTCATTGATGTTAAAAGCGGTTGTAGAAAGTTTATTCCCAGTAGTTTTTTGGGTACTTCCCAATTTATTCCAAGAACTGCCACTATTTTTTGATAAGTATAATTCCCATTCAGAATCACCATCTCCATTATAAGCACCGTATGAAATATTAATATCTTTTACACCATAAATATCATAGTTCATTCGTACAAATCCAGTTTCTCTGATTCTAATGGCTTTCGATTCGTTTTTTGTGTCATTAGCAGTAGTACCAATCAAAGCATCTTCAAAATACCATACGCCTCCTGATAATTCAACATTTCCTGCTGTATAGCTACTTTTTGAAGCATTTTCTAATCCTTCGGGGAAACCATTGATATAGCTTGTTCCTTTTGGAGTAATGGTTGAGATACAGGAGCTAACAAAAATTGATAGAACTAATAAATAAGAAGAAAATTTAATTTTATGAGACATGTAGTTGAGAATTGTATTTAAGATTGTAAATGTACTAAATTTTATTAGCGAATAGAAAACGAAAAATAGCTCTTAATTAGTGAGTAAATAACAAAAACAGCGAGACCACTGGTCCCGCTGTTTATTTTTCATAAAAACTGTGTTTGTTTATTTATTTGGATTCAATGCATTTTCAATTCTTTGTAAAACGTCTTGTAAATGATACTTACTCATCTTATCAGTAGTAAGTGGTAAAGCTAATTTAATGTCGCTTTTTAACATTTCCAAATGTGCTCTTGCAATTGAAGGCAAATCAGTTTTCTTGAGGTCAACCATTCTACTTTCAAAACCATAGGACGCACCTTGTGGAATATATGAAGTAGTTGTCATGCCAGGGTTAAGTAATGAAGCAACCTTCTCAACAAATACTTTTTGTAAGTTACGACGATAAATGTCGATAGCTTTTTTAGATTTCAGTTCTGACCAGATGCTTGAGCGTAAATCAGTCATTAATTCATCTAAATTGTAATTAGCTGAGCTTGATGAGCCAGTTTCCATTAATCTTACAGCACGATCACCTGCCAATAAATTATTTAAAGTAGCTTCCTGAATTGATTTGATTGCCTCAACGCCTGTTTCAGGATTAATTTTATTTAAAATATTTCTGTCTAATAACCATGTTGGCGTTTCAAACACTTGTCTGTTTAAGAAAGAAACGGCATCTTTTTGAGTAGCTCTTGGAACAACCTCATATACCGAGCCTTCCATATCATAAGTTTTAGGCGTATCATAAATACCACCCACGTTTTTAGTTACGTGGCCGATATAGCGACGATACTGTCCGACTACGTTTGCATACAGTTCAGCCAATTCTTTATAAGTTTCACCATTTTCTTTGCTCCATTCTGGAAGATTCGGTAAAATTCTTTGTAAGTTTTTGATACCATAATCAGAAGCCTTCATGGCGTTATCACTTAAATCTTCAGTTTGATAACGAGGGTCAAATGGACTAATTTCTGTGCCAAAACGCTTACGTGGGTCTTTGATAGCTTCTTTCGTTAGTTGGTTTAGGATAGATTTTTCTTCAGTAGCACTTTTGGCATCGGCAAAGAATTTATAAGCCCATTGAATAGCCCAAATATCATAGTCACCAATTCTTGGGAAGAAATCAGTTACACCATCTTCAGGTTGTGCTACGTAGTTAAAACGAGCATAGTCCATGATTGAAGAAGTATGACCATTTTTGGCTACCCAATCTTTATCACGTAGTTTTTCAACTGGAGTGGCAGAACTTGCACCCATATTGTGGCGTAAACCAATAGTGTGGCCTACTTCGTGTGAAGATACAAATCGAATTAATTGACCCATCAATTCATCATCAAATGTTTTCTTTCTTGAACGTGGGTCTGAAGCAGCCGTTTGAATTAAATACCAGTTACGCAATAAACGCATAACATTATGATACCAACCGATATGGCTTTCTAAAATTTCACCACTTCTTGGGTCATGTACGTTTGGCCCATAAGCATTTTGAATATCAGCAGCAAAATATCTAATTACCGAAAAACGAGCATCTTCTAAACTCAAGCTATCTTTTTCGCTCAAATATTCACCACGAATAGCATTTTTCCAACCAGCTTTCTCAAAAGCTACTTGCCAATCATCTACACCAGCTTTTAAGTATTTTTGCCATTTTTTAGGGGTTGCGGGGTCAATGTAATAGATAATTGGTTTTTTAGGTTCAATTAATTCTCCACGTTTTTGGCGTTCAGCATCTTCTTGATTTTTTGGTTCAAGTCTCCATCTTACAGTAAAAACTTCTTTGTCTGATTGTTGAGATTCTTCACCAAAAGTAGAATATTGATTCGCAAAATATCCTACACGCGGGTCGAAATAACGCTTACGCATAGGTGTTTTTGGCAGAATTATCATCGAAGTATTAAACTCCATCGTAACTACACCGGCATCACGCGATGCTGGTAAATAATTACCAATTTGTGGAATTGGAGCCAACGAAACACTTGGTGGAACTACGCTGAAAGTCTTGGTAGTACGAATTTCAGTATTGATTGGATATGAACGAATATGTTGGATAAACGAACGGTCTGGTTGGATTGCCGCAATTTTTAATAATTGCTTATTAACTGGGTCAAGAGAAAAGACTTGGTTATCACCCTTGAAAAAGTCAGTTACTTCAATTACCGATGAAGTATCTTTTCTCAATGCCTTAATATCAAATACACCAATAATTGGGTCTGCACTTGAATTAAGAACTGATTTGAAAATCGGTTTTGTGCTATCAGGGCTGGCAATAATTAATGAGATTGAACGCAAGAAAAGTTTGTTTTCTGGTCCTTTTTCCCATCTAACAACTTGACGATTAACTTCTTCGCCACCAAAAATGCCACCACCTGCTGCTGTTTTTGAGTAACGAGTAACGGTCATGATGTCGCGACCCATGAGGGTATCCGCAATTTCGAAGAAATATTTATCATCAACTTTATGTACCGTCATTAAGCCTTTGCTAGTCTTGGCTTTGTCGGTAATTACTTCTTTGTAAGACTTTGGCCCTGCCTTGGGCATTTCGGCAGGTTTCGCTGGTGCTGCAGGAGCCGGGGTTGAAGGTTTGGTCTCTTCTGATTTTTTTTCGTCTTTTTTCTGAGCATTAGCTCCTAAAGCAATACTCAAAGCTAAAGAACTTAAAAAAGTAAACTTTAATAATTTCATAGATTTGTTTTTGTAGTTGAAGAATATTATGCGTAAAACTAAGGAAAAATGAATCAATCAAGTATAAACTTATGATGAACGGATAAGAGAAAAAGACAAATTGTCATTTTTTATCGAAGTTTACACCATTTTATAAACCAAAACCCGGAAATTTTGTTAGAATTAGATTTGAAAATATTTTTATTTTTTTTCATGCTTGATGTAACCCTCGAATTAAGAAAGAAGAAATACAAAACTATTAAATATAAAAACCGCCGCCTTTTATATCATAAAGGCGGCGGTTTTTATTTAGGTAAACCAATTAAAGCAAATTGGTTTTTATTAATTTTATGGAAATCGCAATTAATATCATTCCGAATACTTTTCGTAAAATATCTGCTCCAGTTGGCCCAAGAATTTTTTCAAGTTGTTGAGAAGTTCGTAAAACGATATATACCACTACTAAGTTTAATAAGATACCAACTACAATATTCTCCTCCTGATAGGCCGCTTTCAGTGAAATAATGGTTGTCATTGTTCCTGCCCCAGCAATTATCGGGAAAGCTAAAGGCACTATTGAGGTGGCTTTACTGTTGGTTGTTTCATGTTTAAAAATACTCCTACCTAAAATCATCTCGAAACCAATGAGAAATAAAATTAATGCACCCGCAATCGCAAAAGATTTTACATCCACACCGAATAAACTCAAGATACTTATACCTAAGTATAAATAAGTTATCATGAGACCTCCAGCAACTAAAGTGGCTTGTTCGGCATGAATGCCACCCGCTTTTTTCCGTAAATCAATGATAATAGGAATAGCTCCTAAAATATCAATTACTGAAAATAAGATGATTGAAACTGAGATGATTTCTTTAAAAACGAAGTTCATTGGCGTAGTAAGGCTTTTAGTTTATCAAATTCCCAATTCTCAATGGCAGGAAAGTTTGCGATTCTGAATGTTGTGTCTTTCCATTGACCATATCCATTACCCAAAATTATATTATTTTCTTTAGCTTTTTCCTTGATAGAAGAAATTTCACTATTTGAGCCCTCTATGGCGATGACTGTGGAAGAACGCACGGAATCATTTTTAACTAAAAGCTTAAGCTTGGTTTCTTCCTCAATAAAATTATAAAAATCTTGGGCTCTGGCTTGAATTTGTTGGTTCACAAGTGAGGTATTATTCACTTGTTGCATTACTCTATGCAAAAGAAATATGCCTAAGATATTAGGTGTATAATGTGTTTGTAGTTTTTTAAAGTTTTCACGAATAAATAATAGACTGTTGTAATATTTTTTGTCGCCGATTTCTTTGGCTCGTTTGATTGCTTTTGGGGAACAAATTATTAAACCCATGCCTGCGGGAAGTCCCAAGCATTTTTGTACAGAAGCTAACCAAATATCACCGTTTTGCCATTCAAGTTCTATTCCACCTAGTGAAGAAGTTACGTCAACGGCAATGACTGCTTCTGCTTTTAAACTTTTCAAAAACTCATTTGAGATTTGCGTAGCATTTGATGTCTCATTTTGAGTGATGCATATTACGTCAGCATCCCGGGGAATGAAATTATTAGCTGCTAAGGATTGGAAATCAAAGCTTTGTTTGGTGGTTTGTTTGACAATTCGTGAGGCATATTCATGCCATTTTTGTCCGAAAGCACCGTTGTAAATATGATGGCTATGATTGATTGTAAATGATTGGCTTATAATTTCCCAACATTCGGTTGCCGAAGAAGTAAAAAAAACTTCATAATCTTCGGGGATATTTAATTTAAACTTGAATTCTGATATACATTTTTCTAACATTTCCATAAAAGGAGCACTTCGGTGATTTTGACTCAAAATTCCCGATGTTACGGCTTCTTGAAGGTAAGTGGCAATCTGTGGATACACTTTCGATGGCCCAGGATAAAATGTTATCATGAATTTGTATTTAATAAGGAAATTAAAAAGCCATTTCCTTTCTATTCTTGCTTTTAGTTTTTATTGAAGAAATAAGTTTTTAAATCTCTTTCAAGTTCGGCAGCAGTCACAATCTTTATATTTCCATCAATGGCAAGAGAAATTTTCCCATTTTCTTCCGAAATACAAATGGCAGCAGCATCGGTAGCTTCTGAAATTCCAAGTGCCGCACGATGTCGGAAACCATAGTTTGAGGGTAAGTCGTCGTTGTTGGCAATAGGCAAAATGCAGTGAGCAGCCATAATCCTATTGTTATTGATGATGATAGCACCATCATTCAATAAACTGTATTGGCTAAATAACGATAAAATAAGTTTTTTGGATAATACAGCATCAATAGAATCTCCTGATTCAGTAAATTTTGATAAATCGTCTTCTTTTTGAATTACAATAATACCACCAGTGAATTCGCTCGACATAGTTTTGGCAGAATCTACGATGGTTTTTAATGGGAAACTATCATCTAAAGGAACTTCAGTGCCCATTATATTAGCAAAAATCTGATTATTCGTAAGGGTAGTTGATTTGCCAATCAGGAGTAAAAATCTGCGTATTTCTTGTTGGAATAATACGATTAAGGCAATCGCTCCAACGCCCATGAAATATTCTAAAATTCGAGTAAGTAACTCTAAACCAATAGCTTTAACGATTAGATAGAATAAGTAAATAAGTAAATAGCCCGTAAAAACTCTACTCGCTACACTTCCTCTAACTAGTTTGTATATATAATATAATAAGAATGCTACAAGTGTAATATCTAAAATATCAGTCCACTTTATTTCTAAGAATCCGATTTGCATGAGAGAATTTCATTTTGTATTCAAACTCGGTTTCAAAATATACCTGAAATCCTGAGTTTTCGTAAAAGCGTTTGGCTTTTGGATTGTTTTTTAATACTTGTAATTCAATTCCTTTCGACTTTTGTTCTCCTTCTTCAATAACTTTTTTGAGTATTCTACTACCAAGACCAAGATTTTGAAAGTCTTTTTGAATTTGAATATTTATAATTTCGAATGAATGATTTTTTTCTTCTACTTCCAGATAACCAATTGTTTGATTTTTATACTCAACCATTTGGATAAATGCGGAATCAAAATATTTACGATGAGATTCTATTTCTGTTGAATACAACTCTTCGCTATATTCTTTATACGCATCTTGCTCTATTTCGAAAGTCAAATCAGCATCTTTTTGAGTAGCTTTTCTGAAAAAAATGTCCATTTTATCTTGGCTTGATGAATGAATAATATGATAAAATGAATTGTCAGTTTTTCAGAGAAATCATTTTAGTGCAAAATAAATACTTTTTTGTGGTATGTTTAAGGCATCTGAGGCTAATTTGTTGGATATTCCTTAAATTGAATACATGAAGGATGTAAAATCTTCGTATTATCACTAAGCTTTTTCAAAAGACCGGTTTGTTGATTTCTCCTAAAAACCACAATATTATCAGAACTTTGGTTCGCCACAATGACAAAATTTCCAGTGGGGTCTATATTAAAATTTCTTGGTGTTTCACCATAGGTAGATTCATGTCCAATTAACTCAATTTGTCCATTTTTTTTGATTTTAAAAATAGCAATGGTATTTTCCACTCGGTTGCTCACATAAAGAAATTTGCCATCGGGCGAAGGATGAATATCAGCACTACTATAAATATCCGCTTTTTTTTGATTGGCCATCGTTCTTTGAAGCTCAGTAAGTTTACCATTTTGATATTGGTAGACTACTATATTTCCACCCATTTCTTCAATTAAATAAGCAAACTTTTTATTGGGATGAAATGCTAGATGACGTGGTCCTGCTCCCGCGGATACTTTTACTGTAAGTTCTTCTCTTGGAATTAAGGGTTTATTTTTGTTAAAATCAAATTGAAAAACCCTTATTTGGTCTGTTCCTAAATCTGGTAAGAATAAATAATCATGATTCGGCGAAAGAATCCCAGAGTGAATATGAGGTTTTTCTTGGCGTTCTTTATTAATACTCGAACCATTGAACGGAAAACTTTGTACAAATTGATTTAAACTACCATCGGTGTTGATAGGGAGAACCGTTACATTTCCTTCCCCATAATTGGCTGAAATAACAAATTTCTGAGATTGATGAATGCTCACATAAACAGGGTTTTCACCATTTGCCGATTGCTTGTTGATTAGTTTTAAACTACCATTAGAGGCATTGATAGCAAATGCACTGATATTTCCATGTTGAGGCAACTTAGTTTCTGTACATGAATATAGGTATTTACCATCTGGCGAAACATTCAAAAAGGAAGGATTAACCAAGTTTTCTTCGTGACTCAATAACCTTATTTCACCATTTTTTTTATTGAGTTCATAAACGTAGATTCCATTGTTAGGTTTTCCATCGGTATATGAACCAATAAACATCAGCGTTTTCTTTTGGGCAAAAGTTTGATTAATGCACAAAAGTAAGAGTATAATTAATTTTATTTGCTTCATTATTTAATGAGAAAGAGACCGTTTTTTTATCATTCCACCTTTGGTATCTTTGATACTATTCATAACCACAAAGGCATTTGACTCGATTTTTTGAATTTCAGTATTTAATTTATTTACTTCCAAACGAGTTATTACAGTGTATATGATATCGACATTCTGCGTTTCTCCACTTTTTCCAAACCCTTTTTTTCCACTATATACCGTTACACCACGTCCCATTACATTAATAATCATTTGTCTAATTTCCTCACTATGTGATGAGATAATAGTTACGCCTGTATATTCATCAATGCCTTCTACTATAAAATCAAGTGTTTTTGAGGCAGATAAATAGGTAATCATTGAGTAAAGTGCAATTTCAACCGATAAGAAATAGGCAGCGGCTGAAAAAATTAAAATGTTAATGATGATAATAATATCTCCAAGCGTTGTTCCAAATTTTCTACTTAGATAAATGGCTAAAACTTCAGTTCCATCAATTACAGCCCCACCTCTTACCGATAAACCGATGCCTGCTCCGAGGAAAAAACCACCAAAAATTGATACTAAAAGATTATCTTGAGTTACATCGGGAAAGTGAACAGTGGCTACGCATAATGCCAAGCCAGAAATGGCTAAAGCGGTTTTGATGGCAAATACCTTACCTACCGTTTTATAACCTAAAAAAATGAAGGGAATATTGATACAAACAAGTAGTAGTGGTAGTGGAATTTTAGTAATCGCAGAAATTAATAGTGAAATGCCTGTTGCACCACCATCTATAAAATGATTAGTTAGTAAGAAGCCTTTAAACCCAAAAGAAGCAGAGAAAATGCCCGCAGTAATGAGTATAAAATCTTTGAAGTAGCGTGTAATTAAAATCTTTAATTCTCTGTAACCTTTTGCAAGTTTATAATCAGAAAATTTTTCGTTTGTTTTTCGTTTGTTGAGAATAGTTTGTGTGATAATTTTTTTCCAAAGTGAATTCATAAGCAATTTTTTGATTTTATGTTTTTAAATCAGCTTTACGTTTACGCAAGAAATTCGTATAGCGTTTGTCTGTTGGGTATTTTCTATTGGGGGTTAAATTGTTGAAAATCAAAGCAACAGTCAATAGAATTAGCGTGCCTACCAAAACGGGTGATAGCACATACCAAAAACCCAAATTTTTAACTTTATCTGTACCTATAATAGCAATTAGTGCCGCAGCTCCGCCCGGAGGATGTAGGGTTTTGGTTATTTGCATAACTACAATTGATAGCGAAACAGCTAAGGGGGCATTTATCCAAAGGATATTTGGCATTATTTTATAAACTGTTACTCCAATTGTTGCTGACAAAACATGACCCAAAACCAAATTTCTTGGCTGTGCAAGTGGACTTTGAATTGCACCAAAAATTAATACACTTGATGCTCCAAATGAACCAATCAAGAAGATAGAATCTATCTCTGATAAAGTTCTACTTTGAATAAATGCGATGATAGCGATACCAATAAAAGAGCCGACAAATGAGTAAATATGTTCTTTGGTATCGACTAATGTTTCACGATAAACGACATACTTTGTCATTCTGAAACCACGTTTAAGCCTGTTTTTTACCATTATTGTTTTATTGTATGTAGTTGAGTTGTGTGGAATTAATATTCCCTGAAAATCAGAAAAATTAAATATCTATATTTAAAACGTCTGTTCCTCTATTTTAGTACTTCAATAGTGTTCAATTCTGGGCCACCGCCTCTATTAGCCGAGCCTGCAATAGAATATACTTTTCCATTAATCACTGCGGCTCCAGTTCCATGTCTGCCTTGATTAAGATGCGGAAAAGGAACCCATTGCATTTTTTTAGTATCGAACGCTTCCACTTCATTATGTGAAGGTACTTGAGCGGCACTTTCGCCACCAATAACCAAAAGTTTATCTCCTAATGAAACTGATGAATTTCCTGCTCTTTGAGTTGGCAGATTCAGTTCGCTTGGTAAAGTTGACCATTTATTGGTTTTGAAATCATAAACATCAATCGCTGGTTCTGTAAGATTTAATACTTGATTGATGCGTGCAGTTGAGCGTCGCCCTCCTGCCACGTAGAGTTTATCATTAATGATTGCCACACTCACGTGGTCACGAACATGAGGGGCGTCAGCCATTTTTTTCCACTGATTTGTTTTTGGGTCATATTCATCAAACCATGCCACATGACCATCCCAATGACCATCCGTAATACCATTAACTAAATAAATTTTATTCTTATATACAACACATCCTGCCGAGCCTCTTAGACGTTCTTTAGGAATTTCTGGGCCAACTCGCCACTCTTTTTTGCTTGGATTGTATATATAAATATTCGGAATTGGAGATTCGTGAGGGTACTGGCCCGTTAATGCCATTATTGCATAAACTTCATTTTGAAAAGTAACTGCTTGTAAATGATGTATTTCTATTGGAGTTGGAGGGGTAGTTTCCCATGTTTGTGTTTTAGTATTATAAATTTCGGTTGGTTTGATACCTCTTCCGCCAAATAAAACTATTTTATCACCAACAGCGGTAAGCGTATTTTCATGGCGATTGGTGCAATTATTTACAGGTGAAACTTTTTCCCAAGTTTGGGCTGATAAAATAAATGCATTGCAAGAAAAGAGGGAAATTAAGAGAGAAGGTTTTAATAATTTTGAAATCATTGTTAAATTACTTAGAGTATTAGAATTATCTAGCAATTTAAAAAAATTATTTGAGCTAATTTATAGTTCTATATAATTGAATTATAATGTTTTCCTTTTTTTATAAAACATCTTGAAATTCAGGTACTTTTTCGAAAACACCTTTCGCAAATGGGCAAATCGGTACAATTTTTATTTTTTTCTCACGGGCAAAGTTCACAGCCTTTGCAACCAGTTGTTTACCAGCCCCTTTTCCTTTTAGTATCTCTTTAACCTCAGTGTGATCTATTAAAATTCTATCATGGTTACCACGCCAAACATAGGTCATTTCTGCCGCAAGTTCTCCTTCTACTTCAATATAAAATACACCATTTTCTCCGTTATCTTTTTGTAGGATTTCCATAAAAAATTATTTAAACCGTAAATAAATATTCAATTGAAATATTATCAATTTTTTCTAATTTACCAACAACTTGATTAGTCAATGTCTTACGAAACTCGAGTTCCATTGTACATTGATTATCGTAGGTTTGATTCCTTATTTTTAGACTAAATTCCTTCACAACCTTCATCACATCATTCATCTGAATGAACTCAAAACTCACAATATAAACATCATTTACTGTTTTTTCAATAATTTCTGCCAAAGCAAGTGCTTCGGCAGTGGCTGTTTTGTAAGCATTAATGAGACCTGGTACGCCCAAAAGGGTTCCACCAAAGTATCTAACTACAACCACTAAAATATTAGTAACATTGTGAGATAGTAAGGTGTTTAAAATGGGTTTTCCCGCAGTTCCAGATGGTTCTCCATCATCATTTACTCTAAAATTCGTGCGTTCGAGACCTAGCCTAAATGCATAACAATGATGAACAGCTTTGAAGTGTTCTTTTCGCAAATTTTCAATAATTGGCTTCACCTCATTTTCGTGTTCAATCGGATAAGCAAAAGCTAAAAATTTACTTCCTCTATCTTTAAATAATCCCTCTACGGGAGATTTTATGGTTTTATAAGTATCTTCAAAAAGCATGTAATAAAGGCTGCAATTCGATAGAATGCATCAGTAATTGATTGATATAATTTTTTATAATTGAATCGACTTATATCTTTTCCAATGATAACCACGGTCAGTTTGTTCTTCTGCTTGCCATCCTTTAAAAATAACTAATTTATTTTTTTCCTGAATAACATAATAGTAATCACCAGCACCAGCCCACCAAGAACCACAAGCGGCTAAGGCATTTTTAGGGATTTTGTTTTCTGCATATAAACTTGGGTCGGTTATATCGGCATTTCCTGCAACTTTATCAATTTTGGCGATTTTTTTTCCAAAAGATATGAAAATATCTGAGTGAGGAGTGCCATTTTCATCTTCAGGATATGTTTTAAATGTAAATTTGGCAGAAGTTGTACTAGGCTTCGTTTGTGCAAAAGTCAAATGCACGAGTGATAACATTAGAAATGAGCATAAAAATAAGTTTTTCATAATAATAGGTATTGGGTTTTATAGGTTTTGAAATTTATCTGATTCGTGAATGAGTTTGCCTGTAAATCCTTTTTGTGCAAATGCAAGCATAGCCTGAGCCACTTTTTCTCCTTCAATAACTTTATATTTATCGGGTATGATAAAAGCGAAAAAGTCCATAACTACTTTGCCAATTTTTTCACCAAATCTGGCTTTTTCACGTTCTCCTGCCAACATAGATGGGCGGAAAATTTGAAAAGTTGGAAAGCCTAGTTGTTCAATTGCTTGCTCAATATCACCTTTTACTCGATTATAATAAAATAATGAATTACTATTTGAACTCATTGCGGTTACAATTAAAAATTGTTGAGCACCATTTGTAAGACCTGCTTTAGCTGTTTCTAAAGGATAAGTAAAATCAACTTTATAAAAATTAGCTTTTGAACCTGCTTGTTTCATGGTTGTACCTAAACAGCAGAAAATATCATCAGCTTTTATTTTTGAATTATCGAAGTTATCAAAATCAAATATAATTTCTTCTAATTTTGGATGATTTATTTGAAGTGTTTTTCGAATAATAACTTTTACAGTACTATATAAACCACTATTTAATAATTTGATTGTTAGGTGTTTACCTATGAGCCCAGTTGCACCAACTACTAATGCTGTTTTCATTTATCTTCTTTTGTTAAACTCAATTGTATTATAACCTACAAGTTTTTCTGCCCGAGCTGTTACGGGTTTGTGGTATATGAAAATCTCATAGATATTTTGTGTTTCTCCAAAATTTCCTTCAAAATAACTCTCATCAATTGAGTTATCAGCTTTTTGAATGACAAAATCATAATTATAAACACCTTGTTTTAATAATATAGAAGTTGCATAGCCGCCAAAATTGTTATCGTAGTTCATGAGGTTATTTTTGTCTAATCGCCAATCATTAAAACTTCCATTTACATACACCTTATCGTTGTTATTTTCTAATTCATGGGTTTTTAGTCCAAATGTTACGTAGATATAGTCGGCATCAACCGACGCCTCATTACCTTCTCGATTATCAATAACATAACTTCCATCAAAATCATTCGACTCAATGTAAGCAGTTTCGCTACGATTATTTTGGGGGTAAATCCACATTTCATCTTCCTTACCCCGCTTTATTTGCGTTATAAATTGACCTTTATAGTTGGTGCTTCTGGAATCAAAAAATCTGAATTCATTTCCTGCAGGAAATACATTTTCGTCATTAAAAAAACGGTATTCTAGTTTTGAAGCACTTTCATTTACACTGAATGCTTTTAGATTTCGAACCGTTCGATTCCATCTAAAGTTTTGACGAACAATAATTTTTAATTCATCACGAGGTGACATTAGTCGATAATTTCCATAATTTACTTCAAAGTCTATTTGTTGATGAGTTTTGTATTTTGATGGGGCTTGGGCTTGTCGGATAGTGCCAAAAGCTCCAACTTGACTTTCATAAACTATAAATCTCTTGCTAAAAATTATATCATCTTTTCTTCGGCCTTTCCACGCTACCAATAAATAATTGCCCGATAGAAGTACTTTAGGAATTTCAATTTTATAGTGATAATAAGGAATTTTCGTGCCTCTTGAAACTTGGTAATTATTCAAAACGAGGTCGTTATATTCGGGCATGTATTCAATTTCTGAAAGCACAGATTGTTTCCAATCATAAGTGCAATGCAGAATTCGAACGTGATATTGTTCGAAATTAGCATTCAAATCATCGAATTCAAGCCAAAGGTTTTTCGAATCGTTTAATGCAATAACCGGTGGATTAAGCGTTCTTGAGGCATCTCCAGCATCGCCCACAAGCGGGTATAATAATACAGTTTTAATGTTTTGTTCGTAGATGTAATCTTCAAATCGAAGGGTTTTATCTTGAGCAAATGTAGATTGAGAAAGCAGAAATAGACAATAATAAAGAATTTTTCGCATGGAATCATTTTTTTTCAAAACTAACGAAATTTTTGTTGAAAATATTGATGGCTTAAATAAACAAATTGGGGCATAACTATTAAGTCATGCCCCAATTTATTAATGAAATAGACATTCGGTTAATGAGAAAACCTAAGCATCAGTTTTTCTTCTTCTTTGGTGTTGTTACTGAGGCAGGTGCCGCAGGAATTTTCGCTTTAATTTCGTTAATTCCTTTTTCAATACCATCTTTAAAGAATTGGTAAGAACCATCACCAGCACCTAAAGATTGAGCTTTCAATGCAAAACCTAGGGCATCAGATGATTTGCCCAGTTTATCTAAAATTTGAGCCTTAATCCAATTATTACGGAAATTCTCACGCAATGCTAAAGATTTATCAATCAAACTTAGTGCTTTTGTTAAATCCATGCCTTTTTGGAGCATATAATCGGCAGCTTGCTGGAAAGTATTAGAGGCATCCGTATTTTTCTGGTTGACTGCATTTTCAATTGAAGCAGCATTATCTACGCCAATATTCAATGAAACTTTGGTCTTTTCCCAACTGAAATTCAACGTTGCTCCATCATCTTTTAAATCTGAGAAATCAAAAGTAAGTGTTTCAACTGGAGAAATATCTTGTGGACGAGCCGTAACTCTCAAAACATCATCAGCAGCATTGTAGTTTTGCTCAGTAACATCAAGTTTTTTGCTAAAAATGATTGTCCAATTTGTTTGGGTTGGAATAGACATAATCGCATATTTTCCTGCTTTCAAGGGTTGGCCTTGAACTGTGATGTCTCCAGTAAGTTCAATTTTAGTTGCGGCATTGGCACCTGTACGATAAACTTTATCAAATGGAATAAGTTTCCCAAATATTTCACGTCCTTTTAGGGATGGACGAGAATATTCAATAGTAATTTTGTTGACTCCAACTACTTGTGAAATTGAAGCACCTGGACTTGGAGCTGGTGTAATTTGAGCAAAAGTTAGACTGCTTGATAGTAAGCAGCTTAAAGCTAATAGTGCAATTTTTTTCATTGTGTATATGATTTTGTTGTTTTGATGAACTAAATTCGTGCAAATCTACGTATAAAACTCCAAGTATGCACCGAAAAAAAATAATCGAATTACTCGAAAATTACCAACCAACTGATTCCAATGAATTAGCGATGAGAAACGAAACACTTGATTTTGTAAAGAAAAATGAAGATTGTTTTAAAAGAGAATTGCTTGTAGGGCACGTAACAGGCTCAGCATGGATTGTAGATGCCGAACGCAAAAATGTTTTGATGATGCACCATCGTAAACTCAACCAGTGGTTTCAGCCAGGTGGGCACTGCGATGGTGAATCTGATGTACTTAGTATAGCTTTGAAAGAGGCGAATGAAGAAACAGGCTTACAAAACTTTAAGATTGTAAGTGAAGAAATTTTTGATGTTGATGTGCACCTCATTCCAGAACGAAAAGGAATTCCAGCACATTATCATTATGATATTAGATTTTTATTGGAAGCTGATAAAAGAGAAACTTTGGTAGTCACGGAAGAGTCGAATGATTTGGCTTGGGTTTCTTTAGAAAAGATTGCTGAATATAATAATTCGGAATCGATTTTAAGAATGGCAAGGAAAATTTCATGAAAAAATCCCTATGAGCATAGCAAACTCATAGGGATTTTTTATTTATCTAACTATTTTAGTAGAATATTGTAAATTTTCGGCTGTTACTTTCAATATTACATTTGCTAAAGGTAATTCATTCAGCATTGGCAATGTAATTTTACTTTCTTTTGTAGTAATGCTCCAAAGAGTTTTTCCCGAAAAATCAGTAATTGAGTATTCAAAATTAGTTCCTGCATCATTCTTTAAAACCCAAACCTTAGTCGAACTTCCATCATTAATTGGATTTGGAAATACCATTACTTCTTGACCTGATTTTTTTAATTCATTAATAAGCGATTCTAATTCTGCTAATTCGTAGGCTTTATCAAAGTTGGGAATCCCATAGCCAATTCTATTATCAGGATTGATATATTGAGTAGCCGAACGAATGAGATAATCTCTGATTTGCATATTACTAAGCGATGGAAATGCCTGCCATAAACTTGCAGCAAATCCTGCAATTAAAGGAGAAGAAAAAGATGTACCATTGCTAGTTCCAATACTTCCATTTGTTCCACCAATGATTGTGCCAGCACCTTGAGCCGATAATTCTGGTTTTATTCTACCATCGAAAGATGGTCCATAAGAACTAAAAGAAGCCACATTTAAAGTACTTCCCACTGCACCAACCGCAATGATTGAGTCAGCGTCTGCCGGAGTACCAATATATTTCCAGGCACTTGAACCTTCGTTGCCTGCTGAGGCAACCACCAAAATTCCTGCTTGGGCTGCCCAGTCTGCCGCACGGGTGGCCAATGCACGGTCACCATTCATGTCAGAATACTTATAATTTTGTGCAGGATTATCGAAAGTTGAATAGCCCAGAGATGTATTTATTACATCAACACCAACACTATCCGCCATTTCTGCACCAAATAACCAGTTGGCTTCTTCTCTTTTGGTTTCTGAACTAACATCTTCAGTAGTTAATAAAAGATAGCTCGCTTTGTAGGCTGTTCCAACTATTCTACCAATTTCATAGGCCGCCATGCAAGAAAGCACGTTGGTGCCATGACTGTGGTCGTTGTAAACATTTGTTTCATTATTTACAAAATCCCAAGTGCCAATAACTCTTTTATCACTGAATAGGTCGTTGAAAAATGAGAGTTTATTAGCATTTAAAAAACCAGAATCCAGAACCCCAATCAGCATGCCTTCGCCTTTATAACCTTTGCTGTGCATTTTATCAGCCCCAAGCATTGCTAATTGATTTTGTGATAGACCATTATCTGTTATTTCTTCATTTTCAAACTTATTTCTTGTCTGAGTACCTTGGTTTTCATTACTCTGACGGGCATTTCTAATATCACCTTTTCCTTCTAATCCTTTCACAAAAGAAAGATTTAGAATCTTTGCTAGCGTGTTTTCATCTGTTTGTATTAAAGCCCCATTTATCCACCGAGACTTGTACAAAACTTTGGCACCAGTTTTAGCTATTTCTGACAAATAATTGGGGTTAGGAGGGAGGTCTCGTTCAGTAATTGCTATTTTTTGTTTTTCGCGTCTTTTGATTGAGCGTTCAGACAAAAATTCTTTTGGGCGAGTAATAGAATATGGAGAATTGGATTTATCCTTAAACAATACAAGATATTGATTTTGGGCAGATATAGATAGTTGAATTGTCGTGAGAAGCAATAGGCTTAGTAAAATCCTTTTCATAAGTTAAATTTGTTTCATTAGCATAACGAAGGAAACTGACAAATCTTTTGTGCAGGGAAGTAAGGAAGTTATATTTTTGATGGAGATACAAACAAACTTGTATCTCCATTGAAAAAATTATTGGTTATTTGAAAGCATTTGTTCAAAAATAGAGTCTTTATTGAAAGCTTTCATTATCCAACCGCCACCAACAACATCATCTCCTTCGTAGAAAACTGCTGCCTGACCTGGTGCAATACCACTAACTGGCTCACTAAATAATACTCGCATTTTATCACCTTCTAGAGTAATTGTTGCGGGCGAACCTTCGTGTTTATATCTTACTTTGGTGGTTGTTTCTAAGGTTTGTCCATTTAAGTCAGGGTACTTTTGCATTACCAGTTTTCCTACCATCATACCGTCTTTGTCTAATGACTTTTCGGGGCCAAGTACAACTTCATTGGTATCTTTTCTAATTTCTGTTACAAACATTGGTTGGCCAAAGGCAACACCGAGACCTTTTCTTTGTCCGATTGTATAAAAAGGATATCCTTCATGTTTGCCAACAACTTTGCCGTTTTCCAGTACATAATTACCCCCTTTTACTCTCTCTTCCAAACCTTCAACTCTTCGTTTCAAAAATCCTCGATAATCATTGTCGGGTACAAAACAAATTTCATACGATTCTTTTTTGTTGACTAAATCATAGAATTGTTTTTCAGTAGCCATTTCCCTAATTTCCGATTTTCTCAAATGACCTAATGGAAGTTTGGTACGAGAAAGGCTTTCTTGTGAAACTCCCCAAAGTACATAACTTTGGTCTTTCAGGGTATCAATTCCTTTCGAAATAATGTATCTTGAATTTTCTTGACGAATATTTGCGTAGTGGCCAGTTGCAATAAATTCACAATCTAATTTATCAGCACGGCGAAGAAGTGCATCCCATTTGATATGAGTATTACACAAAACACAAGGATTTGGTGTACGACCTTCTAGGTATTCTCCTGTGAAATGGTCAATGACATAATCGCCAAATTCATCTCTAATATCTAATATATAATGTGGAAACCCTAAATTTACGGCAATGTTTCTTGCATCATTGATTGAATCAAGACTACAACAGCCAGTTTCTTTTTTACTACCACCCGATGAAGCATAATCCCATGTTTTCATGGTCATGCCAATAACTTCGTAACCTTCTTCATGGAGCATAACTGCTGCCAATGAACTGTCAATGCCACCACTCATGGCGACTAAAATTCTTCCGTGTTTGCTCATGTTGCCGACTGCGAGGATTCAAGGTCCTCCGTTAAAATTAATAATAAACTACAAAATTACTTAACAGAATTTGATTATGAATAGTTCTGAGGTAATTTTGAGCCAAATAATTAGAATTGAACCTAATTCAATTACTGAGCGAAGTAGAAGTGATTGACTCAGGTTACGTAAATTGTAAAGATAATGTCATTAAAAACTCTTGTAAAAGTTAGTAATATAACCAATTTATCCGATGCCCGATATTGTGCAGGAATGGGTGTGGAAATGATTGGCTTTGTGATGGATACTGCCTCGGTTGATTATGTTGCTCCAGAAAAGATGAAAGAAATCAAATCTTGGGTGGCTGGTATTCAAACGGTTGGAGAAACTAAATGTGGCGATTTGCAAGAAATCAAAAATATGATTGCTAATTATGAAATTGATGTTTTACAAATTTCAGAAGTAGCACTTTTACCACAAATTGTTGATTTTGGCAAGCCAATTATATTAAAGTTAGAATTTGACTCAGCTTATTTTGAAGAAAATCTCGAAAGATATGCATCATTCGTTGAGTTCTTCTTAGTTGATGGAACTGAACTTTCAGATTTTGCTCGTTATACAATTAAAGAATATGCATTTAATTATCCAATTGTCTTAGATTTTGGAATTACTTCTGAAAATGTCATGGAGTTAGTTTCTGAAATGAATATTAAGGGAATTGCTTTGAAAGGTACCAATGAGATTCGTCCGGGTTACAAAGATTATGATGAATTGAGTGAAATATTAGAGCTTTTGGAAGAAGATTGATGTTTTCTGTTTGGTGAAGATAGGGGTTGCTTATCTTCACCGAATATTTTATAAGTGTATTTTTTGACTGAAATTTCCTTTTATACATTTCCACTCCACACAATATTTGACCACTCTTCCGATTGTTTCTCAAAATCTTCATTAAAAAAATCCCTTTGACATTATTTTTTTCCATTCATGTAGTTTGTATTACATAGTACCGTCTTTCGCCTATATCTTTGTTTCATCAATCACAACAACAAGTGGTTTGATAGAAAAAAAGAAAACAAAAATTAAAAATATTACTACAATGGAAAAGCGACTTTATAGAATTAAATCAAACAAAATGATTGGTGGTGTAGCAGCTGGTTTAGCTGAGTATTTCAATCTCGATGTAACACTTGTACGTGTATTATTAGTATTAGCATTTTTTGCTCCAATACCTGCCATCATACCTTACATTGTTCTTTGGATAATCATGCCAACGAAAGAATCGTTAATCTCAAATGTTAATTACACATCTGTTAGTTAACTATAATATGAGCAAGGTTGCGGTTTTGACCGCAACCTATATCTAACAACAAAAATATACTATTCTAAAAAAATCCTCAATTGAGGTAAAAAATATGGAAAAGCGACTTTATAGAATCAAAAATAAGGGTGCATTATTAGGAGGGGTTTCGCAGGGTTTATCTGAATATTTTAATATAGATGTTACACTAATTCGTGTAGTTTTTGTATTATTGTTTTTCACTCCAGTACCAGCTTTTTTTGCTTATTTTATACTTTGGGTAGTGTTACCAGTAAAATATGATTATGGTTATGCTGGCGTTTCGGAAGTTTACAACTCAACTAATGATATAAATTCTCAATCGGGCGAAACGTCCTCAAATTTTAATTTTATGAGCAGAAACAATCAGAACAACAATTTAGTAGGTGGAGCTATCCTTATTATTTTGGGTATCATCTTCTCGTTCAAAACATTTTTCCACATTAATTTATTCCATTATATCGGACAAATGTGGCCTTTAATCTTAGTAGGAATTGGCGTTTGGCTTATCATTAAAGATAAGAAAGACGATAACTTTACTAACTTTACCAACAACGATTCTACAAATTTGTAATAAAGAAAAACCTGTGAGGTAAATCGAAACTTTACAGGTTTTTTCTTTCTAAACCATAAAATTTAATCAAGATGGACAAAAAAGGTAATATATTTTGGGGTGCGGTGCTAATCGTACTTGGATTCTTATTTCTTGGGACAAATCTAGATTGGTTCCACCTCAATTGGTCTTTTAGAAAAATAGCACAGTTTTGGCCAATTATGTTGATATTGGCAGGTGTTGCGGCATTTTTTAATCCTCGTAGAAGTGTTTACAATGCAACATCGGCTCTTCTCATTGCTTTTGCTATTCCTCTCGGAATTTTTACGTGTGTTGATGATGGTGTAAAAGAGATTAAGGATGAAATAAGCGATGGAATTAATATCGACATCGATGATGAGGATAATGATAATTATTCGGCTAATTCTGATACTACCGTTGGCGACAGAAACAAACAGTATTTTGCTGTTGAGCTTACACCCGAGGTAAAAGAAGCTACTTTGAAATTAGGTGGTGGTGCGGCTGAATTTGACTTGGAAGAATCAAAAGGTCGTTTGTTTGAAGCTACTACCTTGCTAAGTTTCAAGAATGGTTATACTTTAGAGGAAGAAACAGAAGGAAGTTCGAAAATCATTAATTTCGAAATGAAGGATAAAAAGGGTAAAGACTTCAAGTTTAATTTTGATGATGACAACAAAATAGATAACGATGTTATATTGAAACTCAGTACTTCACCGATTTGGAATATTGATATGGGTATCGGTGCTGGCGAAGTTGATTTTGATTTTAGTAATTACAAAGTCAGAAAACTTGATATTGAAGCAGGAGCTGCTTCTATTGATATTAAGTTAGGAGATAAACACGAAAACGTTGATGTTGACATTGAATCGGGTGTGGCAAGTGTGAAAATCAGAGTTCCAGAAAGTGTTGGTTGCCAGATAAAAATGGATGGTGCGTTTAATGCCAAAGATTTTGATAATTTCGAGAAAGTTCGTTCAGGTTTATGGCAAACGAAAGGTTACGATAAAGCAACCAAAAAAATTAATTTAAATGTTGATAGTGGAATGTCATCATTGAAAGTTGACCGTTATTAAAAATAGTGTCAATAAATGGAAGTTTTTAGTAAGCTGCATATTATTGATGTGAAACTAAGTATTTTTCTAAGTCTTCAGTAGGTCATTGTCTATTAGTCAAAAAAGCACATTAGATACAGACAACTGAAGACTTAATTGTTTTCACTAATTCCTACCAATTTTTTAATCCTACCAAATCTTAGGTTATATTTGCAGAAAACCATTATTCTGCATGAAAAAATACTTCTTTTTAGTAGTTTTTAGTTTATATACTTCGTTTTCATTTGCCCAAAACTTATCAGTTGATGCTACGATAAGTTTACTCACTGTTTCGCCGGGCGAAGAACTTTATTCTACTTTTGGGCATAGTGCTATTCGAATACATGACCCTCGTCAAGGGCTTGATTTTACTTTTAATTATGGTGCTTTTGATTTTAGAACAAAAGGTTTCTATATCAAATTTCTGAGGGGAACATTACCTTACCAAATCAGTGGCAATTACTTTGAAAATGATATGGCTGGATGGACCCAAGAAAATCGCTCAGTGACAGAGCAAGTGCTTAATTTATCGCAAGCACAAAAACAGGCTGTTTATGATTTTCTTCAAAATAATTATTTGCCTCAGAATAGAGAATACGCCTACAAGTTTTTTTATGATAATTGTTCTACACGTTTGAGAGATGTTTTACGTAGGGTTTGTGCTGATAGTTTACAGTTAAGCAAAACGCTCCATGCAGATAGTTCTTATCGTCAATGGATTGATGTTTATGCCCGTAAAAATGAAAAACTTTGGGCTGATTTTGGGATGGATTTGGCTATCGGTGAACCTTCGGATGAAATTACAGGAGCCAACGGAGCAATGTTTTTACCTGATAATTTGATGGATGCTTTTGATGCAGCTAAAATAAACAAAAATGGTGTTTGGCAGCCCTTAGTGCTTTCAAAGGCGGTGATTAATAGACATATGTTGGTAGTTACTGATAAAGAGAAAGAACTCGTTACGCCCAATATTTTATTTTGGACAATTTTTATTTTTGTTTTGGGCTTTACAGCTTATCAATTTAAGTCTTTGAGTACTAATTTTACATTTGACAAAATTCTTTTCTCGGTGGCAGGATTTTTTGGGTGGTTTATTGTTTTGCTTTGGTTCTTTACTGACCATGGTGTAACGGAAAATAACCTAAATATTATTTGGACTTATCCATTGCTTTTGCCTATTGCATTATTTTTGAAGAAAGATACCAAGCGTGCGTGGCTTTCAAAGCATTTTTTAGCCTATGGTATTATTTTGATTTTATTTTTAGTTGCTTGGAATTCCTTCCCTCAAGAAATTAATTATGCTTTAGTTCCAGTGGTTTTGACCTTGGCGGTCCGTGCATTTTTTGTTTGGTGGAGAATTAGAAAGAAATTGTCTTCATTCTGATATGAAATGGGTATAAAAGGAAGACTTCGCTTTAAGCGAAGTCTTCCTTTAAAAAGTCTTTCTTAAAATACGATTATTTTCTTGAGCCGCCGTACCATTTCTTTTTAGATTTTGAAGAACCTTCCGTTGAAGCATTTGGGTTTGGCTTTGAAGTATTTGATTGTTTCGGCCTATTGCTATTTTGTCGTGATTCTTTATTTCGATTATTGTTCTGAGGTGGTGCTACAACTCCATAATTAGGTTTTACTGCATAAGGATGCTCTTCAATAACTGGTATTTTCTTGCCAATTAATCTTTGAATATCTTTCAGATAAGTAAGTTCTTCATTTTCACAAAAAGAAAATGCAATGCCATTGCTACCAGCACGCCCCGTTCTACCGATTCTATGTACGTAGGTTTCAGGAATGTTAGGTATTTCGTAATTGATTACGTAAGCCAAATCATCCACATCGATTCCTCGGGCTGCTATATCGGTAGCAACTAAAACCCTTGTTTCTTTTGATTTGAAATTATTTAAAGCTCTTTGACGAGCATTTTGAGCTTTATTTCCATGAATGGCTTCTGCTTTGATGTTCTTTCCTGAAAGCATTTTTACAACTTTATCAGCACCGTGTTTAGTTCTTGTAAAAACCAATACTGTTTCAATATTAGAATCCTTTAAGATTTCTAAAAGCAGTGCATTTTTATCTTTTTTATCTACATGATACAAAAATTGTTTAATTGTATCTGCGGTTGAAGAAACTGGAGTTACACTTACAGAAGATGGATTGTTTAGAATAGTAGCCGAGAGCTTAACAATTTCGTCGGGCATCGTTGCCGAGAAAAAAAGTGATTGACGTTTAGTAGGTAAAAGTTTTATTAAGCGTTTTACATCATGAACAAAACCCATATCTAACATTCGGTCAGCTTCATCTAAAACAAAAATTTCGATTGAAGATAAATTGATAATTCCTTGACCTATTAAATCGAGAAGTCGGCCAGGTGTTGCTACTAATATATCAACGCCTTGTTGCAATTCTTCTGTTTGTTTGCCTTGTTTAACCCCTCCAAATATTACAGAGTATTTTAAATCGGTATTAGCACCATAAGCTGCTAAACTTTCACCAATTTGAATTGCTAATTCACGTGTTGGTGTAACGATTAAGGCTTTAATCTTTCTTTTGCCTTTTCGATTGGTGTCAACTTTTTGATATAATTGTTGTATGATTGGTATTGAAAAAGCAGCTGTTTTACCAGTACCCGTTTGGGCTACCCCAATGAGGTCTTTCCCTGCTAATACTATCGGAATGGCTTGTTGTTGGATGGGAGTTGGAGTTGTGTAACCTTCTGCAGCAAGTGCGAGCCTAATGGGCTCAATTAAATTCAATGATTCAAATAACATATATTAGTGCAAGTGCACAATTAAAAAATTTTAGAACATATAGCATAAAATAACTTATTCTTAAGTTGAACTTGTTTAGGATTAACTTTTATATTTAATTTTTCGTAAAAAACGAACTGAGAATGCCAATAAATTTAAAGCCACCCAGTTAATTGCTTTCGTTTCAAACCTGACAAGTAATGCTTTGAAACTATCCATCCAAGCATTAGCGTGCTCAATGAGTACTCGTCGTTTGTATAACTCTTCATCAAAATGCTGATATTCAGTAGATTGATTTTCTATTTTGTTATTTCGAGAATTAACATCAATATTGGCTTCAATTTCTTTATTTTTACAAATTTGACGAAATTCTTTGCTATCGAATCCAGCATCAGCATTTAGAAAAAGGCCTCTGAGATTAATTCCTGCTTTTATGAGCATTTGACACAGTTCTTCAAAGAGTTCCTGAATATTATAAAGGTCGTTGTGTTTTCCTTCTTGTGGGCTGGCACATGCCAACATTTGTCCCTGATTATCAGCTAAAAAGAGCAAATTAGTTGTTTTTGATGCTTTTCGACCTTGATACCCAACAGCTTCACCTCCACGTTTGGCAAGTGTATGACTACCATCAAGTTGGATACAAGATAAGTCTAAATATGAATAGTTTGATGCTAAAATATTTATCCAAACTTTTGTCCAAGAGCCGTCCTTGACCCATTCATTAAAGTGATAATAGACTCCTTGCCATGTTAAAACCTTATTATTAAAAAATTGCTTTACTGGCAGTTGACGCCATTGACAACCTGTTTTCAAACGATATAAAATTGCTGAAACAATAGCTGTCAACTGTTCTATTTCACACTCTTTTCCACGTAAACCAATACTTAAATTTGGTAATATATATTGTTCAATCGTATTTTTACTCAAGATTTCCACTGTAGGTCTTTTTGATGATTCGCACCACAAAATTCAACCTATTTTGGGAATCTTTTTATAATACTAAACAACCTCGTTCTATGATATTAATAAAAATATCCAATTATGGATACACAAATGTAAGCATTTTTTTATCGTTTACCTAAATGTAGGTTTCATTATGGGAGAATTATTGCTTTTATCGGAAAGCAACAAAGGAAATATACTTCACATACGTAGGCTTAATTTTTAGTTCTTAATTCTCAATTCTGAATTAAAGGCAGTATCTTTGTAAAAAAATACCAAAAAAACATGCGTAAAGTAAAGGTAGGTCTTGTACAGATGTCGTGTTCTGCAGATGTCGAGGCCAACAAACAAAAAGCAATTAAAGGAATAAAAGAAGCTGCTGCTAAGGGAGCTAACATAGTTTGTTTACAAGAATTGTTTACCTCATTATACTTCTGTGATGTAGAAGACCACGCTAATTTTAATCTTGCAGAGGTTATTCCAGGTCCAACAACTGAGTCATTATCAGCAGTTGCTAAAGAGCATAATGTGGTAATTATTGCGTCCCTGTTTGAAAAAAGAGCTGCTGGACTATATCATAATACAACTGCGGTGCTTGATGCTGATGGTAAATATTTAGGAAAATATCGTAAAATGCATATTCCAGATGACCCAGGTTATTATGAGAAATTTTACTTTACTCCAGGAGATGCTTCAAAAGATGATTTAGGTTATAAAATTTTTGAAACAAAATATGGCAAATTGGGTGTACTCATTTGCTGGGATCAATGGTATCCTGAAGCTGCTCGTATTACAGCTTTGATGGGGGCAGAAATTTTATTTTACCCAACTGCTATTGGCTGGGATACCAATGAAAAAGATGAAGCTACCAATTTAGAGCAATATAATGCTTGGCAAACAATTCAACGTAGTCATGCAATAGCTAATGGTGTACATGTGGTTTCTGTGAATAGAGTAGGGAGGGAAGCCGACCAACAATTTTGGGGTGGAAGTTTCGTTGCAAACCCATTTGGTAGTTTATTATATTTGGCTTCTCATGAACAAGAAGAAGTTCACGTACAGGAAATTGATTTAGACCTCTCAGAAAAATATCGTACAACATGGCCTTATCTGCGTGATAGACGAGTAGATAGTTATGGACCAATTCTGAAAAGATTTATTGATTAGTACTCGCTTCAATTTTTCGACAAACCATCGTTTTATATTTTTTTATAATTATAATTAATCGCATAAAGTGCTTACAGTTAGTAATTTATCGTTTTATTTTGGCGGAAGAGCCATTTTTGAAGGAGCCAATTTACAAATAAAACCTAAAGATAAAATTGGTTTGATAGGTTTGAATGGGATGGGAAAATCGACGCTTTTGCGTTTGATTGTGGGTGAATATCAGCCCGATGCTGGAAGTATTTCTAAGGCAGGAGATTGTACGATTGGTTTTTTAAATCAAGACTTACTTTCGTATCAGACCGAAGATTCTATTTTGGCTGTAGCTTTACAAGCTTTCGAGCGTGAAAACTTCCTTCAAAAAGAAATTGATAAAGTATTGCACGAAATGGAAGTAAATTATAAAGATGAGTTGGTTGAAAAACTTGGTCATTTACAAGATGAATTTACACATTTAGGCGGCTATGGAATTCAATCAAAAGCAGAGGAAATTTTAGAGGGTTTGGGTTTTAAAACCGAAGAATTGCACAAGCCATTGAAACAATTTTCGGGTGGGTGGCGTATGCGTGTAATGCTTGCAAAATTGCTTTTACAAAAGCCTTCGTTATTACTACTTGATGAACCCACCAACCACTTGGATTTGCCTTCAATTCAGTGGGTTGAGAAATACATTCAGAATTATGAAAACTCAGTTGTAGTAGTTTCACACGACCGTGAGTTTTTAGATAACGTTTGTGGAACTACCGTTGAAGTCTCGCAAGCCAAACTTTGGTCATATCCCGGAAATTATTCGTTTTACGTAGAAGAAAAAGCATTAAGAAACGAAATTCAGAGAGGAGCTTACGAAAACCAACAGGCACAAATTCGTCAGACCGAACGCTTTATCGAGCGATTCAAAGCTAAAGCTACTAAGGCTCGCCAAGTGCAGTCGAGAGTAAAGGCCCTGAATCGTATGGAGTTAATTGATGATGTGATTGATGCGTCGGCGAAAGTTCACTTTAAATTTAAGTTTGGCGTAAATCCTGGTAGAAATGTATTTTCCCTAGAAAATGTGAGTAAATCCTACGGTGATAAGGTAATTCTCAAAAATACTACTACTGCCATTGAAAGAGGGGATAAGATTGCCTTAATTGGTGCCAATGGTAAAGGTAAATCAACGTTGTTAAGAATTATTGCAGGAACCGAAAGTGTAGAAGGTGAACGCAAGTTAGGGCATAATGTCAATTTTTCATTTTATGCACAGCATCAGCTTGAATCATTGCACGTAGATGAAACACTTCTTGATGAATTAAAATACGCAGACGGTGGCAAAACTGAAACAGAATTACGCTCTGTTTTGGGTTGCTTTTTATTCAATGGTGAAGATGTTTTTAAGAAAATTAAAGTGCTTTCTGGAGGTGAAAAATCGAGGGTTGCTTTGGCAAAAGTGTTAATTTCTGAAGCAAATTTTCTTTTGCTTGATGAGCCTACCAACCACTTGGATATGCAATCGGTAAACATTCTCATTCAAGCCTTAGAACAATACGAAGGTACTTATGTAGTTGTCTCGCACGACCGCCATTTTGTGAGCCAAGTAGCCAATAAGATTTGGTATATTGAAGATTATGAAATCAAAGAATATCCGGGTACTTATGATGAGTTTGAGGAATGGTATGAAGAAAATCGAAAATCGCTGGCTTCAACTCCTCCTGCACCATCAATCGAAACTGTTACAAAAAAAGTAGAGGCTTCGGCACCTATAAAAACTTCCTTAAGCTCGAATGCGATTAAAAAGTTAGAACGAGAAATTGCAGAAGTTGAAGCTAAAATTACAGATTTAGAGAATAAAAAGGTAGCTTTTGAAGCAAAACTAGCTGACCCTGAAATATATAAAGACCCCCAAGTTTTACAAAAAACTAATAATGATTACGAAGCACTAAAAGTTGAGCTTCAAAAAGCTAATGATTTGTGGGAAATAAAAATGATGGAATTAGAGGCATAAAAAAAGGAGCGAATCAAATTCGCTCCTTTTCAGTTTTATTTCTTCTCAGGAAGTAAAACAAATTTTGCTATGTTATCTGTACAAAACTGATTTGCCGCTTTTTGAATACTTCCAACACTGATTTTATCAATTAATTGGCTTTGAAAACGATTAATAAAATTCAAATCTTCACCATCTGAATATTGGTCGAGTAGGTAAGAATTCCAAAATCCATTTTCTTTTACTTGAAGTTCTACTTCTCTTTTTTCTTCCGCAATTACTTTTTCTACATCAACTTTCTCTGGGCCATTTGCTTTAATTTTTGCTATTTCATCCAATGTTATTTTTACTAATTTATCGACATTGGCAGGTGAACAACCAAATGAAATCGTTAGATTGTAGGTCGATTTTGGCAGTTTTTCGTAAGAAGCACGAATACTAGGCGTATAAACTCCTCCTGCTTCCTCACGAAGTTTTTCGGTAAGCTTAATATCTAAAACTTCTGATAATGCATCAAGATTTATCAACTCTTCCTCAGAATAACCAAAATCACCGTTAAATTGTAAGCTAACACGTGCTTTATCTTCCAAACCTTTATAGACATTCTTCTCAATTTTACCTTTTACTTTACTAATTCCTAAATCCTTGAAAGTTTCTTGTCGTTTTGTAGAAGGTAAGCCACCAATGTATTTTTCGATAAGTGGTTTAATTTTTTCAATTTCAAAAGTACCAACAAAAACAAAGGTAAAATCGCTAAAATCAGCAAAACGCTCTTTGAAAATTTCAAAAGCACGGTCAACATTTGCTTTATCAATGTCTTCTGGTTTAGTTGGTTGACGACGGAAATGATTTTGGTAAAGTACAGTTGTTACCGTATCACTAAAAACTTTTTCAGGAGTAAGTGTTTTAGCTGCATTCGCCAATAATTCTTTCTCATTTTTTAAGAAGTTTTTGATTACTTCATCATCTCTTCTTGGTTGAGTTACGTAGGCATACATGAGTTGTAAGGCGGTTTCTAAGTCTTTTGGACTTGTACTTCCTCCAATTCCCTCAGAAATTTCACCAATGTAAGTATAAACTTGTGCAACTTTACCTGCTAAGGCTTTATCTAATTGAACATCTGATAATTTACTTACACCGCCCTGTGAAACTAAAGTTGAGGCTAATTCAGCTGAAATATAATCTGCATCGCTGTAAAGTGAAGTACCTCCCTTGCTTGTGGCTGAAAACAATATTTGGTCATTTTTGAAATTAGTTGGTTTCAAGGCAACTTTTACGCCATTTCCTAAGACAAGTTCTGTCACACCAATTTCTGGTATTTGTTTTTCGGAAATCACTTTAGTACCAACTGGAATTTTTTCTAAGATTGGAGTTAAAGCAATATCATCTTCGTATGGTTTCAAATCAGGATTCACATAACTAACTAATTCCTTGATTTTTGCTTCGTTTGGTAATTTATCTTTGTCTTTTTCAGAACCAACCACCATTGCCACACGATTATCTTCTTTCATTACTTTATTTGAAATAGCATTTACTTCATCTATTGTAATGCCATCGAGTTGGGCTTTGGTAAATTCATATCTAAAGTCGGCATTGGTGTAGGCTGTTCCTTGTAAATAGTTTTGCACTAATCCTCCAACAAAAGCTGCCGATTTTGTTTTATCTTTTTCTTTAAATCCTTTTTCTACGCCAGTAAAGTAGTCTTTTTTAGCTCTTTCTAGTTCTCCTTTAGTAAACCCAAATTTTTTAATTCGATTTTGTTCATCAATAACTGATTTGATGGCGGCTTCGAGGCCATCTGCATTTTTAGGTAAAACGATGGTCTGAAAAGCATCTAATCCACCTAAAAATGACCCATAATTCATAATTGCAACGACAAACGGTGCATTGGGCTTCTTCGAAAGTTCTTGTAAACGATTACTTATTAATTGGTTGTAAAGAGCCTCGGCTATGTCAGTGCGATAATCTGACTGTGTTTTTGTTTTTTCTTTCGGCAAACGAGTAAACATTTGGAAAGTATTTTGAGGAATCTCTTTATCTAATATTACCGCTGTCTGAGTGCCAGTTGTAGCAGGAATTTCATATTGAATTCTTTTTGGAGCGTTTTTAGGCATTTTTATTGCCGAAAATTTCTCCTTAATCAAATTTTCTACCTTTTCTGCATCAAAATCTCCAACTGCAATAACCGCCATCAAATCTGGGCGATACCAATCTTTGTAAAATTTGATGATTTCTTCTGGTTTGAAGTTTTGAATAATATCTGTTTTGCCAATTGGTATTCTATTGGCATATCTTGAATTATTAAATAAAATTGGAAGTACTTTTTGCTGGATACGGGCTTGTGCATTTTTTCCTCTTGCTCTTTCTTCTTCTAAAATAATGCCTCTCTCTTTGTTAATTTCAGCGGTATCAAGCGTAGCGTAGTTCGACCAGTCTGCTAAGATTTGAAAAGCCCTTTCAAATAATTTTACTGAATCGGTTGGAACTTGAAGTTGATAAATCGTTTCATCAAAGCTTGTACTTGCATTCAAATCAGCACCGAATTTCATGCCTGATTTTTGAAGAAAATTAACGAGGTCATTTTTAGGAAATTCTTTGGTTCCATTAAAATTCATGTGTTCCATGAAGTGAGCCAAACCTTGTTGGGCATCGGTTTCTAGTATCGAACCAGCATTAACAACTAAACGTAGTTCCATTCGGTTCTTTGGCTCGGCGTTTTTTAAAATATAGTACTTGAATCCATTTTTTAAGGTGCCTACTTTTACGGCTGGGTTATTAGGAATCGGGACATTGAGTTTTTGTGCAAATGCGTGTGTCGAAACAGCAATTATTAAAACTAGGTGGATGAGTTTTTTCATGAATAAAAGGTTTGTTTTGCGTTTGTTAAAACTTTTAGTGAAATGAAAATGTTTGGTAAATAATAATAACGTGCTATTTACAAAAAATTATTAATTTATGACAGAAAGAACTATCCCTAGTAGGCTATTATCATATTTTATTCGAGGATTATTGTTTGTTGCCCCAATTGGATTTACTATATATATCCTTTTAGGAGCCTTTGACTTTGTAGATAATATTATTCGAATTAGGATTCCAACTGGAGATCCCAATCGAGACTTAATAATTCCGGGCTTGGGTTCAATGATAATTGTGCTTGGAACCATGGTGATTGGTTTTACATTCTCGGTTTTATTGCCTCAAACAATACAAAACATTATAGAAAATGCAATTGGTCATCTTCCCTTAGTTAGAATTTTTTATTTTGCTTTCAAAGATTTAATCTCTGCCTTTGTTGGTGATAAACGGAAATTTACACAGGCAGCCATCGTACAAATAAATAAAGAGACAAGTGTTCATAAAATTGGTTTCATTACACAAAATGATTTGAGTAATTTAGGCGTTAATAATCTAATAGCTGTTTATTTTCCGCATAGTTATGCATTTTCGGGAGAACTTGTGTTAGTGCCCAAAGAAAACGTACAGATGCTTGATATGCCAAGTGCTGAAGTGATGAAGTTAATTGTTTCAGGTGGGGTTTCAATCAAAGAATAATGAGCGGTAATTATTAAAGTGGTATTTTTCTCTCCCTAAACTATAGCCAAATGAGGTCGCTCTTTCTGAAATATTTACCTGTATTATTGCTATGCTGCGTGAATTTTGTGTCAAAATCTCAAGATTTTCACCAGCGACAAGCACCAACAGTTGAAGAACTCATTCTAAAAAAAGACCCTAATCTTGGCTATGCATTATTTAACAAGGAAAATTACATTGTTGTAGAAAACCTTCGAACAAGTAGTAGAAAAAAGGTTTTTATTGGAGAAGTCTTTCGATTTCGCACAAAGGATGGAATTTTATTTGAGAATGAAATTCATGAAGTTAAAGATTCTACTTTTGTTGTACAGGTATTTAACGAAACACGAAATCGTTTTGAATACGCAGAAATAAAGCTTGATGAAATAAGAAAAATCTATAAAAGACCTAAACGTGAGCTAAGTGTTGGATGGGCGACATTATCTCCTTTTGGATATTTAGTTTTTGAATGGGCTGCGTGGGGCGTATCTCCTTTAAAAAATGAAAAATGGCCAATTGCTTTGGCACTAGCAGTAGCTCAACCAGTATTTACAGTAGTTTCTAACCAGTTTCGTGGAAGAAAAGTTACAGAAAATTATAGAGTTCGAATTTTGAAATCATTTTAGTTTCAAAGAATATGACAATTCTACTGTAAATCTATATATTTATTATAAATTTCATTTTTAGTCCAGCATTTTTCGAATTATCCTTATCTTTGCGGGTGAATACAGAACCATAGCAGATTAATGGATAAGATAATTCTTCACAAAAGCACCAACCCGTTCGACGCAAAAATAGCATTAGCTTCCTCAAAGTCAGAAAGTAATAGAGCCTTAATTATCAATGCATTAGCCAATTTCGAAGGCGATTTGCAGAATTTATCAACAGCACGTGATACGCAAACGATGATTCGTTTGTTGAAGGCTATTGACCAGACTGCTGATGTGATTGATGCGGGTACTACAATGCGTTTTCTTACAGCATATTTTACGGCTACAAATCAAAATAAAGTCATGACTGGCACGCCACGTATGTGTGAGCGTCCGATTGGGATTTTAGTTGATGCATTAAAAACTTTAGGGGCGGAAATCGAATATTTAAAAAACGAAGGTTATCCTCCATTACATATCAAAGGATTTTCTGAGCAAAAAGCTGAAGAAGTATCAATTCGTGCTGATGTGAGTAGTCAATATATCTCAGCTTTATTGATGATTGCTCCAACTTTACCCAAAGGTCTTACACTTAAGCTAACAGGCGAATTGGGGTCGATTCCTTATATAAAAATGACCCTCGAACAAATGAAAGCTTTCGGGGTAAATTATGAGGCCAACTGGGAAGAAAAAACTATCAAAGTGGCCACCAATAAGTATCAAGCCACTTCATATAAAGTAGAGTCTGATTGGTCGGGAGCAAGTTATTGGTATAGCATTGTTGCATTATCTGAATATGAAGATACGAAAGTAGAACTCTTGGGTTTGAAAGAAAATTCATTACAAGGCGATAGTGCGATTGTTGAAATCATGGCTCAATTAGGTGTAAAAAGTAGCTTTACAGCAGATGGCGTACTTTTAACTAAAATTCCAGCTCATGAAAAACTAGTTTGGGATTTTACCAATTGCCCAGATTTAGCTCAAACTGTGGCGGTTACTTGTGCTGCTAAAGGTATTCCCGCCATATTTACAGGTATAGAAAGCTTGAAAATTAAAGAAACAGACCGTGTATTGGCTCTTCAAAATGAGTTGAAAAAATTTGGTGGAGATTTAGTGGAGGTTGAAACAAATACTTCCTATGAAGTAACAAGCACTCAACCTTTAGCCATTGCAAATGCACCGTTGACTATCGCAACGTATGATGACCACCGCATGGCCATGGCATTTGCTCCTTTAGCGATGTTAGTTGATGTGGTAATAGAGGAGCCAAATGTAGTTGTGAAGTCATACCCAAGTTTCTGGGATGATATTAAAAAAATTATAAGTGTTGAATCTTGAAAATTGATTAAAAAAAACTCATAATTCAGAACACTTTATCTATTTTTGCGAAATCTTTTTCAAAAACACAATGCAATCAATCAGTACAAAGCATCTACTCGGAATTAAAGACCTTACGGCCAACGATATACATTTGATTTTAGAAACTGCTAAAGAGTTTAAAGATGTTATCAACCGACCGATTAAAAAAGTTCCTTCTCTGCGTGATGTAACCATTGCCAATGTGTTTTTTGAAAACTCTACGCGTACGCGTCTTTCTTTTGAATTAGCCGAAAAAAGACTCTCGGCCGATGTTGTAAACTTCTCGGCATCTGGTAGTTCAGTTAAGAAAGGAGAGACACTTCTTGATACTGTGAATAACATCTTGGCTATGAAAGTAGATATGGTGGTGATGCGTCATAGTAGTCCTGGAGCTCCACATTACCTTTCAAAACATATCAAAGCAAATATAGTAAATGCGGGCGATGGAACCCATGAGCACCCAACTCAAGCTTTACTTGATGCCTTTTCAATGCAAGAAAAAATTGGTGATTTAGCAGGTAAGAAAGTAGCAATCATTGGTGATATTTTACACTCACGTGTAGCGTTATCAAATATTTTTTGTTTACAAAAATTAGGTGCAGAAGTGATGGTGTGCGGGCCAAATACTTTATTGCCAAAATATATTCGAGAAATTGGTGTAAAAGTTGAACATAACGTTCAAAATGCCCTTCGATGGTGCGATGTAGCCAATGTATTGAGAATTCAATTAGAGCGTCAGCAAATTAAATATTTTCCTTCTCTGAGAGAGTATTCACTCTATTTTGGAATTAATAAAAAAATGCTTGAAGAACTCGATAAAGAAATTGTTTTAATGCACCCTGGGCCAATTAATCGTGGGGTTGAACTTACAAGCGATGCGGCTGATTCATCTCATTCGATAATTCTTGACCAAGTAGAAAATGGGGTAGCTGTTAGAATGGCGGTATTATATTTATTAGCACAGCAGAATTAATATAGAAAGGGCGAATGTTGGTTCGCCCTTTCTATTTCTAGCAATCTTACCTTCTGCCTTTTCGTCTACCTCTTCTTTCTTGCCAATCTTCTCTTCTTTTTTCTTGATTTTCTTTTAGTGTTTTCATTTGTTCGGGTGTCAGTACCGATTCAAATTTCTTAATGAGAGCCTCATGTTCTGCTTTCATTTTCTCTCGTCTGGCATTCATTTCTGCTTGATGAGCCTTACGTAATTCTTCGTTTTTCTTCTCTTGTTCAAGATTAATTTCTAATACTTTTTTATATTGCTCCTCGTTCAAATTTAAAGATTTTTGCATTCTTTTTGAACGAATTTCAGCACGTTCATCAGCAGTGAGATACATCCCTCCACCTTGTAGATGGGGTCTTGGTTGTTGGGCATAAGTACTTAAGCTCAATACAACAGCCAAAAGGCTTAAAAAAAACTTTGTTTTCATTGCAAAATAATGTTTAATTGTGAGTGTTACAGTACTTAGAGTAAAATCAGCGTAGAGAGTTTAAATAAAAACTGCTATTTTTGCCATATTTAACAAATTTTAAGAAATCAGAAATGGGCTTTGAAGAGATTAAAGGTTTGATAATTAGCATGTTTGGTTCAGATATTATACTAAAAGAAGATAAAGTATCACCGCAACCAAGCATAACTATACCCAATGAGAGATTATTGGAAGTATGTCAGTTTTTGCACGTTCAACCGCAGCTTTATTTTGATTTTTTGGCTTGTATAACTGGAATTGATAATGGTCCTGAAGTAGGAACGATGGAAGTTATTTATCATTTTACTTCTATTCCTTATGAGCATAATTTTGTTTTGAAAGTAGAGATTTCGAGAAATAAGGAGGGTGAGCCGCTTCCAAAAGTTTATTCGCTTACACCAATTTGGCGAACTGCCGATTGGCATGAAAGAGAAGTTTTCGATTTACTTGGAATTGATTTTATTGGTCACCCAGATTTGAGAAGAATATTAATGCCCGCAGATTGGCAAGGTTATCCGCTAAGAAAAGACTACGAAGAACAGACCGAATATCATGGAATTATTGTTAAATATTATTTTTTTTAATGAATTAGAGTCAGACTGTTTGATTCGTAAGAAATAGAAAAACCGATTTATAAATCACTTATCAACTAAATGTTTGAAAAATGGTTTTTTGAGATTCAATTTTCAACGAAAATTATCAAGTCATAATACCATTACTTTTTCGCCATTAATTTGCCAAAATCAATACAAAAAAAATCGGTACCGAAGGTTTCGATACCGATTGATATTTTATCTTCAAAGTTTGAAATTAATAGCTTCACATAGGCGTAAAGGTAGCTTCATCAATAATTTTATGAGCGTGTTCTTTACCTAAGTACTTGTCAATGATACTGTGGGCAATATAAATGAGTGGTGTTAGTAGAATAGCTACTGCAAATTTGTAAATGTAATTATTTGTTCCAGTTGTCAATACTTCTGTCAAAGTCCAATTTCCAAATATATAAAAAGCAATAAAAACCACCACAAAACTATCAATTAGTTGGGAAACAAGCGTTGAACCAGTAGCACGGAGCCAAATCATTTTATTATTGGTATATTTTCGAAGCCAATGGAAAACTGTGGCGTCTAGAATTTGACCAACCAAAAAAGCAGTAATTGAGCCTAAAATAATACCTAAGCCTTGTCGGAAGATAATTCCATAGGCGTCATCAATATTCAAATAATTACCTGCTTTATCTTTATTATTATGATTCACCCAAAAATCGGCGGGTGCAACAATGGTTGAGATGTAAATAATAATGAAAGCATAGGCTATAAGAATAGCCGTGAGATATGAGATTTTTCTAACGCCGGCTTTTCCAAAATACTCATTAATGATATCGGACGTAATAAATACAAAAGGCCAGTTTAATACACCCGAAGACATATTAAAATTAAATTTCTGACCAAACAAAGGCAATTGCATTGGAGCTATTCCAAGCGTATTTTCTACTGAAAATATTTTTGCTCCAATCACCTCAGCTACTATCGCGTTTGTTAGGAAAATCCCACATAGAACTAAATAGAGCGTTTGTTTTTTAGTTTTTATCGAATCAGGCATTTTAGTTTAGATAATGTTCATAGAAAATTCACAGTGAACCTTGATGAACTAGCTAATGATTACTCCATCTTGCATGACTAATTTACGGTCGGCCATGTTTGCTAGGTTTTCATTGTGTGTAATGATAACAAAAGTCTGATTGAATTGTTTTCTTAACTCAAAAAATAGCTGGTGTAATTCTTCTGCATTTTTTGAATCTAAATTTCCGCTTGGTTCATCAGCAAAAACTACCGAGGGAGAATTAATTAATGCCCGAGCAACGGCAACCCTTTGTTGCTCTCCGCCAGATAATTCAGAGGGGAAATGATTGCTTCTTTCTTTTAGTCCGAGTAAATCCAATAATTCTTCTGCCTTTTTCAAGGTTTCAGATTTCTCTTTTCCTCCAATCCAAGCGGGTAAACACACATTTTCAATCGCTGTAAATTCAGGCATTAGGTTGTGAAACTGAAAAATGAAGCTAATTTTTTCGTTCCTAAATTTCGCTAACTCTTTGTCTTTCAATGAACTATAATCAATCCCGTTGAGTGAAACTTCCCCCGAATCTGCCTTGTCAAGTGTTCCTAAAATTTGTAATAAAGTTGTTTTTCCTGCACCAGAGGCTCCCACTATTGAAATAACTTCACCTTGACTTATCTCTAAATCAATACCTTTCAATACTTGAAGGCTACCATAATTTTTTTTTATGTTTTTTGCTTTGAGCATAATTGGCTTTTCGACTCTCTCAAATCGGTAATATTAAATTTGTTATAAATTTTTTAATGGTAAATTAATGACTAAAAATAATTAAAAATTGACACCTTTTTAGCATTAAATTTAATTTTATAGCAATTTAGCAATTAACTGAAATTTCATAATTGTTATTTCGGTTTTGTTGATTAATTTAGCAAAAAATTTAAAACTAAAAATAATCCTACTTTACATGAACGTTCACGAGTATCAAGGTAAAGAAATACTAAGCCGTTATGGTGTACGTATCCAACGCGGTATCGTAGCCGAAACGCCAGAGCAGGCAGTAGCTGCCTATCAGCAAATCGCCGAAATGACTAACTCTAAGTTTGCCGTTGTGAAATCTCAAATTCATGCGGGTGGACGTGGAAAGGGTAATATCGTAGGCTCTGAGCAAAGAGGTGTACAATTAGCCAAATCTGCTGATGATGTACAACGTATCTCAACAAATTTGCTTGGAAATGTATTAGTTACAATCCAAACAGGAGCCGAAGGAAAGAAAGTAAATAAGGTTTTAGTTGCTGAAGATGCTTATTATCCTGGCGAAAGTGAGCCAAAAGAATATTACATGGGTATTTTGCTTGATAGAGCAAAAGGATGTAATGTGATCATGGCTTCTACTGAAGGTGGTATGGATATCGAAGAGGTAGCTGAGCATCATCCAGAAAAAATATTTAAAGAATGGGTTGACCCACGCGTTGGTTTGCAACCTTTCCAAGCACGTAAAATTGCTGATAAATTAGGTTTGACTGGTACTGCCAATAAAGAAATGGTTAAATTCGTTTCTTCTCTGTATCAAGCTTATGTTGAGTCTGACTCATCAATGTTTGAAATCAACCCAGTATTGAAAACTTCTGATAATAAAATTTTAGCAGTTGATGCTAAAGTAAATTTAGATGACAATGCTTTGTATCGTCATGCTGATTTAGCTGCTATGCGTGATAAATCAGAAGAAGATCCATTGGAAGTAGAAGCTTCTGAAAGCGACCTTAACTATGTAAAACTAGACGGAAACGTTGGTTGTATGGTAAATGGTGCTGGTTTGGCTATGGCTACAATGGATATCATCAAACTTTCGGGTGGTGAGCCTGCAAACTTCCTTGATGTAGGTGGTGGTGCTAATGCTAAAACGGTTGAAGCTGGTTTCAGAATTATCTTGAAAGACCCGAACGTAAAAGCTATTTTAATCAACATCTTTGGTGGTATCGTTCGTTGCGACCGTGTTGCTAATGGTGTGGTTGAAGCTTACAAAGCAATTGGCGAAATTCCAGTGCCAATTATCGTTCGTTTACAAGGTACAAATGCAGCCGAAGGTGCGAAAATCATCGACGAGTCTGGTTTGAAAGTTTATTCGGCAATTGCATTAAAAGAAGCTGCTGAATTAGTAGAGAAAGTTTTGGGCGAATCTAAGTAATTTTTGCTTATTCAATAAAAAAGGTGTTATTCGAAAGAATAACACCTTTTTGTTTTAACGACAAATTAATCTTTGTGCGAAGCTGAACTTTTTTGGCAGCAACTTGGAAGTGCATCATGTGATTTTTGGTCAGCAATTACTTCATCGGCATCATAACCAATTTTTGAAATTACTTGCTTTATTTTTTCTGGACTTGTCTTTTTTGTGTTGTAGGTAATTGTAACAACCTTATCATCTAAGTTTAAGTTAGAATTGACAATACCTTTTGAAACGCCTAGGTCACGCTCAATACGTTTTTTGCACATACCACATTTAGCTGAGGTTTTTATTTTAATTTCAGCTGTTTTTGGTGGTTCATTGCTTGGGTTTGCAATTGTTAAAGAACTAATTGTAAGCAACACTGCTAAGATTGAAAGTACTTTTTTCATTGTTTGATTATTTTATGGTTAATTAATTATTCTTTTAATACAATCCCGTTTGGATAACTCCCTACTTGAATATCATTTGTTTTTTGGTGAGTGGAAGCATCAATTACTGAAACCGTATTTCCTCTTTGATTCACTACAAATGCCTTTTTTAAATCCTTCGTAAAGGTTATTGCGTGTGCATCATCTCCAGTGGTAATTGTTCCTTTCAAACTCCATAAGTTATTTTTTCGTTCAAAATAGGCCACTTTTGTCTGATTGGCTTGGCATATCCAAAGTTCATTTAAGGTTGGATGAAAAGCCATTTGCCCGGGTGGAAAATCTAAGTCTAAATATTCCACAATATTTAAAGAAATAGGGTCAATAACATTTATAGTATTGACTATTTTATTTTCTACGTAAATCTTTCCATCTGCAACCGCCCAGACATTGGTAGGGAAGGGGTCAACTTTGATTGTTTTTTCTATATTTTTTGTTTTTGTATTCAATACATAAACAAAACTTGTTTCTCCTAATGCAATGAAAGCATAAGTTCCATCTTTTGAAAATACAACTTCTGAAGGGTCTGCTCCCAGAGCTACTTTGGTTTTTAATACTCCTGTTCCCGCATCAAATATGAACATTTCGCCAGTATGAGTGGCACTCGCTGTCCAAATTTCCGTTCCATCATTCGTAAATGCTGCGTTAAAATTAGCATTAGTCAGAGGCATTTTCAATAAGGTATTTCCATTTAAAGCATCAACTATGGTTACTCCTCCTTTTTTATCAGTAGCATTGTGTAATAATGCATGACCTAAAGTGAAATCGAACTCAGGAATGGCAACTGCTAATCTTGTTTTATCGGGCGATAGGCTAATATGATGAGGAAATCTTCCTACTTCTGTTAATTGAATTATATTTTTTACACTAAGAGTGTTCAAATCAATAATAGAAATTGTATTACTTCCTCCATTAACCACAAATGCCTTTGGAAAATCATCAACTGCGATGGGTTCTGGGTTATCTTTTTGCTTATTTTTACAAGAATATGTTAATGAACTAAGTAAAAAAACACTAATTGTTAATAATTTAAAGGTAATAGTTTTGTCTTTTAATAACATGGGATTCTATTTTCTTAAAAAACGATTTTCATCCAAAATAATGTATATCAAAAGCAAAACTAATCCTAAAAACTAAGTTTGATTACAATCTTCCTCCTAATTTATACCTTGTTCCAAAATATATAATTCTCCCAACCACGGGTCCCCAAGCACTACCTGCATCAAACCTGCTCCCAAATGGGTTGTCAGGAGTAACAATTGGGTCTTTTTGGGTAAAATTATTTAGATTTTCGCCGCCTAAATAGACATCCCATCTTCTAAATGAACGACTGATTTGTGCATTAATATTGGCGAATGCTGGAGCGTATCTAATTGGCATAGACTCATAACTTGTATGTATGTAGGTTGTTGATAAATTAGGTACTCGACGTATGCCATTATATTGAACAGTAAAATCAAACTTCCATTTATCAAAAGGCAATGCATATCCTACATTGAATAAAACTCTATCACGAGGGACAAACATTTTTCTAACGGTAATTTCTTGTCCCAATGATTTACCTAAAGTTTGCCAAACATCAGAATAACGATAGGCTAATTTAAATTCTAAGCGAGGCATCGGAATTAAATTTAGCTCAACTTGAGCGGAGTTGGCATAGTTTCTACCTTGAGAATTATAGAAATACAAGAAATTAGGGTGTTCTGTATCACCAATGAGTTGATTTTCGAAATAAGTATGGAATAAGTCAATAATGATATTTGATTTCCCAAATGATTTGGTCAAACTTGCACCAAAATTCCACGAAACTTCTGGATTGATTTTTTCTAAAAATCTAACTGTTCTTGAACTAACCAAATTTCCAAAATATTCTGCAAATGGATTAGCAGTTCTGAATCCCTTTCCTGCAGAAAATCTCAATGCCGTTTTTTCAGTAGCATTGTATAAGATATGTAGTCTGGGTGTAAAAATTGTGCCATACAAATTATGAAAATCGAGCCTTGTACCAGCCACAGTGGTTAGTTTATCGAGATATTTGTATGTGTATTCAAAGAATGCTCCTTTGACAATTTCATTTCGTTTGTAAATTAAATCAGCAAATTTTTCGTCAAAATTATCATACAAAAAACTAGCACCAACTTTATACGAGTGATTGGTATTACCGAAAATATCTTGGTAGATTAAGTTTCCGTACAAGGTTTCTTGTTTACCATTGTAAGGACGAAATCCAAACTGTGATTTTGAATCATGAATCACTCCATTAATAATTAATCCTAAACCACGATAAGGTTTTGTTTGATAAAGTTTAGCAGTTTTAGAAAAAAACTCAGCCCTACTAGTTGTATTTGAAAATCTATAAATGAGGTTATCGAGCGAAAGGGGACTTTTATTTATCTGTCCACCCATTCGTGTGTCATACAAGTATTTTACACCAAATTGTGCGACCATTTTATCTGACTCATATTTCCAACGATTGATAAAATTAGCTTGTGTATATTGGGGTAAATCATAGAAATTATCATTGTTTTTATCAATGGTAGTCTGCATAGATGAGCCGTGTGAAAGTAAGGCAGTTGACCATTTTTTATTTTCATTCTTAGTCTTGAATATATGTGCTAAATTAAGATTAACTTCACCGCGGCCTAAACTATTAACATAGGTATTAAGATATATTTTTTCTGCAAGGTCGGGCTTTTGAAGTTCAACATTTATTTGTCCTGTCATCGATTCATATCCATTTACTACTGAGCCAGCACCTTTACCAATGTCGATTGATTGAATCCAAGTTCCGGGAATATTATTTAAACCAAAAGTAGTAGCTAACCCCCTGAGCGAGGGAATATTCTCAACATTTGTTTGAACGTAAGTGCCTGCTAAACCTAATAATTGAATTTGTTTAGCACCAGTAACTGCATCGGCATAACTTACTGATACAGAGGCATTTGTTTCGAAACTTTCAGAGAGATTACAACAAGCAGCCTTGGCTAAAGCTTTTGAAGTAATGATTTCGGTGTGAATAGGGGAGAGCCTATCCAACGAAGTCGAACTGCTTCTGACAACGACCTCTTGTAATTGATTATCTGAAATTAAATAGATTCTTAAATCGTTTTCATTGCTGATTTCGAGCGTATCAGACTTATAACCTACGAAACTGATTATTAGCTTTTTTGATTTTGACCTTGCAATACTAAATTTCCCTTCTATGTCAGTGTTGGTGGCTACTTTTGTCCCCAGCCAATTGACACTTGCACCGATGATAGGCTCCTCTTTTCCATTTGATTTATCAAGCACTATTCCACTGACATTTTGAGTAAATGCTTGTGATTGTGCTGAAATAATTAGAATTCCGATTAAAATTTTTATTCGAAATTTGTATATTAAATGATGTCTATTCTTCATTGGATTAATTTTTTATCACAATTCCATTTGGTTTTTGTCCAACAGGAATATCCTTTATTTTTTGATGATTCAATACATCAATTATAGAAACAGTTAGATTTTTTTGATTAGTAACAAAAGCCGTTTTCCCATCTTTAGAAAATGCAATTGCGTGTGCGTCAAGTCCAGTTTGAATACTGCCTTTTTTACTCCATTTACCATTTATTTTTGTATAGTAATAGACAAAGCTTTTACCGGCATTACTAATCCACAATTCATTTTGAAGCTGATTATAGGCAACATAACCGGGCGTAAAACCCAATTCAATTGTTTCTGTCACTTCTAACTTGTTTGCATTAATGATACTGATTGTTTGTCCAACTTCATTGTCAACATACATGTTACCATCTTCTGCAGGCCATGCACCTACTGGTTCTACACCAACTGGAATTGTTTTGATTACCTTCTTACTAACTGGGTCAATCACAGAAACTGAGTTGCTGCCACCATTGGCCGTAAAGGCGTATTTACCGTCTATTGAAAAAGTAACTTCCGCAGGTTCTTCACCTACTTCAATCGTATTTTTCAATGATAAGTTTTGTGCATCAAAAACTAAAGTTTTTCCATGATGTTCCATTGAAGTTGTCCAAATCTCTTTTCCATCAGGAGAAAAAGTAGCATTGTGATTCGGCTTTTCAAGAATCTTAGTATTGATAATGTTACCATTTTTAGCATCTATAATAAGGATTTTACCTTGCGTTTGATGCTCGCCTGTGTGTCCTTCACTTAAATCTACACCCGGCACACCAATACTTAATTTGTTTCCATCTGGCGATAAGTAGATATGGTGTGGAAAAAATATATCATCAGATTTGCTACTGTGTAAGGCACTTAATTTATTGTTTGTATTTAAGTTTATTGTCTTTGTTTCATCCGATGATAAATTAATTACAGAAATTGTCGAGCTTTCACCATTTATGACGAATGCTGCTGGATAATTTACCTCAATTTCTGGTGTAGTGTCATGTTTGCTACATGAGATGGCAATACTAAATATGATTGCTGCAATGATTATCTTTTTCATTTTAATACTTTATGATTATCGCTTTCTGCTTAAAAAGAAAAGTATAAATCCACTTAAAATTGTAAATAAACCAAATATCGAAAACGCTCTCAGTAGCCAATTAGAAATATTATCTCTCCCTTGGTAATCCATGGTATGTAGCATCCACAAAAAGTCAAAAACTCGCCATTTTGAATTTCTAAACTTCTGAACCGTCCCCAATTCACTGGCTACATAGACAGTTGTATTACTTGGATGAACGAAAGTTACTGCGTATGCTGGTAACGGCTGTTCTCTATATTCGTGATGCTGATTTGTATTAGTTAGATAAATAACATTTTTAACTGGGCTATCTGAACTAAAGCTCTTTTTAGCTATTTCAATCGCTTCATTTTTATTCAACGGAGGACGTAAATCTCCTGTTTTAGCATTAGCTAATTGTATTTTTTTATTTCTATCGTGTTCTTTTGAATAAGTAATTTGATAAAAAGGCTTATTCAGAATTTGTATAAGTCGAATGTCAAATAAAAAATTGACAGTGTCTTTAAGCTTTATTTTTTCTATTATTTCAGCGGGATTTACAAATTTTGTATCGGCAGAAAGCGGGTGTATATGTGCTCTTTGATGGTCTCCATGAACATCATCCATATCTGACCAACTGAAATATAAACCACCTACTGTCCAGAGTAAAAATTGGATTCCTAGTATTACACCCAGCCAACGGTGAGTTTTTCTGATTTTTCGCTGAAATACGTTTTTCTTCATACTTTTCTTAATATATGAGTATCAAAAAGGGTATTCAATTAATAAATTGAATAATTAGTGATACTTCTTTAGTTAAAAGAGATAGGTAGCTTGCTAATGAGGAAGAAATCAAGATTTTCTGCTTAAAGTTCTAGTTATTAGCAAATGTAAAATAGCCAATTGGTGTTGTTAAGAAGTATAACAAATCATGGTTATTACATCATTTTATTCTGTAATAACAAAATATTTTGTTTAATTCTTTAAAATACGACTAAATGACTATTAATTTGAGAGGGAGAAGAAATCAAATCAAAAAAGATTGAATGAAAATTCTTATAGAAATACCATTGGATGAAGGTGGTGAGGATGATGTTTTTTTTGAGACTAGATTTTCCAAAATGTCTCTTACCACAGCTCTTAAAAAGTCTGTAATTGTAACTTTTACCCAATCAATGCTTTTTTGTACAAATTTTGCAACTGATTCTGAAGCTGAATAAGAATAATCAACATTTTGGTATTTTTCTTCTTCAGAGCAGCATTTAGATTTTTTTACTACTGGTCTTTCTGATGAAGTATGGTTTTTGAAAGACTTATTGCAGCAAGAAGTTTCGCTTTTGTAAAGTGCAGTTTGTTTGCCTTTTACAGTGCATGAATGCTCAATCAAGCCAAATCCAGTATTGCTTATAAGCACTACCACAGCCATAAACACATTTAATATGCGAAAAATAGCGTTTTTCATTGATTGATTGATTTTTTTTACAAAGTTATCTAATAATATACGAGATTTCCAAAAGAAAAGTTCAAGAATTTATGCTAGACGACTTCCATTAGGTACTTTTTGTTGAGGTTCTGATAATACAACTTCTCCGTTTTCAAGAATAAAACCGGTAGTGAGTACTTCAGACATAAAATCTGCGATTTGTCGGGGTGGAAAATTGGTCACACAAATTACTTGTTTACCTAGCAGTTCTTCTTTAGTGTAGAGTTTTGTTATTTGAGCAGATGAACGTTTGATGCCAATTTCAGGGCCAAAATCAATTAAAAGTTTATAGGCAGGTTTGCGTGCTTTAGGGAAATCATTTATTTCAACGATTGTGCCAGCTCTAAGTTCAACCTTTTCGAAATCTTGCCAAGTGATTTGCTCGCTCATAATGTTTCATTTAAAAAGAGGTGCTTGAATCATTCAAGCACCTCTTTTAGAGTATTTATATTATTTTAAGCTACCTACCATATCCTCAGGTTTTACCCACTCATCGAATTCTTCAGAAGTGAGATATCCTAAGCTAATAGCTGTTTCTTTTAATGTAGAGCCATTTTTATGAGCAGTTTGTGCAATTTCTGCTGCTTTATAATAACCAATTTTGGTATTTAGGGCTGTTACGAGCATTAATGAATTATTAACGTGTTTGTTGATGTTATCGTAAAGTGGCTCGATACCCACCGCACATTTATCATTGAATGAAACACAACCCTCTCCAATCAAACGAGCAGAATGTAGGAAGTTATAAATCATTACTGGTTTAAATACGTTTAATTCAAAATGACCCATTGCACCGCCAAAATTGATAGCAACGTCATTCCCCATTACCTGTGCCGAAATCATTGTTAAGGCTTCACATTGTGTTGGGTTTACTTTTCCTGGCATGATTGATGAGCCTGGCTCATTATCAGGAATAAATAATTCACCAATACCTGCTCTTGGGCCAGAAGAAAGCATACGAATATCGTTGGCAATTTTCATTAAACTTACCGCAACCGTTTTCAAAGCACCGTGTGCTTCAACGATGGCATCGTGAGCGGCTAAAGCCTCAAATTTATTTTCAGCAGTAATAAAAGGTAAACCCGTAAGGCCTGCAATGTGTTTAGCAACTACTTCTGAGTAACCTTGTGGAGTGTTGATACCAGTTCCTACTGCTGTGCCACCTAAAGCTAATTCAGAAAGGTGAGCTAGGCTATTTTTAATTGCTTTTAAGCCATGGTTTAACTGAGAAACATATCCTGAGAATTCTTGGCCTACAGTTAATGGAGTAGCATCCATGAAGTGCGTACGTCCAATTTTCACTACATTCATGAAAGCCTCTGACTTTGCAGCAAGTGTATCACGCAATTTTTCGATACCTGGAATGGTTACTTCAACCAACATTTTATAGGCAGCAATGTGCATCGCTGTTGGAAAAGTATCATTTGATGATTGAGATTTATTTACATCATCGTTTGGATGTAAGAATTTTGTTTTATCAGCAAGGTCACCACCTTGCAAAACATGTCCTCTGTAAGCAATTACCTCATTGCAATTCATATTCGATTGCGTACCAGAGCCTGTTTGCCAAACAACCAATGGGAATTGGTCATCTAATTTGCCAGCTAAAATTTCATTGCATACAGTACCAATTAAATCTGCTTTTTCTTTAGGAAGAACGCCTAATTCATGATTAGCTAAGGCTGCCCCATGTTTTAGGTAAGCAAATGCCTTGATAATTTCTTTTGGCATTTTATTGATATCTTGGGCAATTTTAAAGTTTTCGATTGAGCGTTGTGTTTGAGCTCCCCAGTACACATCAGCAGGCACTTGTACCTCACCCATCGTATCTTTTTCTATTCTGTATTGCATGATTTTTTATAATTATAAATAAGCTTACTTGTTAAATTTTTACTGGTGCAAAAATAACTTAGAATTGAATATAGTTTTGAAAAACTATACTTTTTTTACGATTTAATAAAAAAAGCACGAGATTAGTCGTGCTTGCTACTATATCGTAAAATTTGTTAATTCAGTCTGTATGGAACAATCAAATTAAACTCTGGTATTTCTACGTAAAATTGTTTTCCATCAATTAGTCGTTCCATCAAATAACTTCCCATCATTTTACCAATAGTTGTTTTTAGATTACACCCAGATACATATTCATGAGTTTCTCCAGGTTCCAACACAGGTTGTAATCCGATTACCCCTTCACCTTCCACCTCTCTGATTGTTCCATTTGTATCAAATATATACCATTGCCGGCGTTTAAGTTGAATTGTGTTTTCGTTATTATTTTCTATTCTAATTCGATATGTAAATACAAAATGTTCTTGTATCGGGCTAGAATACATTGGTTGATATTCTGTCATTACGGTGACTTTTACTCCGGCAGTTACAGCAGTTGTTGTCATCATAGTATTTTTTTATATAGCAAAAGACTGCTAATGTTTAGATACAATTTGGTAATTAACTTTAAAAATCCCGCAAATAAATCTGATATTTGTTTAAGAGAAAGTTGCTTAACGGACTCAAATTGTCTACTTTTATAGATTCAACGTTGTAAAAATACATAAAATATTAATATCAAATTATTTATTTTAACAAATGGATGTAAGAATTGAAGAAAGTTGGAAAGAAAGATTAAAAAATGAGTTTGAAAAGCCGTATTTTGAGACCTTAATCTCTTTTGTAAAAGAGGCATACAAGACAAGTGTCTGTTATCCGCCGGGTAAATTAATATTCAATGCTTTTGATAAATGCCCTTTTTCACAAACCAGAGTGGTGATACTTGGTCAAGACCCATATCATGGTGCTGGGCAAGCAAATGGTTTAAGTTTTTCTGTAAACGATGGTGTAACTTTCCCTCCTTCCCTTATTAATATATTTAAAGAGCTTAATGAAGATTTAGGTATTCCAATGCCGAAAAGTGGTAATTTAGAACGTTGGGCTGAACAGGGAGTTTTACTTTTGAATGCTACTCTCACAGTACAAGCTTCGATGGCTGGTTCACATCAAAATAAGGGTTGGGAACAATTTACAGATGCAGTAATCAGATGTATTAATGAAGAAAAAGAAGGTGTTGTTTTTATGCTTTGGGGTAAATATGCTCAAGATAAGGGTAAAATTATAGATACCAACAAACACTTTGTCTTGAAATCTAAGCATCCTTCACCAATGTCGGCAAACTTTGGTGGTTGGTTTGGAAATAAGCATTTCAGCCAAGCAAATAATTATTTAATCAGTCGAGGGCAAAACCCAATTGAATGGTAATAAAAAAAGCCGAAGTTAAACTTCGGCTTTTTTTATTGGTATTTTGTATTTATCTAATAATAGAGAATAATCTACTCCAACGGATTTTGTTTAAGAAACTACCATCTTTATCAATTGACATCCAAATAAATACGGCTTTTCCGACAATATGGTCTTCTGGAACAAACCCCCAGAATCTTGAGTCATCAGAACCATGACGATTATCACCCATCATGAAATAATAATCTTGTTTGAAAGTATATGAAGTAATGGCTTTTCCATCTACTAATAATTTGCCATTTTCATATTTAGCATTTTCATTACCATCAAATGTCGTTATTACACCTTTGTATAATGCAATATTTTTCTCATCCAACTGAACAGTCATTCCTTTCTTTGGAATCGTAATTGGACCAAAGTTGTCTCGATTGAATGGGAAAAGACGAGAGTTGTAAGGGAAAGCAGGCATTGTAGTATCTCCTTTAGACATCAATAATGGTGTAATTCCCTTCACAAAATCAAGTTTTTTCATCTCATTCATAGCACCTGCCGTCGATTTTACATAGTAAATCGTTTTATCAGTCATACGGAGGTCTTGCTCGAACTCTGTGATTTCGTACTTATTAAAAATCTTTTCGTTTACTTGAGTATTCGTTTCAATGGCATATTCCATTTGCATTTTCTCTGGATTGTCTGCCGCTTTTCCGTTGATAAACACTTGTCCATCACGTACTTCAAGAACATCACCTGCAATGGCTACACATCTTTTAATATAGTTGGTTCTTAAATCAACTGGATATTTGTCAAATCCACCAAACTCATCAGGTCTTTCGGGGCATCCTGGATAGTTAAAAACTACTACATCTCCATTTTTTACACTTGTAAAGCCCGGTAGGCGATACATCGGTAGTTGAATTAAATCAGAATAAGATGGTATATCAGTAAACCAAATTTTTTGGTGAGTCAGCGGCATTTGTATAATAGTCTTCGGAGTACGTGAACCGTAATGAAGCTTGCTTACAAATAGAAAGTCATTAATTAATAAACTTTTTTCCATCGAACCAGTTGGAATGGTATATGCTTCCAAAAACATCCATCTGATTAGGGTTGCTGCTACTACAGCAAATAATACTGAGTCCCACCATTCTCTGATTGCAGATTTTTTCTTTTTGGTATTTGTCTCAGTTGTTTGAACTTCTGCCATTGATATAGTTTTCTTAAAATCTAATATTTTATAATTTGATACTTATATTATCTTAAACCAAGGAGGTCAGTCATACTGTAAACGCCTTCTTTCCCGTTTAGCCACTCTGCCGCTACTACTGCACCTAGTGCAAATCCTTGGCGACTATTGGCAATGTGGGTAATTTCTATTTGGTCAACGTCTGAAATATATTTTATGGTATGTGTGCCTGGTACTTTTCCTTCTCTTGACGACCAAATCGGAACTTCATTTTCATTCGCAATTTGGTTATTAACCCAACTATCTTTACCTGACATTTCTTCAATTATTCCTTCTGCTAGCGTAATCGCTGTGCCACTTGGAGCATCTTTCTTTTCAGTGTGGTGTATTTCATTACTTGATACTTTATACTCGCTCATGTAAGGATTCATTAATCGAGCTAAAGTTTTGTTAAGTTCGAAAAATAAATTTACACCTATACTATAATTTGAAGCATAGAAAAAAGCAGCTTTATTTTCAATACAAAGGCGTTCTATTTCTGATTTATGTTGAAGCCACCCAGTTGTACCACATACAGTTGGAATTCCAAACTCCATGCAGTATTTTAAATTTCCATAAGCTGATTCTGGTGAACTAAATTCTATGGCAACATCAGTATTTTCACGATTAATTGTCAACATTTCAGTTCTATTAGTGACATCAATTTTTGCTGAAATTTCGTGACCACGTTGTAAAGCAATTTGTTCAATTACTTTACCCATTTTTCCGTACCCTAAAAGTGCTATTCGCATACTTCGAGTTTGTAAGTTATTTTGAAAATTAAAAATTTAATCTAAATTTTACACCAGCGGCTGAACCAAATGATGTAGGTTGTACTGATGGTTCGATTTTAAAAGAAATGTCTTCTGTCATATCAAATCCTCTCAGGTGAGCAGATACGTTTGCTTGTATTGCTTGCAAGGTCCAACCCACCGCCAAACCAATCCATGATAGGTCTCTTTGGCGATGATACGCTTTTACTGCAGGCTCAATTTGCGTTTTTACAAATGGCCCACGAAGTTCGCCATTTATTGGTATATACACCTCTGTTTTTTTATCAATTACTATTTCTGATAAGTAGCTCTTATAAAACTTATACTTACCATTATTCCACCAAATTGCATAAATACCTCCGGCAGCAGCTCCATAAACAATTGGAATTACCCAGTATTGTTTATTTGATGCTTGCCCCCAACCTGGAAGTATTAAAGAACGAATGAGTATAGTTCTAGGGATACTTCGTTTATTCGCTGAGTCGGTTTTTATGATTTTCTTCAAAAAACTTGTCTTTTGTGTCGTATCAACGATTGTTTGTACAGAGCGATTAACTTTGACAGAATCAATTTTTTGAGCCCATAAAATATTTGATACGAAGAATAAGACGATTAAAATCCTTATCATTATGTTTGAATTTTTGGTTTATAACGATTTACAGCAAACCATAAGTGCTAAAAACCAAGTATTTAACATTCCTTAACGACTTATTCGCTAACTTTTATTGTATTAAGGATTCTATCTAGTTCTTCTTTAGATGTAAAAGGAATTTTTATTTCTCCTTTATGCTTATCATCGGCTTTTACCAAAACCTTTGTTCCAAAATATCCTTGTAAGCGAAATTGAAGCGATGAAATCTCTTGTTTGATTGTAACTTGTCGAGTAGATTTTCCTTCATCAGGTACTGTCAGCGTTAATCTTCGTACTTCATCTTCCACTTTTCTAACTGACCAATTTTCTTGAACAATTTTATTGAAAAGTTTGATTTGTGTTTCGTGATTGTCAATATTAATCAATGCACGTGCATGACCCATTGAAATCTCATTGTCACGGACTGCCGCTTGAATAACATCAGGTAATTTAAGTAACCTTAGGTAATTGTTTACTGTCGTTCGGTTTTTACCAACTCTATCACCTAATTCTTCTTGTTTCAATTGAAACTCACTTAATAAACGGTGATAACTCAAGGCAATTTCAATGGCATTTAAGTTCTCTCTTTGAATGTTTTCAATGAGAGCCATTTCAAGCATCTGTTGGTCATTCGCAGTACGAATATAGGCAGGTATTTTTGTTAAACCAGCTAACTTTGATGCTTGTAAACGACGCTCTCCAGAGATGAGGGTATATTTTCCTGGACTTGCTTCTTTAACGGTAATTGGCTGAATAATACCAAGCACTTTGATAGATTCAGCTAATTCTTGTAAGGCTTCTTGGTCGAAGTGTGAACGAGGTTGGAATGGATTAGTTTCAACCGATTCAATCATGATTTCGTGCATCGAACTCATGGCTTCCATTCGGCGAGGGGCTGGTGTTTCAAGGTTTTTTTCAGCAGGACCCTTTTCCGAACCCGAATCGGACAGCAATGCTCCAAGACCCCTTCCGAGTCCGGTCATGCTTTTTTTTGTGTTTGCTACCTTAGGCTCCATAAATACTTTTATTGATGAAGAGCTTTAATTCTTCATTTGTGTTGTCGTTTCTGAATAGAAAGTTATCAGTTCTCCTGTCCGAGCTTTCCGTTTTTTACCAAAATTTCACGAGCAAGATTCAGATAACTTATCGCACCTTTGCTATCAGCATCTTGGGCAAGTGCTGGAACTCCATAGCTTGGCGACTCTGAAAGTCGAATATTTCGTGGAATTAAGGTTTGGAAAACCATATTTCTGAAGTGAGTTGTCACTTCGTGCACCACCTGATTCGAAAGACGCACTCTCAAATCATACATCGTCAATAAAATTCCTTCAATCGTCAAAGCAGGATTGAGCCTTTGTTGAATAATTTTTATGGTATTCAGCAATTTCCCAAGTCCTTCTAAGGCAAAGTATTCACATTGTACTGGAATGATAACCGAATCGGCCGCAGTTAAGCTGTTAATTACGATTAAACCAAGCGAAGGTGAACAATCGACGATAATAAAATCATACATGTCTTTTACATCCATGAGTGATTCCTTCATCTTTTCTTCACGTTTCGGAAGATTAATCATCTCAATTTCTGCACCCACTAAATCAATATGTGAAGGCAGTAAATCGAGATTAGGAAAGTCGGTTTGAATAATAATATCACGTGGACGAATATTATCAACCATACATTCATAAATGCTGTTTTCAACTTCTTTAGGGTTGAAACCCAAACCCGAAGTAGCGTTAGCCTGCGGGTCAGCATCAATTATAAGTGTACGAAACTCTAGTGCAGCTAAACTTGCCGCAAGGTTTATAGTGGTGGTGGTTTTACCTACTCCACCCTTTTGATTTGCAATTGCTATTATTTTTCCCATTTCTTGTGGTTAGAGAAAATTACTGCCTCAAATATCCAACTTTTAATGTTAATAAACAATTAAATGTTCCACGCTGTGGGAAAAATGTTCCACGATGTGGATAAGATTGTTGATAAATGAAGCTGTGTAGTTTGTATTTTTCTAACTTGTTTTTCTTTAAATTTTAAAATAAGTATTTGATTTTTAGGGAAGTAAATTTAAAGAAAATAATTTGAATTAGTTAAAATCCAAGATTGTGAATTTATTAAATTTGAAATAATATTTTTTCAACTTCATCCTGTTGTGCATGAATGTACATGGATTTTGCTTTTTTATTTGAGTAAGATTTCGCATTAAAGTATCAGGTTGAGGCATAAATTGGTAAAAGCTAAGTATCTTTGTGCATGCGATATTTATTAGAATGTTCATATAAGGGCACAGAATTTCATGGATGGCAAATTCAACCAAATGCAATTAGTGTGCAAGAATGTATAGAGAAGGGCTTGTCAACGATTCTAAAGAAGAAAATTGAAATTACTGGCAGTAGTAGAACTGATGCGGGTGTTCATGCAGCTCAGCAATTCGCCCATTTTGATTTGGAAGAGCCTATTCAAGATATTGGAAAATTAGTCAATGCTTTGAACGGGATTTTATCAAAAGGCATTGCTATCAAGGATATCAGAGCAGTTAAGGAAGATTTTCACTCAAGATTTGATGCTACGCATCGCAGATACTTGTATCGTATTTTACAAAAGAAAAATCCATTTTGGCATGAAATTTCTTATTTCTACAAGCCTAAATTAGACCTTGAAGCGATGAATAAGGCTGGTAAATTAATGGAAAAATACATTGATTTCCAGTGTTTTAGTAAGGTAAATACAGATGTTCAAACATTTAATTGTAAAATTGAATTTGCTTATTGGGAGCAAAATGAATATTTTTTGTTTTTTCATGTAAAAGCCGATAGATTTTTAAGAGGAATGGTAAGAGCAATTGTTGGAACCATGATTGATGTAGGCTTAGGAAAATTAAGTATTGAGGGTTTTGAAGCAATAATCGTTTCAAAAGATAGAAATAAAGCGGGTAGGGCAGTTCCACCCGAAGGTTTAACCTTGATGGAAGTTGGATATTGACATGGTAAAAATTGAAATTAATAAAATCAGTTCTGAACAAGATTTAGAAGATGTAAAACAACTTTTTCGTGAGTATGTGGCATTTCTACAAGTAAATCTTGATTTTCAAGGTTTTGAAGAAGAACTCGCCAAACTTCCTGCTAAATATGCGGAACCAGAAGGTTGTATGTTTTTGGCCAAAGTCAATGCTCAACCGGCGGGTTGTGTTGCGTTGTGGAAATTGGAAGATGGTATTTGTGAAATGAAGCGTTTGTATGTAAAACCTGAATTTCAAGGCTTAGGTTTGGGAAAAATGCTTAGTCAAAGACTAATGGAAGAAGCCCAAATGAAAGATTACCATACAATGAAGTTGGATACGCTAAAACGTTTAGTGTCGGCCAATAAATTATATCAAAATCTTGGTTTTTCTGAAACAAAACCTTACAATTTTAATCCTGAACCTGATATTGTATACTTTGAAAAAAAAATAGTTTAATGGCAATTATTGGTAAAAATATAGATAAAGCAATTGAGGTGCTCAATTCTGGTGAGGTTATTGGTTTGCCAACGGAAACGGTTTATGGACTCGCAGGTAATGCTTATAACACAGAAGCTGTAACAAAAATATTTTCAGTTAAAAATAGACCTAACTTTGACCCGCTTATAGTGCATACTTCAAGCATAGAAAGAATCAACGAGTTTGTGACTGAAATTCCAGAAATGGCCTTGAAGCTTGCTAATAAATTTATGCCGGGCCCATTAACTTTACTTTTGCCTAAAAAAGAAAACATTTCAGATTTAGTTACTTCTGGATTACCTACGGTGGCTGTTAGAATTCCTAATCATCCTTTAGCAATTGAACTTTTAGAAGGTATTAATTTCCCATTGGCAGCTCCGAGTGCCAATCCATTCGGATATATTTCACCAACAACCGCCCAACATGTTGATAACCAATTAGGTACTAAAATTCAGTATATTTTAGATGGTGGTGAGTGTAATGTTGGCATTGAATCTTCAATTGTTGGTTTTTTTGAAAATGAAGTCGTTGTTCTAAGAAAGGGTGGCTTGGCCATTGAAGAAATTGAAGCAATTGTGGGGCCAATTAAAATTAATGAACATTCTTCATCCAATCCTCAAGCACCTGGAATGCTGAAGAGTCATTATGCTCCTAGAACACCTTTATCGTTTTGGGGCGAAAAATCATTTTCGATAAAGGATTTTTCAAATACTGGTTTTTTAGCTTTCAGAGACTATAATCATGTTATACCTAAAGAAAACCAACTTGTTTTATCTGAAAAAGGTGATTTAAACGAAGCTGCAAAAAACTTATTCGCATACATGCGTTTATTAGATTCTAAAGGATTTAGTGAAATTTTCACTGAATTACTACCTGAAATAGGCTTAGGAAGAGCCATTAATGACCGAATCAAAAGGGCTACAACTCAAGAATAATTCAAGCGTTTTTAGGTATTCATTGAATTTGATTCGGAGAAACAAGTTGAATTCAAATTTTTTTTACCCTTTCCAAATAACATTCCTGTCTGCAAATACTAAAATTGAAAGGAATTATATATTTTTTGGAATTATTTTTTGTTAGATGGAAACTCAAGATAAACAGACTCTACTAATAGATTTGCATTATTTGCCCAATCTAGAATTCTTTACGTATCTACAATCCTTTCCCAATATTATACTTGAGGCAAATGAAAATTTCATTAAGCAAACTTACAGAAATCGTTGCTATATTCTTGGTGCAAATAAAGTTGAGATGCTCACCGTACCTGTAATAGATGGAAACAAAAAGATATTGATAAAGGATTTAAAAATTGATTATAGTCAAAGATGGAACATAATTCATTGGAGAACCATTAGTGCGGCTTATGGTAAATCTCCTTTTTTTGAGTTTTACGCCGATTATTTCCAAAATATTTTAGACAAAAAAAATACTTTTTTATGGGATTTGAATTTTCAAATGCTGACAACTTGTCTGAAATTGTTAAAGGTTAATAGGACAATTAGTCATACTGAGGTCTATCAAAAAGAAGTTGATTCAAATGTTTTTGATGCAAGAACTCTATTTAATCCCAAAAAACAAGTAATTGAAACTAGTTTTTATCTGCCAAAGCCATATCAACAAAATTTTGGCAATGAATTTGTGCCAAATCTCTCAATTATTGATTTATTATTTTGTCGTGGAACTCAAGCCCTAGAAATTTTAAAAAATTCTTCGCTAAATTGAACACACTTAATTAATAAACCGTTATATTGCAATATAGATATTGTGCGAATGGATACAAAATGTGTTGATAAATAATAGATTAAACTATCTACTTCATCGCCAAATTGGTACCATTCAATCAATTAAAATTTAATCATTCAAAATTATTTTAATGGAGCCAAAGTTTTCACAAAAAGTCAAAGAAATCATCACCTTAGCACGTGAAGAAGCTTTACGTCTAGGACATGATTATATCGGAACCGAACACTTGATTTTGGGGATGATTAGAGATGGTGAGGGGATTGCTCTAAATCTATTGAGAGATTCTGGCGTACAACTCGATGAGCTACGTACCACTATTGAGCAGGCTACGAAAGGAACTGCTACCAATAACATTAAAAACTTGGCGAATATTCCACTTACTCGTCAGTCTGAAAAAGTATTAAAAATTACGCATTTAGAAGCTAAAATCTTTAAATCGCAACTGATAGGTACAGAGCATTTGCTATTGGCAATTTTGCGTGATGGCGATAACCTCGGTGGCCAAATTTTACAGAAGTTCCACCTTAACTACGAACAAACAAAAGAAATGCTTGAGTATCAACTTACTGGTCAGAAGCCTGTGATGGAACGTCCGGAGACTGATGATGATGACGAAAGAATTTTCGGTGGAGGCACTGGTGGGTACTCTCAGCAAAAAGGAGAACAAAAGAATCCTGAGAAATCAAAAACACCTGTTTTAGATAACTTCGGACGCGACCTAACCAAGTTTGCAGAAGCTGGAAAATTAGACCCGATTGTAGGACGTGAGCAAGAAATTGAGCGTGTAGCTCAGATTCTTTCAAGACGTAAGAAAAATAACCCAATTTTAATTGGTGAGCCTGGTGTTGGTAAAACCGCCATTGCAGAAGGTTTAGCACTTAGAATTGTGCAGAAGAAAGTTTCAAGAATTTTGTTCGGGAAACGTGTTGTTACGCTCGATTTAGCTTCTTTAGTGGCCGGTACTAAATACCGTGGACAATTTGAAGAAAGAATGAAAGCGGTAATGAATGAATTGGAGAAATCTCCAGATGTAATTCTTTTCATCGATGAGATTCATACCATTGTAGGTGCTGGAGGTGCAAGTGGCTCATTGGATGCTTCGAATATGTTTAAGCCAGCTTTAGCTCGTGGCGATATCCAATGTATCGGTGCAACAACCCTTGATGAGTACCGTCAATACATTGAAAAAGATGGGGCTTTAGCTCGTCGTTTCCAAATGGTAATGGTTGATGCAACATCAGTTGATGAAACCATCGAAATCTTAAATAACATTAAAGATAAGTACGAAGACCATCACCATGTAAATTACACACCAGAAGCTCTAGAGGCAGCGGTAAAATTATCAGAGAGATACATTACTGACCGTTATTTACCAGATAAGGCGATTGATGTTTTGGATGAAGTGGGTGCTCGTGTACACATCAATAATATTTCTGTTCCACAAGATATTTTATTCTTGGAAGAGCAAGTTGAATTAATCAAAAAAGAGAAAAATCAGGTTGTGAAGAGCCAACGCTATGAAGAAGCCGCTCAATTACGCGACCGTGAAAAGAAACTTTTAGAGCAACTCGACAAAGCCAAACAAGCTTGGGAAGAAGAAGCTAAAACTAAGCGTTATACCGTAAGCGAAGATAACGTTGCTGATGTTGTAGCAATGATGACAGGTATTCCTGTAACACGCGTGAACATGAACGAAGGTGAGAAAATCTTGAAAATGGGTGATGCACTTCGTGGAAGAATTGTTGGCCAAGATGCTGCAGTTGAAAAATTGGTTAAGTCGATTCAGCGAACAAGAGTTGGTTTGAAAGACCCTAAAAAACCAATTGGTTCATTTATTTTCTTAGGTCCAACCGGTGTTGGTAAAACGGAGCTTGCTAAAACACTCGCTACTTATCTTTTTGATAAAGAGGATGCACTCGTAAGAATAGATATGAGTGAATATATGGAGAAATTTAGTATTTCTCGATTAGTTGGAGCACCTCCAGGATACGTTGGTTATGAAGAAGGTGGTCAATTGACTGAAAAAATTCGTAGAAAACCATATTCGGTAGTCTTGCTTGATGAGATTGAAAAAGCTCACCCTGATGTGTATAACATTCTCTTGCAAGTACTTGATGATGGTATTTTGACTGATAGTCTTGGTCGCAGAGTTGATTTCCGTAATACAATTATCATCATGACCTCAAATATTGGGGTACGTGATTTGAAAGATTTTGGGACAGGAATTGGATTTGCAACAAAATCAAGAGTTGAGAGCCAAGATGATATGGTGAAAAGCACAATTCAAAATGCTTTGAAGAAAACTTTCTCACCAGAATTCTTGAACCGCTTAGACGACGTAATCGTGTTTAATTCTTTGAGTCGTGAAGACATTCACAAAATCATTGATATTGCTTTAGGAAAATTGGTTGCACGTATTACTAACATTGGTTATAATATCGAGCTTACTGAAAAAGCAAAAGATTTCTTAGCAGAAAAGGGTTACGACCAACAATACGGTGCAAGACCATTGAATCGAGCGATTCAAAAATATGTGGAAGACCCACTTGCTGAAGAAATCTTGAAAGGTGATGTGCAAGAAGGTGATACTATTTTAGTTGATTATAGTGGAGAAGGCGAAGCCCTTTCTTTTGGTAGAACTAAAAAAGAAGAATCTATTGAAAAGAATTAATTCTTAGAATCTAATAATGAAAAAGCACGGCAAACTGTCGTGCTTTTTGTTATTTTTGTGCCATGATTTTTGATTACATTAAATATCTCTTCAAAGCAAAAGACGAGCATTCGCTACATTCCCCCTTTCTTTTTGATTTCTACACTAGAATTGTAAAAGATAAAACAAATTATGGAGTTTATAGTGAAATTGAAAATTTACGTAAACAAGCTCTGAAAGATAAAAGACTAATTAATATTACCGATTTTGGAGCTGGAGCAAAGTTAAATAGCAATAAACAAAGAATGGTAAAAAATATTGCTAAGCATTCTCTTAAAAGACCTCAATTAGCCAAATTCTTACACCGTATCATTAGCTATTATAATTATAAAAATATCCTTGATTTAGGAACTTCTCTGGGTATTACCACGGCTTATTTGGCCAAAGCAAATCAAGATTCTCAAGTAAATACATTTGAAGGATGTGCTGAAACCGCTAATGTTGCACAAGAAAACTTCGATGCTCTTTCAATCAATAATATTTCATTGAATGTTGGGAATATAGATACCCTTTTACCCGAAGTTCTACAAAAAATTGAGAAAATAGATTTTGCATTTTTTGATGCCAACCATCGATTTGAACCAACAATAAGTTATTTTGAACATTGTGTAGGCAAAATTCATGAGGATTCCTGCTTTGTTTTTGATGACATTTATTGGTCTAATGAAATGAAAATGGCTTGGGATACTATAAAAAAGCATCCCGAAGTAAGCATTAGTATAGATTTCTTTTGGATTGGTATTGTATTTTTCCGAAAAAAGCAGCCTAAACAGCATTTCATTTTAAAATTTTAAACTAATTTAGAATTATTCCAAACTAAATGTTTTACTTGATTGTTGTTTTAAAAGATAGCAGATTTTAAGGTCAGTTTGATAAAACATTAGTTTGACTAACAAAACAATATGTCAGTTTTAGATATAAATAAAATTCGTAGAGATTTTCCGATATTAGATGAGAAAGTAAACGGTAGAGATTTGGTATATTTCGATAATGCTGCTACAACACAAAAACCTGTAAAAGTATTAGAGGCCTTATCAAATTATTACGGTCATTACAATGCTAATATCCACCGTGGGATTCATTATTTAGCTGAAAAAGCTACCACCGCTTTTGAGGATTCTCGTACTACTATTCAAAAATTCATGAATGCGGCCCATAAAGAAGAGATTATCTTTACTTATGGAACTACTGATGGAATTAATTTGGTAGCACAAACTTATGGACGAAAGTTCTTAAAAGAAGGAGATGAGATTATCATTAGTACCCTAGAACACCATTCTAATATTGTTCCTTGGCAAATGCTTTGTGAAGAAAAAGGATGTATTTTGAAAGTGATTCCTATTGATGATAATGGTGATTTGATTTTAGAAGAATTTGATAATTTACTTACTGAAAAAACAAAATTTGTTTCTGTAGTGCATGTATCAAATGCTTTAGGTACTATCAATCCTATAAAATATATCATTGATAAGGCACATGCAATTGGTGCAAAAGTATTAATTGATGGTGCTCAGGCTTCTTCACATATAACTATTGATGTGCAAGAACTTGATACCGATTTTTATGTTTTTTCAGCACACAAATTATTTGGTCCAACTGGAATGGGTGTATTATATGGTAAATCAGATATTCTAAATGCCATGCCACCGTACAGAGGAGGAGGGGAAATGATTAAAGAAGTTTCTTTCGAAAAAACAACTTATAATGAATTACCCTATAAATTTGAAGCGGGTACACCAAATATTGCCGATGTGGTTGCAGTTAAATATGCCATTGATTATATTAATGAATTAGGAAAGGAAAACATTGCGGCTTATGAAGATGTATTGTTGAAATATGCAACTGAAAAGTTAACTGAAATTGAAGGTTTAAGAATTGTTGGACAAGCCAAGCAAAAGGTTTCAGTAGTTTCGTTTGTAATTGATAGCGTTCATCCACAAGATATTGGTGTGATTCTCGACCAACAAGGAATTGCTGTTCGAACAGGACATCATTGTACACAACCATTGATGAAACGCTTAGGTATTCCCGGAACTTCAAGAGCTTCATTTGCTGTTTATAACACAACCGAAGAAATAGATAAGTTGATTATGGGTATCCATAAAGTAAAAAAGATGGTTCTTTAAAATTAAAGTTTAGATGATAAACTTTGCAGTTTAATTAATTGAAAAGTTTCAGCATTGGGTAAATATGACCATTAACGAAATACAAGATGAAATCATTGAAGAGTTTGAGCTTTTCGATGATTGGGAAGGAAAGTACGAATATATTATTGATTTAGGGAAAAAGTTGCCGAAGTTGGCAGACGAATACAAAACTGAAGATAATATTATTAAGGGTTGTCAATCTGTTGTTTGGCTTCATGCTTACAAGAAAGATGATAATCTTTTTTTCGAGGCTGATAGTGAGGCTATTATCGTGAAAGGCTTGGTGAGCATGTTAGTAAAAGTAATGACTAATCATACGCCAGAAGAAATAGCGAATGCAGATTTATATTTTATTGATAAAGTAGGTCTTTCGAGTCATTTGGCACAAACTCGTTCGAATGGTTTGGCGTCAATGGTAAAACAAATGAAGGCTTATGCAATTGCCTATCAAGCAAGAAATTAAGGATTGGTTCTAATTAAAAATAAAAATGAACGAGCAAGAATTAAAAGAAAAAGTAATTGAAGCAATTAAGCAGGTTTATGACCCTGAGATTCCAGTGGATGTTTATGAGCTAGGTTTGATTTATGATATAAAAATTTTTCCTGTAAATAATGTTTATATCTTAATGACCCTTACCTCACCTTCATGCCCTTCAGCCGAGTCAATTCCTGTAGAAATTGAACAAAAAATTCGAGAAATTGAAACGGTGAGCGATGTAAGTGTCGAACTTACTTTTGACCCGCCTTACTCGACAGAGATGATGTCGGAAGTGGCAAAGCTTGAACTTGGATTTATGTAATTTCGAAAACCTGTAGGTTATCATATAAAAGTGTTGATTTTTCCCCTACAACACTTTAAACCAAATAAAAAAGCTCCCCTTTAGGGGCAGGGGGCACTTAATACTATGTATCCTCCTCATTTAGTAGCACCTATGAAAGCAGATTTAGTAAATGCTGGCTTTCAAGAATTACTTTCTTCGTCTGATGTAGATAATTTCATGGCCAATCAAAAAGGTACTTCTTTGGTTGTCATTAACTCGGTTTGTGGCTGTGCTGCCGGTACTTGTCGCCCAGGTGTGAAATTAGCTTTACAAAGAACAGAAGCTAAACCAGATTCATTGGTTACTGTATTTGCTGGTGTTGATACCGATGCAACTCAACAAATGCGTTCATACATTCCGTTTCCTCCATCATCACCTGCAATTGCCATTTTTAAAGATGGAGAAATTGCACATTTTATCGAAAGACACCACATTGAAGGTCGTTCGGCTGAGATGATTGCAATGCACCTTTCGGCAGCTCTTGAAGAAATTGTTGGAGAGGAAGCTTAAAAAAGTTATGAGTTCTGAGTATTACACCGATATGCTATGGTGAACCACTCAGAACTCATTATTCAATACAAATTAGAAGTTTGGTTTCAATAAATATTTGCCGTAGAATTCGTCAATTACTTTCACTGCGTCTTCAGCAGTATCTACCAATTTAATTAGTTTTAAATCTTCTGGATTTATATTTTTTTCTTGCTCACACATAGTTTGTGTCAACCAATCTAGTAAGCCTTTCCAGTATTCACTCCCAACCATTACAATAGGGAAACGGGCAATTTTCTTAGTCTGAATTAATGTTAAGGCCTCAAAAAGTTCGTCGAGTGTGCCAAAACCACCGGGCATTACTATAAAACCTTGAGAGTATTTCATGAAACAAACTTTTCTTGCAAAGAAATAATCAAAGTTGATGCTTTTATCTTGGTCAACGTAGCGATTAGGCACTTGCTCGAATGGTAATTTGATGTTTAATCCAACCGATTTTCCTCCATTTTCAGCGGCACCTTTATTTCCTGCTTCCATAACCCCAGGGCCTCCACCAGTAATCACACCATAACCTCTAGATACTAATTTAGCTGCAATTTCTTCTGAAAGCTTATAATATTTGTGGTCGGGTTTTGTTCTAGCCGAACCGTAAATAGTTACACAAGGACCAATTTTTGCTAATCGGTCGAAACCATCAACAAATTCTGCTACTGTTTTTAATATTTGCCATGAATCTTGACTCTGAATTTCATTCCAGCCTTTTTCTACAAATGCCTCACGAATCAATTCTTCTTCATTTAAAATAATTTCTTTTTCTGCCATAATTTTATTTTTTATTATAGACAATCTTTTGTCTGTCGATAAACTTTTATTTGGTTGAATTAGTACAATTCTTCTGTTAAGTTCAAGAGAATTGGATAATGAAAACGTATATTTGCAAAAAAAAGTTTATAATACCTAAAAAATGAATTTTCTTGCTTAAAGAAGATTCAGATTTCCAAAATAATAATACTATGAAAGTAGCAATTGCAGGCGACCACGCAGGATTTGAATACAAGAAAATTATTCTTCGTTATCTTCAAGAACAAAACTATCAAACTGCAGATTTCGGGCCTTACACTGATGAATCAATGGATTATCCTGATACTGCACATCAATTATCAAGTGCGGTAGAAAGTGGTGAGTATGAATTTGGGATTTTGATTTGTGGTAGTGGCAATGGTGTTTGCATGACCGCTAACCATCATAAAGGTATTAGAGCAGGCTTGGCATGGAATGTTGAAGTAGCAGCATTAATCAGACAACATAATAACGCAAATGTAATCTGTTTGCCAGCTCGTTTTATTGATGAAAATTTGGCATTAGATTGTGTAAAAACCTTCTTGAGTACTGAATTTGAAGGTGGGCGTCATGCCAGAAGAGCCGATAAAATATCTTGCTAAGTGATAATGAAAGAGGCATGAATAATCTTTTTCATGCCTCTTGATGTTTAATATTTCCTCTGATAAATACCCTTTATTTTTGTTCCTTGATAATCATCTGCCAATGCAGGAATTCTCTTGAATATTTTGGGAATGACATTCTCTTTATCAATAATTATGGTTGGAGGGTCTTTCTTGAAATTATCAAAGATATTAATGATACTCTCATAATTATCTGGATTTTCTAAATCAATTTTCGATAACTCCCAGTTTAGGTAGCATGTTGCTGCTTTACCGTAGGTATATTCATCAATACGTTCGCCGATTACCAACATTTTTTGTCCTTGCATAAGCTGTGGTAGTTCTTTGGGTTTAACACGCATGTCGGTTAGCTGTTCAAAACCTTTCCCGATAATCGGTGTTACGCCTTGATATTGAATCATTAAGGTAACTATTAGAAATACAGTAAAAAGTAATTCTGGAAGAAATGCTCCTCGGAGGTGAAAAAACCAACCCGTGATGAAATATGCAAAAAAAGGAACAAAGATAATAAACTGCATCGGAGCAACACTTGGCGAGAGAAACAAAGCAATTAGAGAAGCAATGCCCCATATCAACATGATTTGTTGGGTACGTTGCTGATAACTGTTATATCTACTTACTTGAGTTTGACGCAAGAAACCCAGAACTGCTAGTACAGAAGGAATAGAAATAGCTATAAAGGCACTTTTGAAATCTTCTAAACTATATTGTTTGATTTTGAAGATTCCATTGAACCAATTATACTTAAATTCATCAAGGCTATCGTAAAAATAGAAATAGAGTGCCGATAAAAATATGGGGAAGACGAATCCAAGAATGGCAAGGAAATGTTGGCGTAAATTGGCATTGGTAAAAAATACCAAGCTAGAAATACTCCAAAATATAAATACCATTGTTGGTTGGTGAAATAGAGAAGCAATGCCAATGTAAAGACCAACTTCAAACACTTCGTCAGATACACCCTCACGGCGTTCCATCTGTTTAACCAATTTATTGAATGCAAAAAGTAAAAAAGTTGTTGATAATAATACAGGTGAAAGTTTACTAATATCAAACGAGATATTCATCAACAAAACATAGATTAACCCTGGTGCATAATTCTTTTCAAGATACGTTTGTCGAGTATTACAAACAAAAGTAAAATAGATGGCTTGAAAATAGGTGATAAGTAATGCAATGAATTCATAGACAAATTGAGACCTTCCAAATGAAACATCAATAGTCCAATATATGAATGATGCGAGTGGGCCAATGTTGGTCCATACTTCACGATATAGAAAACGTCCATCATGGATTTTTTCACCGACCAACATCCATTCTAATTCAGGTAAAAGTAAAGGTAGTTTTTGCCCAAGAAATGGAAGTTTGATTATCACAACTAGAATTAGAAGTGAAAAAATGTGAAACAGAGAATTTAACCTAAAAAATGTTAGCAAGGCTTTAAGGATATTAGTTATACTGCAAAGTTATGAAAAAAGAAGTTGATGTATAAAACTTTACTTTATTTAACCCCAAAAAATGCGGATATTTGCATAAAATTGATTGTTGAAGGTATTTAAGAACGTAATTAAAGTAAATGGTTTTATATATTCGTTCAAATATTCTGAATTCAATCATTTAAAATAAAAAAATGATGGAATCAAAAAGACAAAAACAAGTAGCAAAACAGATACAGAAGGATTTAGGTGAAATTTTTCAGCGTGAAATGAAAAGCCAATTAGAAGGTGCTTTCGTAACAATTACAGATGTAAAAGTTACGCCTGATTTGGCGATTGCAAGAGTTTATTTAAGTTTTTTATTGACAAAAGACAAAGAAGGTATTCTACAAATAATCAGAGAAAATACAAAGTCAATTCGCACGCAACTAGGAGAAAGAGTGCGTCATCAATTAAGAATTGTGCCAAATCTTCAGTTTTTTATTGATGATACCGCCGAATATGCTCAAAAAATTGATGCACTTTTTGCAACTATTGTCATTCCTCCAGCTGAAGAGGAAACCGAGTCTTAATTAATTCATTAAAAATTAATGTTTGAATACTTTAATTTTAAAAGCAAGCTTTGAACCTATCATTTCTTATTGCCAAACGATATTTTTTTTCTAAAAAGAAAAAAAGCTTTATCAATTTTATTTCCATTATTTCGATGCTGGGTATTGGTATCGGTACGATGGCTTTGGTAATTGTATTATCGGTTTTTAATGGTTTAGAAGACTTAAATCGAAGAATTTTCAAATCATTTGACCCTGATTTGAGGATTTTACCAATGGTAGGAAAGAGTTTTATTTTGGATGAAAAACAATTAAACTTAATAAAATCTCTCAATGGAATTGATTATGTAACGGAAGTAATCCAAGACAATGCTTTAGTGAAATATGAAAATTCTCAAATGGTAGTTACACTAAAAGGGGTTGATGATGGTTTTCAAAAACATAGCCCTTTAAGGAAATCACTTGTTGAAGGAAATTTTATCCTCCAAAAAGATAGTGTTGATTATGCATTTATTGGAGGTAATGTTTATGGTGCTTTGAATATCTCATTACAAAATATCATTGAACCACTCGAAATTTGGTATCCTCGTAATCGGAAATCGGTTTCTTTGAATCCAGATGATAATATCAATCGATATACTATTAATATATCAGGAGTTTATTCTTTGGAGCAATTTCATGATGATTATGTCTATGTGCCACTATCAGTTGCACAACAATTAACCGAATACGGAAATAAAAGAAGTAGCCTCGAAATTCAAGTTAAACAAGGTTTTGAGATTCCAGAAATTCAAAAGAAAATTAAAAAAATCTTAGGGGAAAACTTTCTTGTACAAAACCAAGACGAACAAAATGCCTCCTTATTTAGGGCCATTAAAATCGAAAAACTTTTTATTTTTATAGCTTTATTGTTTATCATTGGGATTGCCTCTTTTAATATTTTCTTTTCTTTAACCATGTTGGTTATTGATAAGCAACAAGATATTAAAACGCTTTTTGCCATGGGGGCTGATGAAAGTATGGTCAAAAGGATTTTCTTTTCGGAAGGAGCAATTGTATCTTTTATTGGTGCAATCGTTGGCCTAATTTTAGGCGGTTTGATTTGTTTCTTACAAGAAAATTTTGGTATCATCAAAATGGGAATGGAGAGTTCGATTGTAGATGCTTATCCTGTAAAAATGCAACTTTCAGATTTTATTTTAACATCAATATCTATCATTATTATTACATTAATAGCCTCTTATTTACCCGCTCAAAGGGCAGCCAAAAACTAATATTTTTAAAAAATGTTGTGATTAAAATTAATTGAATTAACCCAATGAATAAAATATTAGGAGTAATAGTACTGTTTTTTTCGTTAAATCAAGTTTTTGCTACAGATTTTGTAACTATTGACACAACTAAGCGATGGATACTTTCCAACAATAGAATTGATTACGATGAAATTCATCTAATCCCTTTCCAAAAGAGTAAATTAACACTCAATACATTAGTGCTACAATTCGCAGAGAATGGTAAAATTAGATACGATTATGAAACCAATTCAAAATTTGGAAGTAATACTGAAATCAAATATTTAGATATAAATACCTCTTTTTCTGCATGGGAAATAGATACTGTTAATCAATTACTATTACTTACCATACAAGCGGGCTATGAAACGTTCGATGATTTTCGATTTAAACGCTCTTATAAAATTGAACAAGGAACTAATGGACTAGTTTTAAAGCAAGTGAGTGAAGAGTTTTTTGCAGATTTAAGAAAGGAATCACAAGCGAGCGTAGGAACACTCAGAAAGCCTCTTGCTACACCATTAGTACAGGTTGATTATTTTGAGAAAATCCAAACCTTATTTGATAAGTCAAAAAAATGGATTTTAGTAAGAAATAGAATTGAGCGAGGGGATATTCAACTTACAACTTATGATGAGTCGAAATTAACGATTAACAATTTGGTTATGTCTTGGCTCGAAAATGGGAAAATTGAATATGAATATGAGAGTGACCCTAAAATTAGATTTTGTGCGGGTGTAGATTTTTTAGATATTGATACCGATGAAACTACTTGGGAATTCGATAATAAAAAAAATATTCTTACACTTACCTTAAAAGGAGGGTATGCAAGTTTGGATGATTTTAAGTTTAAGCGTGAATACTTTGTTGAGATTATTGATGATGGCTTTGAATTAAGAAAAATAAAAGAGCACTATTTCAATGATTATCGTAATAGAGGAAGAGAACATAAAGGAATTCGAAAAAGAAAAGAAAGAGTAAAGAATTAAATTGTTTGAAGAAAAAGGTATGAGGTTTTTTTTAAGTTTTGTGTTTTTTGGTTGGTGTATCAGCGTTTTTGCCCAAGAAAACACCATTGTAGCTCCAACTAAGGGTCAGTATAATCCTTCACGTACGAAAGAAGTTGATTTGGTTCATACAAAACTTGAGCTTAAACCAGACTGGAAAAATCAATGGCTTTTGGGAAAAGCAACCATTACATTAAAACCTCACTTTTACCCACAAACACAAGTAAGTTTAGATGCTAAAGGCTTTGAAATTAAGGAAGTTACACAGAACAACAAGCCTCTTAAATTTGAATATAACAAATTAGTTTTAAAAGTAGATTTAGCTCAAGTTTACACTCGAAAGGATACATTTTCATTACAAATAACATACATTGCTAAGCCAAATGAGTTGCCTACTGGAGGCAGTGATGCAATAACTTCAGATAAAGGCCTCTATTTTATTAATCCTTTAGGTACAGAATTAGATAAACCTCAACAAATCTGGACACAAGGTGAAACAGAAGCTAATTCTTGTTGGTTTCCTACCATAGATTCGCCAAATCAGAAAATGACCCAAGATATTTTCTTGACGGTAGAATCTAAGTTTACTACACTTTCCAATGGTAAGTTAATTTCATCCAAACTGAATTCAGATGGCACTCGCACTGACTATTGGAAACAATCAAAACCTGCCGCTCCTTATTTGACAATGATTGCAGTTGGCGATTTTAAGAAGATTATTGACCCCAATTTTAAGGATTTTGAAGTTAGCTACTTTGTAGAACCAAAATTTGAAAAATACGCAATGAATATTTTTGGTCGAACTCCAGAAATGATTCGGTATTTTGAAAAACTCCTAGGAGTAAAATTTCAGTGGGAAAAATATGCTCAAATGGCTGTCCGTGATTACGTTTCTGGAGCAATGGAGAATACAACAGCCACGATTCACGGTGAGTTCATTCAAAAGGATAATCACCAATTGGTTGATGACAATGATGATGGGGTGATTGCCCATGAACTTTTTCATCATTGGTTCGGAGATTTAGTTACTTGCGAATCTTGGGCAAATTTACCATTAAATGAAGCTTTTGCTAATTATGCTGAATATTTGTGGGCAAACTATAAGTATGGGAAAGATGAAGGCGATTTAGTGTCGTTTATTGCACTAAATCAATATTTAGATGAATCTAAAGAAAAACAAGAGCCACTCATCAGATTCCAATATAATGACAAAGAAGATATGTTTGATTCACATTCTTACGCAAAGGGTGGGAGAATTTTACACATGCTCCGAAATGTTGTTGGTGATGAGGCTTTTTTTGAAGCTTTAAAGCAGTATCTTTTACAATATTCCTACAAGACTGCCGAAATAGAAGATTTAAGAATTGTATTTGAAAATGTGACAGGTCAGGACTTGCATTGGTTTTTTGAACAGTGGTTTTTGAAGCCAGGTCATCCTATTTTAAAGGTTTCACATGATTACAAAGAAGGCAAAATATTGTTGAATATCAAACAAATTCAAGACACCACCTATACACCAATCTATCGTATTCCATTGAAAGTTTTCGTAAAAACAGAAGGTGAGGAGTTCGTTAAAGAAATTGTGATTGATAAGAAACAACAAAGTTTTGAAATTGCTGCTAGTTTTTCTCCAAAAATGGTGCTCTTAGACCCCGAAAATATCTTGGTTGGTAAAATAGAGCACCCAAAGTCGAAGGATGAATTGATTTATCAATTTTATAATTCAGCAAATATAATTACAAAGCTTAATGTACTTGATTCATTGACTTTTATTCCAGAAGAAGATACAACTTTTTATTACCCGGCAGCCGACAAGAAAATTAGACAATTGTTGATTGATGCAACTAAGGATAAATTCTGGCGAGTAAGACAATTTGCCGTTCAAAAACTCTTCGATTATGATGGCGAGGATTTCCTTGAAGTAGAAAGAGCTTTACAATATAGAGTTATTCACGATGAGCGTTCGTATGTACGTGCGGATGCAATTTTAGCTATGAAAGGCTTCCAAAATTCTCATAATGATAAGCTTTTTAGAGAGGCACTCAACGATAGTTCATATACAGTGCAAGCGGCGGCTATTGAGGCACTTTTGGCTACTAAGCCCGTCGATGCTTTAGAGTTGGTTTTAAAATTTGAGACTTCAACTGATCCCAATATTTTTGCTGCGGTTGCCAATTATTTTGCTGAGGAGGCTTCACCTCTGCGATTCGATTGGTTTATGATTCATTTAAAACAAATGAAAGGAAATGATTTATACCAAGTATTAGGAATTTTTGGTACTTATTTAGTGAAATCTTCTACCGAAATTCAATTGAAAAGTGTACCTCTTTTAAAACAAATTGCACAAAATGATTCTCAATGGTATGTTCGTTTTGCAGGAATGCAAACCTTAAATCTAATCAGTGATAATAAGGAAGTAAAAGTCATAATTAAGGAGATTACAGATGCTGAGAAAGATGAACGACTGAAAAAAATCTACAAACAATTCAAGGATATTTAGTTGGAAACAATTAAAAATATTCGATTTTTGACTAAATTTAGGGTCGTAATGCAATTTTGAATATGCGAAATGATAATGAATAGTATTATCATTTTAAAATATACTTTTAATACCTAAACCCACATTTATAATGAATAGAAATATTCAAGATGGATTAAATTTTTTCTCTAAAGTTACTTGGCCGAGAGCTTGGAATGCTTTGAAAAATGTGGGTAGTTATCTTGAATCAAAAGTTACAGGACGACCAATTCATAGAGGCTTACCGATTGCAATTTCTATTGAGCCAACTACTTCATGTAATCTTCGTTGTCCAGAATGTCCGAGCGGACTAAGGAGCTTTACTCGTCCAACGGGTATGCTTCCTGAAAATCTTTTTAAGCAAACCATTGACGAACTTTCAGAAACACTACTATATTTGATTTTCTATTTTCAAGGAGAGCCATATTTACATCCGAAATTCTTAGAATTAGTTAAATATGCTTCCCAAAAAGGCATTTATACTGCTACTTCCACTAATGCACATTATTTAACAGATACTTTGGCAAAAAAAACTATTGAATCGGGTTTGGATAGAATGATTATTTCAATTGATGGAACAACCCAAGATGTTTATGAACAATACAGAGTTGGTGGAAATTTAGATAAAGTTATTGAAGGAACTAAAAAGATTGTGCATTGGAAAAAAGAGTTAAAGTCAAAAACGCCACACATTATTTTTCAATTTTTGGTAGTTAAACCCAATGAGCATCAAATTGAAGATGTAAAGCAATTAGCCAAAGAAATTGGTGTTGATGAAGTAGCTTTTAAAACAGCACAAATTTATGATTACGAAAATGGCTCGCCCTTAATTCCAACGATTGATAGATATTCAAGATACGAAGAGATAGGAGAGGGGCAGTATAAAATCAAGAATAAGCTACTTGACCATTGTTGGAAAATGTGGCATTCATGTGTAATTACTTGGGATGGTTTGGTTGTTCCTTGTTGTTTTGATAAAGATGCAGAATACAGAATGGGAGATTTAAAAGCTAAATCATTCAAAGATATTTGGCAAAGTGCTCCTTATCAGCATTTTAGGAAATCGCTTACAACAGCACGTTCGGAGATAGAAATGTGTAAAAACTGCACAGAAGGTACAAAAATTTGGGGATAATCTAAATAAAACTTAACAATCATATAATCTATTTTTTTAAACACTATGACAGCTCTAACACGAATTAAATTAATGTTGATGATGTTTCTCATGTTTTGTACTTGGGGAGCTTGGTATGGCCAAATGGGAAAATATTTATTTACATCTTTGAATGCAACAGGCGACCAAATAGGAGGGGCTTATGCGACATTTTCTATCGCTTCGATTGTTGCACCATTCTTTATGGGTATGATTGCTGACCGCTTCTTTTCTGCTCAAAAAGTGATGGGTGTTTTAAATATTATTGGGGCAATAATTCTATATTTTTTAATTCAAACTAAAGACCCAGATGTATTCTTCTGGTATATTTTGGCTTACACGATAACTTTCGCACCAAATTTGGCACTTTCAAATTCCATTGCAATGAATCAAATGGAAAATCCTGAAAAAGAATTTCCTTCGATAAGAGTAGTTGGTACAATTGCTTGGATTGTCATTACAAATATTATTGGTTTCTATGGTGTAGGCGATAAGGTAACAATCTTCCAAATTGCTATGTTTACTTCAATTGCTTGGGCGGTTTTTGCATTTACGCTTCCAAATACACCTCCAAAAGCAACTAAAGCAACTTCTATCGGCGAGATTTTAGGTACAGATGCGTTTGTATTATTCAAAGACCGTTCGTTTTTGATTTTCTTTATTTGTTCAATTTTAGTTTGTATTCCGCTTTCATTCTACTATGCTCACGCCAATTTATCATTGACAGAATCAAATATGACAAATGTTGAAAATAAGATGTCTCTTGGTCAGGTTTCTGAAGTTGGTTTTATGCTACTTATTCCTTTTGCTTTAAGTAAATTTGGAATCAAGAAAATGTTGATAGTTGGCTTAATTGCTTGGATTGTACGCTTTATTTGTTTTGGTTATGGAGATGGAATTTCATCTGAATGGATGCTTTATTTAGCGATTGTTCTTCACGGTGTATGTTATGACTTCTTCTTTGTTACCGGACAAATTTATACAGATAACAAAGCGGGTGAAAAAATTAAGAACTCAGCTCAAGGTTTAATTACTTTAGCCACTTACGGAATTGGTATGGGTATTGGTTCTATCCTTTCTGGCAAAGTTTTAGATAAGTATACAACAAAAGTAGGCGAAGTAAGTACGCACGATTGGACATCAGTTTGGATGGTACCTGCGGCCATTGCTGCAGTAGTATTAGTACTTTTTGTGCTCGTTTTTAAGGATAATACAAGAGCAAATGCTTAATAAAGAGATACAAAAAAGGGACTGTGCGAAAGCAAAGTCCCTTTTTTATTGGTTCGAAAATAACTAGCTTTTGAATTTGAGTGATTCAACTAATTTCATTTTTGAAACTACAAATGTTGGAATGGTAATAACTGCCCAAACTAGTATAACCGTTACAACATTTAGCCATAAAACTGTTAGCCAATCAATAGAAATTGGAACAAAACTCATATAATAGCTTTCGGAATCTAAGGGAATAATTTTGAATTCTTTTTGCAGAAAACAGAACCCTAAACCAATGATATTGCCATAAGCCATTCCTTTGATAATGATTGTTAGACCATTGTAAATAAATATCTTTCGAATTTTGGCATTATCAGAACCTAATGCTTTTAATAAACCAATCATTGGTGTTCGCTCCATCATCATTACCAGCAAGACAGAAATCATATTAAAACTAGCAACTAACAAAATTAGTCCAATAATCACGATAATATTTCTGTCCATGAGGCTAAGCCAATCAAAAATGGCTGGAAACATATCGGTAACTCTTAATATTTGCATGTCTTGGTCTATTTCATCAAAAACTTGTTTGGCGGTAGCATCTAATTGGTCAAAATTTTTGATAAAAATTTCATAATGACCCACTGTTTGATTATTCCAATCATTCATTTTCTGAATTAATGCTAAATCTCCTAGAATGAAGTTTTTATCAAATTCTTCCAAACCTGTATCATAAATACCAACTACTTTTACTTTTCTAATTCGTGGAGGATTTTGAATAAAGTAAATACGTACTTCGTCAGAAAGTTTGATTTTTAGCTGATTAGCTATTTTTTTACTGATAATTATCTCATCAGAATAGGTTGTATCCTTAAAATTTATTTTTCTACCTTCGACCAAATTTTCATTAAAAGTATCCCAGTCATAGTCTTTTCCAACGCCTTTTATCACAATACCAGCGTGTTCTTCTATTGATTTTAATAAACCAGCTTTATTAGCAACTACCTGAAGATGCCTGATTTCGGGGATTTTTCTGTAATTTTGATGAAATTTTGTATTTATTGTCAAAGGCGTTTCCTCAAACGATTGATTCAGCGTAATTTTGTTTACTTGAATGTGAGAACTCAAACTAAAAAGTTTTTCTTTGATGGTTTTTTTGAAGCCAATCAAGATACTAAATGAAATAATCATCACAGCCAAGCCAATTGCAATACTTGATATTCCAATCTTTGTAACTGTTGAAGTAAATGTGGTTGTGTTGGTTTTTTGAATTCTTTGAGCAATAAACCTTGGTAAATTCATTATAATTTAAAATCTGATATTTTACAAAACTATCATTTTTTGAACCAAACATTGAAATATTGGGGTCAATTTTATTAAAAATACTCATCAAAAAATGATTTAATTTGTTTTTGTACATTAATTTATATGAATATAAAAATCTTTTTAATTAAAGTAATTGTATTATCTGCCCTTTCATGGGGAACTATTGAGGCATTTTTCTATTTTGACCCTTACAAAAAACACGACTTTGAAACATCCTACAATGCAATTATTATTGATAAATATAAAATTCTTCAAGAAACACCATCTCCAAAAGTTGTTTTGATAGCTGGTTCTAATTTTGCTTATGGAATCAATAGTAAATTATTAACAGACTCTCTGAAAAAGCCTATTGTAAACATGGCTATTCATTATAATTATGGCTCGAAGTTTATGCTAAAGCAATTAGAATCAGAATTAAAGAAAGGTGATACAGTAATTATGGGTTTTGAATATATCATTGAGAGTAAAGGAAATATCAGTGAACAAATGTTGATGGCTCGATATTTCCCAAAAGCACATGAATGGATTGAATATGATGATATTTTTGAAAGAATAAGGGCTTACAGTTTGTTGAGAATCAAAGTTTTTAGGGTTGGTTTAGAGCGATTAATCAAACAAAATAAAATTGATTATTCAATTAACGATACCACCAGTGTGTTTTTTAGAGGGGCGGCCAATCAATATGGAGATTTAGTAAGTCATTATAATAATCCAAGATTTAAAACTATCCCAAGGGCAATTTTGAGTGATAAAATGAGTTTAAAAGAATCAATTCAAGATATGAATTTATTCTATAAAACAATGAAAGCAAGGGGAGTAGAGGTATATTTTGTCTATCCAACTTATTCGGAAGAAAATTATGCTTTAGATAAACCAATTATTGAAAAATATAAAAAAGAGTATGATTCTTTAGCCGTTTTTCCAATTTTAGGTAAACCCACTGATTTTGTTTTTGCAGATTCGCTTTATCATGATATGGCCTATCACCTAACACAAAAAGGCGGAGATATTCGAACCAGAAAAATTATTCAGCTATTAAAAAAGAAATAAAAGCATCATAAAGTACTTCCATTTGAAGACTTTATTCTCTGATAAAAATATGATTTTTAATTCAATAGAATTTTTATTGTTTTTTCCCATTGTTACGATTATTTATTTTTTGTTTAAGCATAATAATAGATGGTGGTGGCTTTTGGCAGCAAGTTGTGTATTTTATATGGTTTTTAAGCCTGAATATCTTTTGATTTTAGGCTTTACGATTGTAGTTGATTACTATGCTGGAATTTGGATTGAAAATGCACAAGGAAAGCAAAAGAGGCTTTACTTGATTATGAGTTTGGTGGCAAATATTGGGGTTTTGGCATTTTTTAAATATACAAACTTTGCCATTTTTGCCTTAGCACAGGCCAATATCGCTCATTTTAAATTACTTGATTTTATTTTACCAATTGGCTTATCTTTTCATACTTTTCAAGCGATGAGTTATACAATTGAAGTATATCGTGGCAATCAAAAGGCTGAAAGACATTTTGGTATATATGCACTTTATGTAATGTTTTACCCACAGTTGGTGGCTGGGCCAATTGAACGACCACAAAATGTCTTGCATCAATTCTATGAAAGGATGACTTTTGATTATGCAAGAGTTACGAGCGGCTTAAAACTAATGGCTTGGGGGCTTTTTAAAAAAGTAGTCATTGCCGATCGATTAGCTCTATTTGCCGATAAAGTTTATAATAGTCCGATGGAATATGAAGGAATTCCAATCATCGTAGCTACTTTTTTCTTTACCTTTCAAATTTTCTGCGATTTCTCTGGGTATTCAGATATCGCTCTTGGTACTGCCGAAGTGATGGGTTTTAAACTCATGAAAAATTTCGACCGTCCGTATTTCTCTAAAAGTATTTCTGAGTTTTGGAGAAGATGGCATATATCACTTTCAACGTGGTTCCGTGATTATTTGTATATCCCATTAGGTGGTAATCGGGTTAGCAAAACTCGACAAAATTTCAACCAATTTTTGGTTTTTGCAGTGAGTGGTTTGTGGCATGGAGCCAATTGGAACTTTATTATTTGGGGAGCATTACACGGATTTTATTTGATTTTTGCCCGATTGACAAAGAAACCAAGGGAGTTTTTCTACAAAATAACTGGAATTGAGCGAATTCCAATGCTTCATAAAAGTATTCAATCTTTCATTACTTTTTTATTGGTTGCTTTTGCATGGATATTTTTCAGAGGAAATTACCTTGAACAAAGTCAATGTTGGCATTTGATTACACATTTATTTACGAATCTTCCAACTTGGCATGAGTTCTTGACTTATCAATATTTATCTCAAAATGTATTTTTAGGCTTTACCATCGTTGAATTTATTATTGCTTTATGCTTAATAATCTTCATGGAAATGATTCATTATATTCAAAGAGATAAAAGTATCCGAGCAATTATTTCAAGTTATTCTACTCCAAAAAGATGGATAATATATTATGCTTTCATGATTGCCTTTTTCCTGCTTGGCGTTTTCGACCAACCTGCCCAATTTATCTATTTTCAGTTCTAAAACTCTATTCGTTTCATATAAAAGACCATAATAGTTGGTAGGAGGTAGAAACTTTGTTTGCAAGCAAAGGCTTTTTCTCCTAATTTTGTATTTTAGAAATGTAATCATGACCGAACAAATCCTTATTCTTGATTTTGGCTCGCAATTTACCCAGCTTATTGCCCGTCGAGTTAGAGAACTAAATGTGTATTGTGAAATACACCCTTTCAATAAAATTCCCGCTATTACACCCGAAATTAAAGGTGTTATTCTTTCAGGGAGTCCGTGTTCAGTAAGAGATGAAGATGCTCCGATTGTTGATTGGCAAGAATTTGCCAAAACGCTTCCTGTTTTGGGTGTTTGTTATGGAGCACAAATGATGGCTCAAACTGGCGGTGGCGAAGTGGCTCCCTCTTCAATTAGAGAATATGGACGCACAATTTTGAATAAAGTAGATAATCGTTACGCTTTATTTAAGGACGTGGCTGATGATACTCAAGTTTGGATGTCGCACAGTGATACCATTGCACAGCCTCCTAAAGATGCGGATATTATTGCTTCTACTGATACAGTAAAAGTTGCAGCTTTTAAAATAAAGGAAAAACCAGTTTATGGTATTCAGTTTCACCCAGAAGTGACACATACAGTTTTGGGAAAAACAATTATTAAAAACTTTGTGGTGGATATCTGTGAATGTTCTCAGTCTTGGACGCCCGATTCATTTGTAGAAGAAACAATCAAAGATTTACGTGAAAAATTAGGCGAGGATAAAGTAATTATGGGTCTATCTGGTGGTGTTGATTCATCGGTGGCAGCAACTTTAATTCACCACGCAATCGGAAAAAATCTATATTGCATATTCGTTGATAATGGTTTGCTTCGTAAAGGTGAATTTGAAGAGGTGCTTGATTCATATAAAGGTTTGGGGTTAAATGTTGTGGGTGTTGATGCGAAAGATAGATTTTATGAAGCATTGAAAGGTTTAACAGACCCTGAAGCTAAACGAAAAGCTATTGGAAAAACATTCATTGATGTTTTTGATGCCGAATCTCATAAAATTGAAGGAGCAAAATGGTTAGGTCAAGGAACAATCTATCCTGATGTAATTGAGTCAGTTTCGGTCAAAGGCCCTTCAGTAACCATCAAATCGCATCATAACGTGGGTGGTTTACCTGACTTTATGAAGCTGCAGGTAGTTGAACCATTGAGATTACTTTTCAAAGATGGTGTTAGAGAAGTAGGTAAAGCTTTAGATATTCCTCAAAATATTTTAGGACGTCATCCTTTCCCAGGACCAGGTTTAGGAATTAGGATTTTAGGCGATGTAACGGCTGAGAAAGTACAAATTTTACAAGAAGTTGATGCCATTTTTATCAATGGTCTGAAAAGTTCTGGATTGTACGATAAAGTATGGCAAGCAGGAGCAATGTTGCTTCCAGTACAAAGTGTAGGAGTAATGGGTGATGAACGTACTTATGAAAGAGTTGTTGCCCTTAGAGCTGTAACGAGTATAGATGGAATGACCGCCGATTGGGCACATTTACCTTATGAGTTTTTAGCTGATGTTTCTAACGAAATTATCAATAAAGTGAAGGGAGTCAATAGGGTAGTGTATGATATTAGTTCGAAACCACCAGCAACCATTGAGTGGGAATAATATATGATAATTATTAATTATGATGCTAAAAGGGCTGGTAAATTTAAGTTTATCAGCCTTTTTTATTTAGTTTAAGTTTAGTCTATTTGATAATTCAAAACTTCTTTTCTCTATAATACTTCTTTTAACCTTTTTTTAATCTTCCTTTAAAATCGACTTGATATTCAAAAAACAATTTTACATCATCAAAATAAATGAATGTGATGAAGAAATTGATTTTTGTTTTACTATTACTGGGATTTAGAGTTTCTGCACAAAGTGATACGTTGAAGCTGACTTTAAAGCAAGCTGAAGATGATTTTTTCAAGGAAAATCTTCAGTTAGTGGCTGCTAAATTGGGAATTTCCGAAGGTAGAGCATACGAATTACAAGCTGGTTTGAGACCCAATCCGAGTCTATATTTTGAGCACATGCCTTACAATACACAAAACAAGGAGTTAGGAGGTTTTAAAAAAAATAATGCGGAGCAAATTATTCAATTTCAATACCTCGTTCAAGTTGCCCAAAAACGCCAGAAGGCCATTTCTCTTGCTCAAGCTAATACCGAACAAGCCGAAAATAGCTTTAGAGAATTAATCAGAAATCTTCAGTATCAATTACATGCCACTTTCTATGATTTATATTTTACCAATCAGGCATTGGTAGTTTATGAACAAGAAATATCAACGCTCCAACAGACCTTAAATGCCTATCAAGAGCAATTTAATCGTGGAAATGTCCCTTTAAAAGATTTAGCTCGATTAAAAGCTTATTTGGTTTCACTGAATACTGAAAAGCAATCATTGATTCAACAAAAATTTGATGACGAAAGAGATTTAGGTTATTTGCTTGGTTCAAAAAAACAGTATACTATCGAACCAGTGGTTGAATCAGTTTTTACGAATGTCGACTTTAATAAGCTGACAATCAGTGATTTAATAAATATTGCTTCGGAAAATAGATTTGATTTGAAAGGTGCATTGACACAAAGAAAAATTGAAGAGCGTAATTTGGAATTCCAAATGGCTAATAAAAAACCAGATTTGACTTTTCAAATGACATATGACCGAAATGGTAGTTTTGTACAAAATTATTTAGGACTTGGCGTTAGCATGAACCTACCTGTTTTTAATAAAAACCAAGGAAATATTCAAGCCGCTCAAATAAGAATACAAGAAGCTGAAAAATTACAAGAATCGTATCAGTTGAAAGTAGAAAAAGATGTTCAAAATGCTTTCTATAAAGCACGTCAAGCAGATACAGTTGCTAAATCAATTGACAGTAAGTTTAGTGACGATTTTTCTAAACTTATCGCTGGAGTATTAGATAATTATCGAAAACAAAACATTACAGTTGTTGAGTTTATAGATTTTTTTGACTCTTATAAACAAACAATTTTGCAATATAATCAACTGCAAAACGATAGAGTATCTGCCTTTGAAAATCTAAACTTTACGGTTGGTAAAGCAATTTTGAATTAATTTTTATCGAAATTATATATTTAAAAATAAAATAACATGAAAAATTCATTGAGATTATTGTTTCTGGGGCTATCGATTGTATCGATTTTTTCCACTGCAATGACTGGTTGTGGAGAAGGGCAGACCAAACAAGATTCTAAGGAAGCAGCTCAAAAGCAAGTCAGTTTAGATGCAGAAACTTATAAAAATTTAAAAACTATCAATGCAGAAGTAAAAACTGTAAATCAGGTTTTAAATTTAACTGGCAAAATTACCTTTGACCAAGATGGTGTTGTGAAAGTTTTTCCTTTAGTAGGTGGACACATCGAGGAGGTTAAAGTCGAATTAGGCGATTATGTGCAAAAAGGACAAGTTTTAGCGGTGATTAGAAGTGGAGATTTAGCCGATTTGGAGCAACAAGCAATTTCTGCCAAAAGTAATTTATCGGTTGCACAAAAAAATCTTCAAGTTTCTGAAGATATGACAAAGTCTGGCCTTTCATCTCAAAAAGAATTAGTTGCAGCCAAAGAGGGTGTAGAAACTGCAAAAGCAGAAGTAAATAGGGTGGCAGAAAGAAAGAGTATCTTAGGTGCTAAAGGAATGTTGTATGTAGTTAAAGCTCCGACTAATGGATTTATTGTTGAAAAAACCGCGGCTACGGGCATGGAACTGCGTGGAGATGACCCCGAAAATTTATTTACAATTAGCAACCTTGACCGTGTTTGGGTCATGGCAAATGTATATGAATCAGATATTGCAAAGGTGCATTTAGGGCAAGAAGCAAAAATTACCACTATATCTTTTCCAGATAAAGTATATACAGGCAAGATTGATAAAATTTTCAATACGCTTGACCCGATGAATAAAACTGAAAAGGTACGAATTCAATTGATGAACAAAGATTTTCAGTTAAAACCAGAAATGTTTACGAATATTATAGTTGAATATGGTGGTTCTGAGCAACGTCTTGCTGTGCCTAGCAAAGCTGTAGTTTTTGATAATAATCAGAATTTTGTGGTTGTAAAAGAGTCAGGAAAATTGGCTGTAAAACCTATTTCGATTTACAAAGTAGTTGGTGATAAAACCTTTATTTATTCAGGAGTTGAGGCAAATACGCCAATTGTGACTGAAAACCAATTGACTTTATATCAAGCACTTATTCAATAATTATTGTTTGTTTATTTATTTTAGATTCGGGTTACTGAAATTAGTAACTCGATTCTTATACCCCAATTTTAATGATAATTAATTGTATTACAATACCTTTAATCATCGACTTTGGGGATAGTTTTAATCAAATTTTAAGACGATATACTTATTTGGAAAGCCATCGTTGAATATTTTTGTAAAAATAAATGGGTAACACAATTTTGAAATATCTTCTTTTTTTGTGTATTCTTTTAATGGGTGCCAGTTGTCGAGCGGATGAGTTTAAAAGAAATATTAGTCCGACTCTATCACCTCACAAAAGAAACTCAATTGTTTTGCCTTTGAGTGGTTTAACTAAGACTTTTGCACTAACCCTCAAAACAGCTATTTCTTTTTATAATCTTTTCTTTTATTTAGAAGAAATAGTCGAAGATGCGAAAACAAATAAAAAACCATATCCCACACAAGAAAATAATTATACCAAAAAACCTTCCATTTGCCTATTAGGCTTACAATCAAAATTTACCTACTATTATTTATTTAAAAAAAATCATAAAGGCCATAAAAGGTTTATTTTAAACTGTGCCTATTTACTATGATTTTAGTTTTTTGAAAGCAAAATTGCTTATAAAAGACATCAATACAATTAAATCAAATTTCGAACCTGTTTGAGGTAAATCATTCTGCTGCTTTTACAGAACTCTACATTCAAACAGTATATCAAACGCAAAAAAACAAGCTTTAAAATAGGCTTTTCGGCCTCAATGGCAACGCTTTGCCTATATTTTAATAGCTCTTCGACAATTATAAATTTTAAATCCGAAGAAGAATAATTATGAAAAAATCACTCATGTTTTTAGGTTTGACTGTCTTGCTTTTTAATGCGAGTTGTAAGTCAGAAGAAAAAGAGGAAAAGAAAGAAGATGCCAAACTTCTAGTTACTTCTCCCATCCGCAAAGATACTGTTGTCACTACCGACTATGTTTGCCAAATTCGATCAATTAATAATATCGAGTTACGTGCCCTTGAGAAGGGTTATTTACAAGGCATTTTTGTAGATGAAGGTAAGTTTGTGAAAAAAGGACAATTAATGTTCCAGATTATGCCAAACCTCTATCAAGCAGAAATGAAAAAAGCGGAAGCGGAAGCAAATTATGCAGAAATTGAATATAAAAACACCAAATCATTGGCTGATGGAAATATTGTTTCAGCAAATGAATTAGCTCTGGCCAAAGCAAAACTAGACAAAGCTCTTGCTGAATTGGCTCTAACGAAAGTGCATTTGGGATTTACTGAAATTCGAGCACCATTTGATGGAATCATGGACCGCCTTCGTGTAAGAAAAGGTAGTTTGGTTGATGAAGGTGATTTACTTACAACTTTATCAGATAATAGCAAAATGTGGGTTTATTTCAATGTGCCAGAAGCACAGTATTTAAACTTTAAAACCCATGCAAAAAGTGATGGTGGAATGCAAAAAGTATCGCTCAAAATGGCTAATAATGAATTGTTTAAGTTTCCGGGTATTGTAGAAACCATTGAAGGAGAGTTTGATAATGAAACAGGAAATATCGCCTTTAGAGCAACGTTCCCCAATCCAGAAGGACTATTAAGACATGGTGAAACAGGTAATATTCAAGTAACAGTTCCTGTGAAAAATGCATTGCTTATTCCACAAAAAGCTACTTTTGAGGTACTCGATAAAACGTATGTGTATGTAATTGATAAAGACAATATTGTGCGTTCTCGCCCCGTAACGATTGCCGCTGAAATGCCGCATTTATATGCTATTTCTTCTGGTCTATCTACTGGCGACAAGATTCTTTTGGAAGGTTTAAGAAAAGTAAAAGAAAACCAAAAGATAGATTACAAGTTTGAAGAACCTTCACAGGTAATTTCACACTTAAGTCTTTACGCTGAATAGTTTTTATCCACCGAAACAAAAGAAATATATGTTTAGTAATATCATCAAACGACCTGTATTGGCTATCGTTATTTCGGTATTGATAGTTTTTACTGGTACTTTAGCCATCAAGCAACTGCCAACTTCGCAGTTTCCAGAAATTGCCCCTACAACAGTCAATATCTTTATTGCTTACCCAGGGTCAAGTGCTGACGTTCTCGTTAAATCTACACTCGTAACCCTCGAAAATGCCATCAATGGTGTTCAGGGAATGAGATACCTCGCCACCGATGCAACAAGTGCGGGTGAAGCAACGCTTCGTGTAATTTTTGAACCGGGTACCGACCCTAATCAGGCGGTTATTAGGGTAAAAACAAGGGTTGACCAAGTAATGCCTTTGTTACCAGAGTTAGTACAACGTGAAGGGGTTGTGATTACACCAATCCAACCAAGTATGTTGATGTACATTAATCTCTATGGAACAAGTAAGAATTTCGATGAAAAGTTTTTGTATAACTACGCTAACGTAAACCTTTTACCCGAAATTAACCGTATCAATGGGGTAGCAAGAACGCAAATTTTGGGTAGTCGCCAATTTGCGATGAGGGTTTGGTTAAATCCAGACCGTATGCGTGCATATAATATTTCGGCTGAAGATGTAATGAAAGCATTGGCAGAGCAAAGTATTATTGGTCGCCCGGGTCGTATTGGTCAAAGTTCTGGTATAGCGGCTCAATCTTTAGAATACGTTTTGACATACAAAGGCCGCTACAATAAACCCGAAGAGTATGAAAATGTGATTCTGCGAGCAAATCCTGCTGGTGAAAGTATTCGATTGAAAGATGTTGCTAAAGTAGAACTTGGCAGTGAATTTTTTGATATTTATTCTAACCTTGATGGTCATCCTTCGGCAGCGATTGTATTGAAACAAAATGTGGGTAGTAATGCGAGTGAAGTAATTCAACAAGTAAAAGATAAAATGGAGGAGTTAAAAGCAACTTTCCCTCCCGGAGTTGAATATAAGTTGAGTTATGATGTATCGAAATTTTTGGATGCCTCAATTGAGCAAGTACTTCATACCTTACGTGATGCCTTTATTTTGGTGGCTTTGGTTGTTTTCCTTTTCTTAGGCGACTGGCGTTCGACACTTATTCCAATTATTGCCGTACCTGTGTCATTAATTGGTGCATTTTTCGTGATGCAAATGTTTGGGCTTTCTATAAATCTTATCACACTTTTTGCATTGGTTTTGGCTATTGGTATTGTGGTTGATGATGCGATTGTGGTTGTTGAGGCCGTTCACGCCAAAATGGAAGAAGAGCATCTTTCGCCATATAATGCTGTTAGAAAAGTAATGGGCGAAATCAGTGGAGCTATCATTGCAATTACGCTCGTAATGGTGTCTGTGTTCTTACCAATTGCCTTTATGTCAGGTCCTGTGGGTACTTTCTATCGGCAGTTTTCAATTACGATGGCGAGTTCTATCATACTTTCGGCTGTTGTTGCTCTTACGCTAACCCCAGTACTTTGTGCCATGATTCTTAAAAATAATCATGGAAAACCAAAGAAAAAATCTCCAATTGATTGGCTCATTGACCAATTCAACAAAGGTTTTGAAAAGTTAACAGGTCGTTATGTGAGTGTTTTGAAGTTCATTGTTAATAAACGATTGCTAACGTTCTTAATATTAGTTGCTTTTAGTGTTGGAATTATCTTCGAAAACAAAATCTTACCAGCGGGATTTATTCCAAGTGAAGACCAAGGTACAATTTATGCCATTATTCAAACACCACCGGGTTCAACACTTGAAAGAACAAATGCAGTTTCAAGAGAATTACAAGAAATTTGTAAGAAAGTAGAAGGCGTTGAATCGGTTTCTTCATTGGCAGGATACGAAATCATGACCGAAGGTCGTGGTTCGAATGCTGGTACTTGTTTGATTAACTTGAAAAACTGGTCTGAAAGAGAAAGAGGAGTACATGAAATTATCGAAGAATTAGAAGAAAAAACTAAAGATTTAGGGGCAGTTGTAGAGTATTTCGAGCCACCTGCCGTACCCGGTTTTGGTTCTTCAGCAGGTTTTTCAATGCGTATGCTTGATAAGAATAATACAACTGATTATCAAGAATTCGATAAGGTAAACAAAGACTTTATGGCTGCTTTAGGTAAGCGTAAAGAGTTGACTGGTTTATTTACTTTCTTTGCCGCGAATTATCCTCAATATGAATTAGAGATTGATAATAATGTGGCCATGCAAAAGGGGGTATCCATTGGAAAAGCAATGGAGAATCTTAATATCATGATTGGTAGTACTTATGAACAGGGTTTCATTCGTTTTGGCCGTTTCTTTAAGGTCTATGTTCAGTCATCACCAGAATTCCGACGTCTTCCTTCTGATATTATGAATATGTTTGTAAAAAACGATAATGGCGAAATGGTGCCTTATTCAGCATTCATGAAATTAGTGAAAAAACAGGGTCCAAACGAGATTACAAGGTATAATATGTACAACTCATCGTCAATTCAAGGACAACCAGCGAAAGGTTATACCACTGCCGATGCAATCAAGGCTATTCAAGAAGTATCAAAAACACTTCCAAAAGGTTATGATATTGCTTGGGAAGGTTTATCCTATGATGAAGCCAAACGAGGAAACGAATCAATTTATGTTTTTGCTGTCGTTTTGATATTTGTTTATTTCGTTTTGGCGGCTCAATATGAAAGCTTCTTGTTGCCTATGGCTGTAATTTTCTCGCTACCTGTTGGGGTATTTGGGTCTTTCTTCTTGCTAAAAGCGATGGGTATGGCCAATGATGTTTATGCTCAAGTAGGTCTTATCATGTTAGTTGGTCTTTTAGGGAAGAATGCCGTATTGATTGTAGAGTTTGCCGTTCAACAGCGACAAAAAGGTATGTCGATTTTTGATGCTGCCATTGAAGGAGCTAAAGTTCGTTTCCGACCAATTTTAATGACATCTTTTGCTTTCGTAGCAGGTCTAATTCCTTTGGTTATTTCTCATGGTGCTGGTGCAATTGGTAATAAAACAATCGGTGGCTCAGCTATGGGTGGAATGCTTTTCGGTACAATTTTCGGTGTAATGATAATTCCAGGTCTGTATTACATATTTGGAAGTTTATCCGATGGTAAACATCTAATTAAAGACGAGGACGAAGAACCATTATCTGAAAGGTTTGTGGAATCAAGTGAAGAACGCGGTAAGATTTTGAAAAATATCAGAAAAGCGAATGAAAGATTGAAAAAATTATTAAACCGAAACGACGAAGATGATACGAAATAACATAAAAAAGAAACTTCTGTTTATTGCTTTGGCCGTTTCAGCAATAGTTCTCGACTCTTGTAAAACACCGGCCATAATTGGCAAAATAGAAAATAAATCATTGCCTAATTATGCAGCTTCACAGGATTCTACCAATTCTGCGAAACTAAAATGGAAGGATTTTTTCAATGACCCATATCTAAATGCATTGATAGACACAGCACTGCTAAATAATCAGGAGCTGAATATTACAATGCAAGAAATTGAGATGTCGAAAAATGAAATCATGGCACGAAGAGGGGAGTACCTTCCATTTGTAAGATTAGGGGGCGGAACGGGTGTTGATAAAGTTTCACGCTATACGAGTAAGGGTGCAAGTGATGAAATTACTGAAATTAAGCCAGGAAAACGAACTCCAGTTGTTCTTCCTGATTCTTATTTTGGGGCTTTTGCTAGCTGGGAGGTAGATATTTGGCATAAATTGCGTAATGCTCAAAAAGCAGCTGCCGCCAATTATTTAGGAACAATTGAAGGAAAAAACTTTCTGGTGACCAACTTAGTTGCTGAAATTGCTAATTCTTATTACGAATTGTTAGCACTTGATAATCAATTAGATATTGTCAAGAAAAACATCGAAATATTAAATTCGGCTTTATTGATTATCAAACAAGAAAAAGAAGCAGCAAAAGTTACAGAATTGGCTGTTCAAAGATTTGAAGCTGAGGTTTTTAAGACTCAAAGTCTTCAATTTGAAATTCAGCAGAAAATAGTTGAAACCGAAAATCGAATAAATTTTTTAGTTGGACGTTTCCCTCGACCAATTCAAAGAAGTTCACAACAATTTGCTTCAATGGTACCTACGAAAATTTCCGTTGGATTACCTGCACAGTTATTGGAAAAACGCCCCGATATTCGTCGTGCAGAATTAGGTATTCAAGCTGCTAAATTGAATGTAAGTGTTGCAAAAGCTAATTTTTATCCTTCGTTGGGGCTTTCTGCATCATTAGGTTTTCGTTCGTTTAACCCACTTTTATTAGCGAATTTGCCACAATCTTTGATTATGTCATTAGCTGGAGATTTGGCTGGTCCATTAGTAAATAAAAATGCAATTACAGCAACTTATAAAAATGCGAATGCCAAGCAGATTCAAGCAGTTTACGATTATGAAAAGACTGTTTTAAATGCATTTATCGAGGTTACAAATCAGTTGGCAAACATTAATAATCTTGAAAAGAATTATTCAATGAAAAATAATCAAGTGGAAGCATTGACAAGGTCAACAGATATTTCGCTAAAACTTTTCAAAGCTGCACGTGCAGATTACATGGAGGTATTGTTAACTCAACGAGATGTACTTGAAGCCAGAATGGAATTAATCGAAACTCGCATGAAACAATTGAATGCGGCTGTTAACACTTATAGAGCATTAGGCGGAGGCTGGAATTAATATTAAGTGTAAATTATCATCCACAAAGGTTTTTAAGAAATAAACTAGGGTATTATTAAACTAGATATTTTTTTAGAAATCTTTGTGGATTTTTTGAATAGTTACATATTTGTTCATTAAATATATTCAATCCTTTCTTATTAAACTTATTTTTGTTTTAATCCTCTTTTAATCTTTCCTTTAAACGTCTTTCAGACTACCACAACACTTTTGTGCTATCAAGCAAACAACGAGTGTCATGAACAAATTCATCAAAGGAATTTTATCCTTTTCCCTCAAAAATAAATACTTTATCTTTTTTGCTACTTTATTAGCAGTTATTGGTGGTTGGATTGCCTACCAAAATACACCAATTGAGGCTTTTCCCGATGTAACAAATACACAAATCACAATTATTACACAATGGCCGGGCCGAAGTGCGGAGGAGGTTGAAAAGTTTGTTTCAATTCCAATAGAAATCGGATTGAATCCTGTTCAAAAGAAAACAGATATTCGTTCGACTACTGTTTTTGGTCTTTCGGTTGTGAAAGTTATGTTTGAAGATGGTGTTGATGATGCTTTTGCTCGTCAACAAATTAATAATTTGATAGGAAGTGTAAATTTACCAGAAGGTATTGAACCTGATATACAACCTCCTTATGGCCCTACTGGTGAAATTTTCAGATATACACTTGAAAGTAAAGCACGAACTGTCAGAGAATTGAAAACAATCCAAGATTGGGTGGTTGAACGACAGTTGAAAGGGGTAGCAGGTGTAGCAGATGTAGTTAGTTTTGGTGGAGAAGTAAAAACCTATGAGATTAGTGCTAATCCTCATTTACTAGCAGATTATGATGTTACTCCACTTGAGCTTTATCAAGCGGTTGCCAACTCGAATGTAAACGTTGGTGGAGATGTGATTGAAAAAAATTCAGAGGCTTATGTTGTTCGTGGAATTGGCCTTTTGAAGGGGATTAATGACATAGAAAAAATAATCATTAAAAGTGCGAATGGCGTACCAATTACGGTAAAAAACGTGGCAACAGTTACAGAATCGGCCTTACCTCGTCTGGGTCAAGCTGGTAGAGATGGACAAAATGATGTTCTTGAGTGTATTGTTGTGATGCGTAAAGCTGAAAATCCAAGTCAGGTTATAGAAAATGTTAAAGCAAAAATTGAAGAACTTAATACTTCTATTTTGCCACAAGATGTAAAAATTAATACTTTTTATAATAGAGAAACCCTTATTCATTTTGCTACCCACACCGTAACACATAACCTTTTAGAAGGAATTATATTTGTTACCTGCATTGTGTTTTTGTTTATGGCCGATTGGCGTACAACGGTTACTGTTTCGATTGTTATTCCATTGGCTCTATTATTTTCATTCATTTGTCTTCGTTTGAAAGGAATGTCTGCCAATTTACTATCAATGGGAGCGATTGACTTTGGTATTATTGTCGATGGTGCAGTTGTAATGGTAGAAGGAATTTTCGTGGTGCTTGATAATTTGGCTAATCAGATAGGTATGGAGCGATACAATAAGCTTTCAAAATTGGGTATTATTCGTAAGACTGGTACAGAAATGGGTAAAGCCATATTTTTCTCAAAGCTAATTATCATAACTTGTTTGATTCCAATATTTTCTTTCCAAAAAGTTGAAGGAAAAATGTTCTCACCTTTAGCTTGGACATTGGGTTTTGCTTTACTCGGAGCATTGATTTTTACACTTACGTTGGTGCCTGTTTTAGCAAGTATTTTATTAAGAAAGAATGTACGTGAAAAACACAACCCGTTTGTGTTATTTATTGAAAAATGGGTAATGAAAGGCTTTAATTATGTATTCAATCATAAACGCAAAACATTACTAATTACTGTAATTGTAGTAGTATTGGGTCTATTTAACTTTAAGTTTTTAGGCTCAGAATTTCTTCCAGAATTGAATGAAGGTTCGATTTATGTGCGTGCAAGTATGCCGATGAATATTTCATTGAATGAATCGATTCGATATACCAATGAGATGCGTCAAGTATTTAGAAGTTTCCCAGAGGTAAAAGGGGTGATGTCTCAAACTGGCCGTCCAAATGATGGAACCGACCCAACTGGCTTTTATAATATTGAGTTTTTGGTTGATATTTTCCCACAAGAGGATTGGAAAAGAGATATTTCAAAAGAACAATTAATCAGTCAAATGCAAGAACGGCTTGATAAATTCACGGGTGTTAACTTCAACTTCTCGCAACCTATTATGGACAATGTTGAGGAAGCAGTTTCGGGGGTTAAAGGTAGTATTGCCGTGAAAATTTACGGACAAGATCTAGTTTTGATGGAGAAAAAAGCCAAAGAGGTACATAATCAATTGGCTACTGTTCGTGGAATTGAAGATTTAGGGGTAATTAAAAATATTGGCCAGCCCGAATTGAGAATTGAATTAGATGAAGACAAGTTGGGTCTTTATGGTGTTCAAAAAGGTGATGCTCAAGCAGTTATTGAAATGGCCATTGGTGGTAAAGCGGCTACTCAAATATACGAGGGAGAGCGTAAGTTTGATTTAAGAATTAGATTCCAACCAGAATATCGTAAATCTGATTCCGAAATCAGTAATTTATTAATTCCAACGATGAATAATACTCAAATTCCGTTGAAAGAAATAGCTAAAATCTATTACAATACTGGCCCAATATTAGTATTCCGTGAGGCTAATCAACGTTTCAATGCAGTAAAATTCTCGGTTCGTGGAAGAGATATGGGAAGTGCCATTGCAGAAGCCCAGCAAAAAGTAAATGCACACGTGAAGTTACCTAAAGGATATACAATGAAATGGGCTGGTGATTTTGAAAATCAACAACGTGCTACCAACCGTTTAATGCAGGTAGTTCCAATTAGTTTGTTGTTGATTTTCTTGATATTATTTGTATTATTTGGCAATATTAAAGATGCTGGAATTGTATTGGTGAATGTACCATTTGCAATCATTGGTGGAATAGCTTCTTTGCTAATTTCGGGTACGAATTTTAGTATTTCGGCAGGTATTGGTTTTATTGCACTTTTCGGTATTTGTATTCAAAATGGCGTTATTTTAATTTCAGTATTCAAGAAAAACCTTCATGAACGAATGAATCTCACGGAAGCTATTACTAAAGGTGTTATTTCACGTATTAGACCTGTAATAATGACCGCCATGATGGCTGCAATTGGTTTAATTCCTGCAGCAATCTCTCACGGTATTGGCTCAGAAACTTCAAAACCTTTGGCAATTGTAGTGATTGGTGGATTAATAACCGCAACGGTTTTAACTTTACTAGCCTTCCCTATAATTTTCTATGTCTTTTATAAAGAAAAGTTGCCTTTAAATTAATTTTCATAATATGAAGGGCTAAGATTTATGCTTAGCCCTTTTTTATTTTGTTTGTTATATGTGATATTGCATGATAATTAATCGAGAATTTCTTTATGAAAATAGTTGACAAACAGACCATACGTATTCCAACAATTTTGAGTGTTGCACTCATCATTTTTTCGGCTAATATATACCTCTTTTATAGTAATTTCCGTGAAAATGAGTTTTATCTATACCTTCGGAATAATGCTATTTCGATTGAAAAAATGATTATAGACAAAGGCTTGAGTGGCGAAGATGTTCGTACAATGGATGATATGAAAGAAAATATTTATACTCAAGAGCAATTTATTATTTATGATTCAACGGGCACCGTAATTTTTAAATCGAGATATGCTGTTAATCACTTAACAGATAATTTACTAAAAGAAGTGTATAAGCATGAGGTTGAATTTAAAAAAGATGGATATGAAAGAACCATTTTCCTCAGTCGTAACAATAAATATAAACGTCTGCTTGTAATAGAAGCTGCAGGATATGACTTATCTGGCTTTAATAAACAAAGAAATCTCCTTTATATTTTAATCATTAGTTCGGTTTTACTAATTAGTATTATTACGCTTACCACGAGATATTATATCAGGACAGATTTGCGGCCTATTGGTGAAATTGCCAAAAGAATGAAGAAGATTTCTAGCAAAAACCTTCAATCACGAATTCCAGAAGCCGACCTTGATAATGAAATTGGCCAAATGGCTCATACATTCAATGATTTGCTTGATAGACTAGATAATTCCTATACCCAACAACGAAATTTTGTATCTTATGTAACACACGAGCTTCGAACCCCCCTATCTATTTTATTGGGTAATGCCCAAGTGACACTCATGAAAGAACGAACAGTTGAAGAATACAAACAAACTGTAGAAAACTTTCAAGTGGATATTAACAATATGATAAATTTAGTAAATAGTTTACTCGAATTAGCAAGAATGAATGCCGATGCCCAGTCGGTGCCTTTTGTAGAGGTAAGGGTTGATGAAGTATTATGGGCTGCTTCTGATATTGTTAAAAAAAATCAACCAGAATATCATATTAATGTTGAGTTTGAGCAGATTCCTGAAAATGATGAGCAAATGATTGTGAGTGGAAATGCAGAATTATTAGTATTGGTTTTTAGAAATCTGATGGAAAATGCATGTAAGTATAGTGCAGATAAAAGAGTAGAAGCGAAAATTTTATATGAGAAAAATTCAATTAGGATTGATTTTATTGATAAAGGGGTGGGGATGTCTTCGAGTGAAACGGAACATATTTTTGAACCTTTTTATAGAAATGAAAAAACCAAAGAAATCTCAGGACATGGAATTGGCTTACCACTAACCAAGAGAATCGTGGAAATTCATTCTGGGAAAATATCGGTTTTATCAGAAGAAGGTGTTGGTTCAATTTTTACAGTAGAATTGCCCGTAAAGCAGCTTTATTAGACTTTAATTTGCTTTTAATTTAGGTTTTAGATGTTTTTTATCATTAGAATATATTTTTGATTTAGAAAGCCAAACAGTGATTTGGTAGCTAACTCTATAATATAGACTGACATGAAAAAAAATCTTATTTTAGCATTTATTGCGGCTATTTTTGCTGCAAATGCAAATGCCCAAACAACACCTGAAGTTTCAAAAAAAACAGCTAAATTAGAGAAAAAAGAAGATAAAATAACGGCTAAAATGGCTGCTCATGAAATGAAGAAAGAGCAGAAAGAAGCTAAAAAAACAGAGAAAGAGACAAAAAAAGAAGCTAAACACGCACATAAATAATTTTTCTTAATATTTTTGCTCTGATTCCCACAAATTTATATTAGCAAGGTAGCTTACTGCCTTGCTAAAATTTTTCGATTTTATGAAAATACTGATTGTAGAAGACGAGCTCCGTTTGGCTGAATTCATTAAAAAAGGTCTTGAGGAAAATACACACATGGCAGATATTGCCAAAGATGGTGAAATGGGCCTAAAGATGGCATTCGATAACGATTATGATGTAATTATTATGGATGTTAATATGCCAAAAATGAATGGCTATGACGTTACACAACAAATTAGGTCTGAAAAGCAAAATACCCCAATTCTGATGCTCACAGCCATGGGTACATTAAACGATAAAGCCTTGGGTTTTGATGCTGGTATTGATGATTTTTTGGTGAAACCATTTCAGTTTCAAGAGCTTTTAATGAGACTCAACGCTCTACATAGAAGAAATGCAATTGTGCAGCATCAAGTAAAGCGTAATATTATGAAAGTCGCTGACTTAGAACTTGATTTAACAGCCAGAACAGTCATTAGAAACGGGAAAGATATTTTGTTGACTGCTAAAGAATATGCTTTGCTTGAGTATTTAATGATTAACCATAATAGGGTAGTATCCAGGGTTGATATTGCTGAAAAGATTTGGGACTCAGACCTTGACCCAACCAGTAATACCATTGATACTTACATAAATTTTCTTCGAAAAAAAGTTGATAAAGAATTTTCTTCCAAACTAATCCACACAATAGTGGGAATGGGTTATATCTTAAAAGAGTAGTAATTCTTATTAAGAATATAAAATAGCCTTGACATAAAATCTAGGCTATTTTTTTGTAAATACTTGATAATAAGGTGTTTGAGTTGTATTATGAGGCGGATTCTATTTTTAATCACTCTTTAATTTGATTTTTAGAAGCAATTAAGATAATACCTATACTTTTACATCAAGAAACAGTAATAGTGAATTTTCATAAAGGAATTTTAGGTCTTAAAGCTCTGGTTTCACATTAACCAGAGCTTTTTTTAGAGTAGAAGTATTAATCCGCCATAGTGGGTTTAGTTAGTTAGGGTTATAGTTCTCTGATTAAAACCCGATTTTTAATCAGAGACTTTTAATAAAATTTTGTTGAATCTTAATCTTTTCAAGTCTTATGGAAACTTCATTTTTAGCAAACCTACCTTACAATACACAAATTCAATCATTCAAGAGTGAAAAACCAAGATTACTCAAATTGCATATTGAACCTTGGGCTTTTGAAAACATCAAAGATTTTTTTCCAAATTCTACTGAAAGTGATTTTATAAAACTACGCCATCATTTATCTGATTGTATCATGAGATTCGAACAGTTAGTTTCAGGTAAAATTCTTCTAGGTACTGAAATAATGATTGATTTCATGAACGGCCTTCTCATTTTTGAAGTAAAAAATTACGCACAATCTTTTTATCAAAGCCAGATTGAAGAAACCTATACCTTAGACTTAGTTAAGGTTGAATTAAGGTAAAATATTTACCGAAAGTATTTAATTGGGTTTTAATGTGGCTTTGAATTTTTTTCTATTTGGTAAGATTAAATTTACACGGTAAGAAATATAGAACACTTAGAAATATCTATGATTAGTGTACGAATTTTCTTTTTTGATGGTATATGATGATTAGGAGTGGGATTTAAAAAAACTTAATCTTATCAACCCCATTATCATTTTTTATAATCCGTGTAAGATTTAACTACTAACCTTTAATTTTAAATGAAAAACCTGATTAACTATTTTAATTCAGCACCCGATTTTCATAGAGTCTTATTGTTGTCGTTCTCTTTTTTTCTGTTTTGGAATATTGAGTATTTTTATGAACACGCAAAGAATAAAGTAAGTCATTTATGGCTTAATGCCAAATTTATGCTTACTGCAGCTCCAGTTCAGTTCGTACTAGGATATTTAATGAATTTTGTGCTTAAATGGACTCAAAACCATGAATTTGGGTTATTTCATCAAATCCAGAAAGTGAATGCGTTAACGCTTTTTATCTTGACTTTTTTATATCTTGATTTTTGCGAATATGCCTATCATTTATTGATGCACAAAGTAAAAAAACTCTGGAAATTTCATTTAGTTCATCATGCCGATAAACAATTGGATGTTTCTACAACATTACGAGAACATCCTGGTGAAACTACAATTAGACTGCTTTTTACCACACTTTGGGTATTTTTGGGCGGGGTCTCATTGTGGGCTCTTATTTTCCGCCAGTTTATTCAAATATTTTCAAATGTATTGGCTCATACAGAAGTAAGACTACCAGAAAAGGTTGATTCTTGGCTGAGTTATCTGTTTGTTACTCCTAATTTTCATCATGTTCATCATCATTATTTACAACCTTATACAGATACAAATTATGGAGATGTATTGAGCATTTGGGATAGAATATTTGGTACTTTTGCTCAATTACCTAAGGAAGCAGTAGTTTTTGGTGTTGATACGCATTTTGATGAGTGTAATCTTAATACTTTTAGTAAGTTATTGACTATTCCGCTAATATCTGATAAAAGTTCTGTGAAGATTAATATGAAAGGCTAAAATGAGTATTTCGAGAATAATTTTCTTAGTATGTATCCCTTACAAGGTAGTGTTTGGGCAGGTAGATACTTCTAAAAATAAACTAGTGGATGTAATAGATGTTTGGCATCTTGTTTTTAGTAAGAATTATTCTATTGATACTTCAAAAGCTAAAGTTAAAGAGCCATTATTATCAATTTTACCAGGATTTGGGTATAGTCAGTTAACTGGATTTACGGTTTTAGTAGATGGTAATATTTCGTTTTATACCCAGCCTAATACCAATATTTCGGTTATAAAGCTTACGCCTGAATATGCTCAGAATAAGCAGTTTACGCCAATTTTGACAACTAGTATTTGGACTAAAAATAACCAATATAACTTTGTTTCAGATTGGAGATATTATAATTATAAAGTTATTGATTTTGGTTTAGGAGGAAGTACAAACCCTTTTATTTTTAATACTTACAGTTATCAATTTTTAAGGTTTCATCAATTATTGTCGAGGTCAATTTCAAGTAATTTTTTGCTTGGTATTGGTTATAATTTTGATAAACACTTCAATATTATTCAAAATGAATCTCAGTTAAATACCAATGTATCGAATTATGAAATAACTAAACCTACACTTTCTTCTGGATTAGTATTTAACGTTTTGTATGATTCCCGGAAAAATGAAAATAGTCCTGTATCTGGTGGTTGGTATTTCAATAGTTCCTTTATTAAGAATTTTAAATTTTTAAAAAGTAGTAGTAATTATTACTCCCTTTACTCTGATTTTAGGCATTATGTGAGTTTGCCTCAAGGTTCAAACAATATTTTAGCATTTTGGAATATTAATTGGTTAACTTTCGGAGGCCAATCTCCTTATTTCGATTTGCCAAGCACTTTGTGGGATACTTATGATAATGCTGGAAGAACTTTTATTCAGGGAAGATTCAGAGGCAAAAATATGCTTTATTACGAAGCTGAGTATAGATTTGATATTATCAAAAACCAACTTTTGGGTGGTGCTTTTTTTGCGAATATTCAGTCATTTTCAGAACCTCAAAATAAACATTTTTCCAATCCAATTTTGGGATATGG